>JACQEY010000145.1 GCA_016200355.1 Nitrospirota bacterium
ATCCGGTCCGCATCAACAAAGACATCATCAACATCAGCGGCGCCACCATGTCAGTCCGCTCGATGACCGCGGGAATTAAACGGGTGCTGGTGCTGGTCGATGAGTTTTATTTAAAACCGGCTGGGCTCGGCAGCGATACTGTAGCGGCAAGGAAATCGGAGAAGGGGATCTTCGGCTCCATCTTCGGAAACTAACAGGAGCCAACGACCTTCTCAACCATGCGTAACTTCAACACCCGCTTTCGTCTCCGCGACTCCGATCGGCATATCCGACTGGTCTACACCTTCTTTCTCCTCTTGATGCTGGCTGGCTTTACCTTTTCCTTCTTCTGGGCCCACAGCATGACAGGACTGTCGCCACAAGGAATCGCCAGTCACTACCGGGGGTCGGATGCCACCTTCGGCGAACCGATGTCGTTCAGAGAACTGGCAGAAATTACCCACTTCCACCTCTTTACGATGCCGGTCGTGTTTATGATTCTCGTACATGTCCTCTATCTCACCAGCGTCGGCAACAAACTGAAAATCATCACGACCTGGGTCTCGTTCGGTGGAGTGATCTTGGACCTGGTCTCTCCCTGGCTCATCAGCTACATCTCCCCCATATTCGTCTTAACCATGCTGACGGGCGATACCCTGATGACAGTGGGTTTTCTCATCATGATGGTCATCCCTCTCTACGAAATGTGGGTCTTGAACCAGCCGCTGTTGGCAGGAAAGCACGGGAAAGAAGAATGAACTAACGCGCCCTGAGGCTCAATACAAATTGCGGCCAGAGGTTTTTCACCCAGAGCCCAAGACCACATCGCGTGGTCTTGGGCTCTGCGCTTTCTCGGAGAAATGACGATGCAACATTACATCTCTGAACACATTCATCCTGGGATCATCACGATCCAGGCATTGCTCCGGAAGATCGACCGTCTCCAACTCCCTTTGGCGTCACGCCGCGATGTCGAAAGCATCCTCGTGCGGCAAGTGAGCAGGGAATTGGATCGCGCACTCCCCTGGCAATACGGCCACGGCCACCGCACGGCCGAGATTTCGGTGCTGATCGGGCAAGCAATCGGCCTGACGACAGGCGAGTTGCACGATCTGAAACTCGCGGCCTTGCTCCACGACATCGGGCTCTTGATGCTTCCTCACGAACTCACCATCGGAGCGAACCAGCTCGATCCAGAGTCCTATGTCACCGTGCAGAATCACCCTCGGCTTGGCGCCTCGCTACTCGAACCGTTCTTTTTCCTCCGAGAGGCTACCGTCCTCATTGCCCACCACCACGAACGGTGGGATGGATCGGGCTATCCGTACGGCATCAGGGGACGATTCATCCCCCTTGGATCCAGGATTCTCTCGATCGCCGACGCCTTCGACGCCATTCAGGTGCCCGATGTGCACGGTTCGGATACACGCAACAAGATCGCGCTCAGAATTCTGCGCGTGGCTTCAGGAACACAGTTTGATCCCACACTGGTCCCTGTGCTGTGCCGCCTCCTAGGCCAATCCGGCGCTTCTTCGCGGGCAGAGAAACAGTCGGCAGGGAGACTTTCGCTTCGGGAGTGATCGTACTGAACCGACAGCCGGCGCGCTCAACGCCAGCATCTTATCGAATCGCAGGTCTACTGAGCGGAACAGCGATCAGCATGGACTAGGCCAAAGGACTTCAAGTCCAGAGCCCATGGTTGATGAACAACCATGGGCTCTGATGTTTCTAGGAGTACACAAGCGGAAGATCCTCCCAGGCGCAACCCAGCGGTCAGGACATCCGTTGCGCATGTAGCTACATAGGCACTGTTCACGGCATCCCGATTAGCCGCTGACAAATACCCATGGCAGTGTTGTCTCATGCCAGGAAGGAGGTGATCGACATGAGTGACTGACGATCAAACGAATCAGCCGAATTTATTGGGCGAGGGCCAAAGGCAGAGCCCCTCCGTTCATTATTACCGCGGTACCCTCACGCAGGGCATTGCCACAGAGGAGGTTGGAATGAAGTCAGTAACTGCAGGAAAGTGGTTTCATGGTCATCTCTGGTCCAGTTTACGGATGCTCTTGACGGTTTCCGCCCTCGCCTCCGCAGGATGTTCGAGTGAAGACTCACCCCCAGGTGCCAGTTCACCGACTGCCCATCTCAGGCTCAACAGTGATGTCGTGTCGGTTGCCATGTCAGCAACGGAAGCAGATCGCTTCCAAACCGTGATCGCTACCACAGGGGATTGGTACTACGCTGCAGGATTCGTCACCATCAGTGAGGATCGCCATATGGCATTGGCGCGTCTCGGTTCGACGGGCAGGTTGGATACTTCGTTTGGCCATGGTGGCATCGCCACGGTCAACGTGGCTGTGGACGGAAAGACGGCGGAGTTCGCACGAGGCGTGGTCGTACAGTCCGGAGGAAAGATCGTGATCGCCGGACCTGTCGAGCACAATCCGACAGCGAGTGGGGATGCGGCGCGGGATACCGACATTGCAGTCGTCCGGTTCGATGCCACAGGACAATTGGACCCGACATTCGGGACCAATGGGATTGTGCGTCTCGATCTCAGCGTCGGAGTAGTCGATGGCACGGCCTTTCGAGGAGATACCTCGTGGGGGCTGACATTGTTGCCCGGGGACGATCTGTTGGTGGTCGGCGGGAAGCTCGCCGATGGAGCAGGTCGTACGGACATCGATTACGCGGTAGTGAAATTGACCTCGAATGGCACTGTGGACACAACTTTTGGAACGGATGGCCTCGTCACGCTGGATGTGGGCACAGGGGGCGACAGCCCTCGAACTGCAATCGTGCAGCCCGATGGAAAGATCGTCGTGAGTGGCCATACCGACGGAACTGACGACGTCGTTACGACCGTGCTGTTTCGGTTGCTTCCTGACGGCCAATTCGATTCGAGTTTTGGCCAGAACGGAGTGGTGAACGTGGCATTACTTGCATCCGTCGCCGAAGCCTATGACGCAGCCTTGCAGGGAGAAAACCTTGTGATCGCCGGCTATGGAAAGAATGCGTCAACCGATACGGTCGATATCATCAGTGCCCGATTCTTGCCCGATGGAACATGGGATAAGACCTACGGGGACAAAGGCGTGGCCGTGATCGATGTGGCTGGCCAGGACGACCGCAGCCGAAAGCTAGCAATCTTACCGGATCAGCGTGTCTTGATTGTAGGACAGGGAAAACCGACGGCCACGACGCAAGACGGCGCCCTAGTCCTCCTCACACCCAATGGTCATCGCTTGAACGGCAATGGCTTCACTCTCATTGACTTTGGTGGTCCAACCGATGCGCTCTTTGGACTCGCTCTGTCTCCCGACAAGACGAAGGCTGTAGCCGTGGGATGGAAAGGAGTAGATGCGGCGGCGGCTGGTCCCACCAACAACGACGATGCCAGAGTCGTCCTTTTCTCACTGCCTCCTAAGTAGGAAAAGACTCGATGATTCAGGCATGCCTAGATAAACAGGTTCGTCGGCCTGGTGACCATCGTAAAGCACTGGACGAGGACTACCAAATAGAAGCGATCGACGGACAGTAGAACGTGCAGCCGGTGCCCGATGCACCGGCAACGGAGCGGGAGGGGTGGTGCCCTCCCACTTCGTGGGCGGGGCCCTCTCGTCCTCCTGAGGCCCTCCCTGCCTTACGACTCTTTTTTGATCTGTTCAGCCAGGTAATTTTCCACTCCCACCTGTTTGATTGTTTCCAGTTGGGTTTCGATCCAATCGATGTGTTGGTCCACGTCTTTGGCCATATCCTCGAGCATGTGCCGCGTGGTGAAATCGGTCACCTTCGTACAATGCACCACACCATCGCTTAACAAGGTGAGCATTTCTTGTTCGGCCTTTAAATCCAGCTTGAGCTGCTCGGGAACAGTTTCTCCTACCTGCACAGTATTCATACGTTGCACGTTCGGCACACCGTCCAGATAGAGAATGTGGCCAATGAGTTCGTCGGCGTCTTTCATTTCGTCGACACTGCGCTCCCGCACTTTGTGATGGAGCCGCTCATAGCCCCAGTTCTCGCACATCTTGGCATGCACGAAGTATTGATTGATCGACGTCAAATCGGCGGTCAGAATCTTGTTCAGAATATTGATGACTCCATCTTTGGCTTTCATAGTTTCTCTCCTTTCTCAAGTTTGATAGGCTCTCAAGGGCGCTTTCGTTCAAGAGGCTTTTACAGCCAAAAGCTCCATCTTATTTCATTATCAATACGTCTGGGGACGTCGTCAACTCGGCTGGTAGAGTCTCCTTGAGTTTGATTTTCATCATTGTCGACACTGGTTCTCAATCTCGCAGCGTCATCAAGCGCCGACGGAGGTGCAAGGATACCGCGTCCCGTTTTCAGGATGGAAGAGAGTCACGATGGATGGAGGATGAATCCGGTGGGACTTAGCCTGCTTCGCGGTAGCCACACTCTTCGCTGCGGCATTGGACACTGCGACCGACTTGTTTGCTCACTTTCTCGATGAGAAACGGGGCGCTGCAGGTCGGGCAGGTCTTGTTGATAGGGCGATCCCACAAGGCATATTCACACGCCGGATACTTACTGCAAGCAAAGAACGAACGGCCTTTTCTCGTGCGCTTCTGGACAAGGTCACCGCCGCAGCCAGGCTGGGGACACTTCACGCCCAGCGAGAGCGGTTTGGTGGTCTTGCACTCCGGATAGGCGGAGCAGGCGATGAACTTTCCAAACCGCCCGGTCTTCACCACCATCGGACTGTTGCACTTCTCGCACTTCTCATCCGTCGTTAACTCAATCTTCGGAATGATTTTAATGGTGCCATCCTCAAGCTTCTCGAAATTCTGCGTATTCTTGCAGGGAGGCTTGTCCTTGTACGCAGGACAGGCGAGAAACTTGCCGTTACGCCCCCATTTAATTTCCATCATTCGGCCGCATTTCTCGCAAGCAATATCCGTCGGCGGCTCCACAATATCCTTGGGGCCAGGAATCGTCTTCGCCTTCTCTAAATCCGTCGCGAACGTCCCGTAAAACTCCCGCACCGCCATCACCCACGGCTTGCTGCCTTCCTCGACTTCGTCCAGTTCCATCTCCATATGCGAGGTGAAATCGACGTTGATCAGGTCCGGAAATCCCTTCATCAGGAAATCGTTCACGGTCCTCCCCGTTTCGGTGGGAGCGAACCGACCCTCCGTTTTTTCGGCATATTTGCGGTCCTGAATCGTCGAAATGATGCTCGCATAGGTGGATGGCCGGCCTATCCCTTTTTCCTCCAATTCCTTGATCAGTAAGGCTTCGTTATAGCGAGGCGGAGGCTGCGTGAAGTGTTGTTTCGACAGCACGCCGAAGACCGTCTGTCCCTCTTGGGATACAAGCCGCAGCAGCTCTCCCTCACTGAGCAGAGGCAGCTGGCGCTCGACCTCATCCTCGACCTCCTGCTCGTTCTTTTGCTTCTGCACAAAGAGTTCCTTGTCGCTCCCCTCCATATAGACGATCGTATGGCCGGGAAACTTCACCACGGTGCCGGTTGAGCGGAACAAAAACTTCTCATTCGTCTTGACGGGGCTCGACTCCACTCGCGTAACATCAAGGATCGCAGGAACCATCTGCGATGCGATAAACCGGTTCCAGATCAACTGATACAGCTTATAGACATCCGGCTCTAAGTATTGCCTGACCGACTCAGGGTCGCGCGCCGCCGCCGTGGGACGAATCGCTTCGTGCGCTTCTTGTGCCGCTTTCTGCGTCTTATACACGTTCGGTGTGTCGGGCAAGTACTCTGCGCCAAACCGCTCCTGAATCACCTGGCGCGCTTCTGTCATCGCCTCGTTCGAAATACGCGGGGAGTCGGTCCTCATGTACGTAATGAGACCCGTTGGGCCTTCCGCCCCAATCTCGATCCCTTCGTACAGCTTTTGCGCCAGGGTCATCGTTTTCTTCGATGAGAAATGCAGCTTGCGCGCCGCTTCTTGTTGGAGCCGGCTGGTGATGAACGGCGCGACAGGGTTCCGTTTTTTTTCTTTTCGCTCAATCGAGTCAACGACAAACTCTTTCCCTTGAACAGCCGAGACAATGCGCTGGGCATCGATCTCTGTCGCAATCGACGCGTCCTGCCCATTGATGCTGTGCAGCTTGGCTTCGAATGGAGGGGGATTGGTCCCGGACAACATCACCGCAATCGACCAATACTCTTCTGCGCGAAAGGCTTCTCGTTCCTGCTCACGTTCGCAGATCAGTCGCATCGCCACAGACTGAACCCGGCCCATGCTGAGCCCGCGGCGCACCTTGCTCCAGAGCAGCTGGCTCCCTTGGTAACCCACAATCCGGTCAAGCACCCGGCGAGCCTGCTGCGCATTCACCAACTTCATATCGACCTGCCCCGGCGACTGCAGCGCGCGCTTGATGGCCGATTCCGTAATTTCGTTGAACAGGACCCGGAAGACCTTGCCTTCGGTCTTTTTCTTGGACTTGGACTTAGATTTGCCCAGCAATTCTTGTTCGAGGTGCCATGCGATGGCTTCACCTTCTCGGTCAGGGTCCGGCGCAAGGAACACCTTGTCAGCCTCTTCCGCCTTTTTCTTAATCTCCGCCAATACCTTCGATTTTCCTTTGATCGTCACATACTGCGGCTCAAAATCGTGCTCCAGGTCAACACCGAGCTTGCTGGTGGGAAGATCCTTAATATGGCCAACCGAGGCCATGACTGTATAACCACGCCCCAAATACTTGGTGATGGTGCGCGCTTTCGTCGGGGACTCAACAATAATAAGTGCCTTGGCCATGAAAACTCCGGTTCGCTAGAAGAATTGCCCACTCATCCGTATCAAATAATACAAGTCTGTGCAACTGTTCGACGATTATGTTCGAAGATAACGTTGCCCAGGCAGCGGCCTAACTCGCTGTCGAAGCTCCAAAGACAAGAGCGACGCCATTACAATGGATACCGACAACCCTGTGGCAACAATCACGTTGTCCACTGTAACTGGATCATACGATAGGACATCATACACCTGTTGTTCCTCGTCGCCCAAACGATCGCCGGGCACGCTCTTCTCCAGAGAAGGCTGCAAACGCAGGCGCAACGCCGGTTCCAGCTGCGGCAGGACCGCATCGATGACATCCTGCGCGCGTTCGATCAAGGCCGCACCCTCTTTGAGCAGTGCATTCGTCCCGCGGCTGGTATTTTCTTTCACAAAACCAGGAACTGCAAACACCTCTCGGCCTTGCTCAGCAGCCAATCTCGCGGTAATCAACGAACCACTACTGATGGCCGCCTCTGTTACAATGACGCCCAGGGACAATCCACTGATGATGCGATTCCGTCGAGGAAAGTGATGGCTGTGGGGCGGCGCCCCCATCGGCACTTCGGATACAATCGCCCCCCGCTCCTCAATCTGCCGGCGTAACCGCTCATGTTCCGGCGGATAGGTCCGATCGATCCCGCAGCCCAGCACCGCAATGGTGCGCCCCTGCGCGTCGAGCGCGCCTCGGTGGGCCGCCGCATCGATCCCACGCGCCAGCCCACTCACCACCGTCATACCTGCTCCAGCTAAATCGTGGCTCAACTCTTCTGTCATGGCACGTCCGGCTGGCGTCGCACGCCTGGCACCCACGATGGCCACCGCCAGCTCATCCTGCTCAGTCAATGTGCCTGTGATGTACAAGAGCGGTGGAGGGTCCGCAATTATCTTCAGCCGCGCGGGATACGCAGGATCCAAGAGGCTACGGACTTCAACGCGCTCACGCTCGATCGCCTTCAGTTCCCGTTCGATGCTCCGGCAGGCGGAACGATCAGGTCCGCATCGGATTGCATCCGCCAGCTGCGAACTGCATCCCCTTTGAATCAACTCATCACGGGAAGCATGCAGAACAGCATCGGGAGAGTGCCAGGCGCGCACTAACCGAAGCACCGTCAGGTCTCCCACTCCATCAATCGCCTGCAAGCGGAGCCATGACTCTAACACCGCCCGTGTCATACGATGGCCCGAAGAAGGACCTGCGACCTCAGCAGAGGAATCCTCACATACAGGCTGGCTGGAGGGCTGCATAGGTCTTGTCGCGCAGAAACCACAATCCTTAGAGCACCGCTAGATCATACTGTTCCAGATGCAAGTGCTCGTCCGGCATGACGATAATTTTTGCGGCGCACTCGCGCTCCACAGCCTCAAGACCTTGGCGCTCTTCATCTTGCAACAACCCGACGACCGAGGGGTGAGCGCCGATGACGATCCGCTGCGGCTCAGGACTACTGCCGATCCGGCGGACATCGCGGAATATCTCATAGGCCACCGTGGTCGGAGATTTCGTATAGCCCCGCCCTTCACAGTAATGACAGGGCTCGGAGAGCGAACGTAGGAGATCCTCCCTTACCCGTTCACGAGAGATCTCGATCAGCCCCAAGTCGGAGATCCTGGACACTCTGGTGCGGGCCTTG
>JACQEY010000151.1 GCA_016200355.1 Nitrospirota bacterium
GAAACAGCTCTTCAAGGTCTCGGTGTGCCGCAATGGATTCGGATACCTCCAGCAGGAGACGTAACCGGTCCTGTCCATGGATCAGGTCCTGATGATGGAGGACATTGTCCACCGCCACAGCGATTTGTTTGGCGACTTGCTGGAGAAATTCCAGGTCCGTTTCACCATAGGCCTCTTTCTGCAAACTCAAAAATCCCATCGCGCCCAACCGCCGCACCGCAGTCGTCAGGGGAACAACGCAAAACGAGTTCACGCCGTCCTCGCTCATGTGTTCAGTGACCTTCGGCCAACGACGCTCTTCGGCAAGATCCGGCACGATGATGGGTTCCTGCGTCTGCCAGACCAATCCGGCGGGACTCTCTTCGACCGGCCCCTCATGGCCGCCCACGAGATCGGCCGGCACGTTCGCCTGAATGGCGTGCAGTCGCATCGTGTTTCGAACAGGATCGTGTAAAGACAGGGCGACAAAATTCACATGGACGACCCGAGGCAGGCGCTGGGCGAGGTCTCGAAAGAGTTCATGGAGATCGCGGTGTACGGAAATCGCCTCTGCAACCTCCAACAGAGCTTGGTACCGCTCCGCCAGAGTCTCACAGGGGGATGCGGGATACCTATCCATAGGTGATCAGTATGGCGTAACAGGCAGTAACGGCTCAAGAGGGGGGAGGGGAGCGGCCAGGTGCCCTCTTTGCTCGCAGAACGCGCACGATAAGAATGTGCTCGTTCGATGCGCGCAGTTGAGGGCAACCTTGGCCACTCCCTTGAAGAACGATGAAGAGAGTTCGAAGGGATACGCGCAACGCGCGCAGTGGAAGATCAATCAGCCCCCATCCCTAAAGAGGTACCAGGCGATCTCAGAAAAATACGTGGGGCAGCCAGACCATCCTCCTTGTTCGCTAAGGCCGCACGATCAGAATGTGCTCCCTAAATGCGCGCAAGAAGGACAATCTGGCTATTCCCCTGAGAGCGAACTGGAGGAAATCCGTTACCGTGCCGTCGGTCTTATCCTGGAATGCCTCATTGACACATGTTCAAAAGTTCATGACAATGCTCGAAATACGGCATGCAGGAATCGGAAAGGCTGCTGAGATAGGTCGCTACCGAGCGGTGTGGCCTCACAGCTTACTTTTGTCGCTAAGTGCCCAGAACTCATGAAGACATTCAGCGAGCGAAAAGGCCTCAAGCCCGTCTCTGAGATCATCCAGATCGACTCGATGAGCGAGGCGTTAAGGAACTCTCTCTGGAACGCCCTTGATGTCGCACTTTGGTCCACGGGCGATTTCATCTATCGCGATTACAGCGAACCACATATTCAGCCGCTCAGCCGGTCTCTCTGGTTCCACTACTTCAAGAAGCCGATTGATTCACGTCCAGATCAAGCACACAAGATTTTGGCTGCCATCCGCGAATACTTCTTCTCCTGTCAGTGGCATGAGGTCTACGACTTCTTGGAATTCATCGTCTCTGAGCGCAAGCACTCTACACCTAGGCTTGCCGAGCTCCTCAATACCTTCTTGGAGCGGGAACTTTCTGGGTACAGGTTTGTAGCTGGGCATCTTGCAGATGTCACAAACCGAGAAGAGCTCACGATGATCGAAGAGGCAGCAAGAGACTCCCGATTTGCTGGGGTGTCTGCACACATCGATCGTGCTCTGGAGCTCTACGCGGATCGTGAGAATCCGGACTACCGAAACTCCATCAAAGAGTCAATCTCGGCGGTTGAGAGTATGGCTCGCCTGGTTTCAGGAAGTGAGAAGGCAACGCTCGGCGACGCATTGAAAACCATCGAGAAAAACGGCCACCTGCATCCGGCTCTCAAAGAAGGGTTTCTGAAACTGTACGGCTATACAAGTGACGAGCAAGGCATTCGACATGCCATGTTTGACGAACCAAACCTCACCGCTGCAGATGCGCGGTACTTCCTCGTTTCTTGCTCGTCGTTCGTAAACTATCTGAAGGCGCAGATCAAATGAGGGGGAAACAAAAATGTCGGGAATCTTTTTTGTCACCGTGCACTTAGAAATCTTAAGCGGACCTTCCGGTTTTCTTGACGCGTGAGTCGAGCAGCCGCCAGCAACAACTCAGAATGCCCCTGTTTCTGTGTCCGGTTGCGTCACGTTAGCGTATTTGGTAACATTGGATCGTGGCGTTTGAGGTCGAGTACTTCCATGAGCGCGTGCTTGCCGAGATCGAATCTTGGCCGGTGGATGTCCTTGCAGATTATGCGCGTCTTGTTGAGCTTTTGATCGAGTACGGTCCTAGTCTTAGATTGCCGCATTCACGCTCATTGGGCGAAGGCCTGTTCGAGCTGAGGCCTCGAAGTCGTACTGGCATAGGCCGCGCGTTCTACTGCTTCATGGTGGGCAAACGAGTTACCGTGCTGCACGCATTCATCAAGAAGACTCAACAAACGCCGGATCGAGAGCTCAGGATGGCACGCAAGCGCCTAAAGGAGTTACAACATGGCTGAATTGAAATACACCCCTGTCCCCCACAATCAAAAGGCGTTCCTTGCTAAGGCTCGTACACGAAAAGGCTTCAGCAGAGCCTACAACGCCCTGGAGCTGGAGTATCAGGTCGCGGGTCAAATGCTCAAGGCACGCTCCCGAGCCGGTCTCACCCAAGACGCAGTCGCAGAGCGCATGGGCACGACAAAAAGCGCGATCTCCCGCCTCGAATCGGCCGGCAAGCACGCTCCATCCCTTGCTACACTCAAACGCTATGCACGCGCTGTCGGGTGCGAGCTTCAAGTTAAGCTGGTGCGGACGAAGGTAGCGTAACCCCCACTCCTTCGTTCGGCATCAGCAACACACCAATGAGCCTTGGTCCCGAGGGCCGAGTTTACGCTGGAACCAGTAGACATTCGTTTGGCATTTTCAGTAAAGTTGGCGCCGATTGGACAGGCTGGCGAGCGGCGACGCCGTGTCAGTTCTGGTTATTCCGAATTTTTTAACAGGAGGGAGAGCTAGCGATGGGCACGAAAACACTCTATGAACGACTCGGAGGCTATGACGCGATCGTTGCGGTCTCGGGGAACCTGTTGCCACGCCTCATGTCGGATTCTCGGCTGAAACGTTTCTGGGAGCATCGAGGGCAGGACGGCATCGACCGCGAAAAGCAACTCCTGATCGACTTTCTCTGCGCGAATTCTGGTGGCCCCATGTACTACACCGGGCGAGACATGAAGGTGTCTCATAAAGGGATGAAGATCAATGAAGCCGATTGGACGGCATTCATGGGACATGTCAATGCAACCCTGGATGTCTTTAAACTTCCCCCGACTGAGCGTGGCGAGGTAGTCGGCTTCGTACAGTCTCTGAAAAAAGACATTGTCGAAGCGTAGGTGTTAGGCAAGGGGCGTGAAACTCACGCCCCTTGCGGGAAAAATTGCAGAATTTCGATAGTCTGTACGTCTGGGCAAGAACGGAACACTCACGCAGGATGCTCAAAATGGCCGTCCAGCGCGGCCGCAGCGAGCGAAGACCGGAGGCGTACCCTCAGAGGTACGTTGAGGATCTAAGCGACGCGAGAACAAAGCTGGCGGACTTTTTCAGCATTCTGTTAGAGCGTCTGGTGCGTGCCGTCGCAGTACGGCGGAGTCTTGGTCTGCTTGCACATGCACAAGGCAACTTCTTTCGTTTCATCTACTGTAAACTCGACCGGCTCGATCCCGGTCCCTTGGTGGGCCCCGTCACAGAACGGCTGGTCCCTCGAGCGCCCACATTGACACCAGTAGTAAGTTCCCGCTTCCAACGTCAGCACTTCGGGCTGCTTGGCTGCAATGCGTGGTTTCTCCATAAATAGGCCTCCTTTTGTCCGTTACAAATGTAATGGCTTAATCGTCGCGAGAACGGCTGCCGGATTGCTTTTCCACACCGACTCGTCTGCGTCCACATAGAGTTCCACTTCATTGCCGTCAGGGTCACGAAGGTAAAGGCTCTGACTTACGGTGTGATCGCTCATGCCGTCGATTGTGATAGCCGCTTGCTCCAATTCTCGCTTGGCGGCCCGCAGTTCATCCAAATTGTTGCCGATTTTAATCCCGATATGATAGAGCCCTCGACGTCTTCCCTCAAGTGGTCCAGGAGCCTCGCCGACTTGAATCAGCAAGAGTTCGTGGTGGGTCCGTCCGGATGTCAGAGCCGCCGCCGCGCCGTTGAAGATCCGGCCGACTTCTTGGAACCCAAGCAAGTCACGGTAAAACGCCAAAGACCGTTCCAGATCTTTCACGTAGAAGACAACGTGGCCGAGATAATGAGCCTTCATGAGTTCACCTTCCGAACTTAATACCGGCCTTCTGGACTTCCTGGTAGGGGAGGAGCCAGACAAGCGATTCGTCGCTGAGATCTCCGACCTGGATTCGGTTCCCCCAGGGATCGCGGAAGTCGCAACGGAAGTTCGGCTGCATTTTGAGTTTGTACTTCTTGGTGAGCTTCTTCCGCACTTCCTTGATCTGTTGCGCGTCCCGGACCATCAAGCCGAAATGTTTCACGCGATCCGGTTGCAGCTTATCGACTTCGAAAATTGCCATGAATTGATGCTCGCCCAGCTTGCACCAGGCTGCTCCTTCACCGCCACGCAACATCTTCAAGCCAAACACGTCCTGATAGAACTTCACTGCTTTCTTGGCGTCGGTGACCTCAATGACGATATGGTTACATCCATAGACTTGAACTGACATGATCTCTCTCCCTTTTCTCTAGGAGCCTGACTTTTCTAAACATCATCTTGACCTCAGCCTGCTAGGCTTTTTCGGCCTGCCGAATGGCAGACACGAAGATATCCGGAGGCTGGGCTCCGTAGATTGATATATGGCCGTTGAAGACAAAGTATGGCACCCCGCTGATGCCCAACCGGCGACCGACTGCTTCTTCCCCCTTCACCTCAACCACGCCTTGGTCGCTCGCTAGAAACGTGTCTGCCTCTACTTGATCCAGTCCGGCTTCGCCAGCTACGTGCGTGAGAATCTTCAAATCACCGATGTTCTTGCCTTCTAGAAAATACGTACGAAAGAGAGTCTCCACCACTTCGCCCTGTTTGCCCTGCTGTGCTGCGTACCAGACCAGTCGATGGGCCGCAAAAGTGTTTGGCGTCCGCTGAATCTTCTCGAAGGCAAAGGGAATCCGTTCATCCTTGCCGGCAGCGAGAAGTTGTTCTTCCATCCGGCCAAAGGCCTCCAAACTTCCAAACTTGGCCTTCAGATAAGCGGACCGATCCATTCCATCAAGTGGCATCGTTGGATTCAATTGGAATGGACGCCATGTCACATGTAGATCGCCACCAACCGCGGTCAATGCCCGCTCGAGCCGTCGTTTCCCGACGTAACACCAAGGGCAGACGATGTCGGAGTAGATGTCGATCCGCGTCATTGATTCCTTAAATGCCCCATTTTGCCGGCTTGATAATCGTTCACAGCCTCAACCAACTCCGCTTTGGTATTCATAACGAAGGGGCCATAGCGCGCGATCGGTTCGTCGATCGGCTTCCCTGCCATGACCAAGAGCCGGCTGTTCTCCTGAGCCTCCACCGTAACTTGCGATCCCTCACGCTTGCAGACGATTAGTTCCGCTTCCCCTGCCTCCTCCGACCCATTCACAGAGGCGCGGCCTTGCAAGATAAAGATGGACGTATTGTGTCCTTCGGGCAAGGCCAGAGCGACCCGCCTTCCAGCCTTCAACTGCAGGTCGTACAGCTCAACCGGAGTGAAGGTATGGGCCGGTCCCTTGTGTCCAAGAAACGATCCGGCAATCACCCGTAATCGACCAGCCCCGCTGTCAAGATCGATGGAAGGGATGTCGGCGTTGAGAATCGTCTGATAGCCGGGCGCAGACATTTTCGAAGCGCGCGGCAGATTTACCCACAATTGAATGGCGTGAAGCGTGCCGCCTTTTCTTGCATATTCCTTCTCGTGGAACTCCTCGTGCACGATACCGGATGCCGCGGTCATCCATTGGACATCGCCTGGGCCGATCACTCCGGCATTCCCAGCTGAATCACGATGGGCCACGACGCCTTCATAGACAATGGTGACCGTTTCAAAGCCGCGATGCGGATGTTCTCCCACTCCACGGGGATGATCCGTCGGCTCGAAGTACTGCGGCCCAGCATAGTCCAACATAAGAAAGGGGCTGACTTCGCGATCAAGGTCGTTGCTGGGAAAGAGATTCCGCACGGGAAACCCATCACCGACCATATGCTGCGAGCCTGGCTGGTATATGCCGATCAGTTCCTTCATTGTTGTCGTTTCTGTGGCCATGACAACCTTCCTTTCTTACACCATTCCTCGCAACGCTTCGGCTAATGTGACGTTCCCGCGCACAAGCGATGCGGGATGCTCGTACCCGATCGCCCCTGTGGAAAATGATGTGTACATTTCTTCAAACAGTTTCGCCGCTTCATCGGAAAAACCAAACGATTTGAATGTAGGAATCACTGCGCTCAACGGCGCATGCTGAGCCGTCACGGGCTTTCCCAGAATCTGACCGAGCGCGGCTGCAACCTGATCCGGACTGTATTCCTCAGGCCCGGCCATTTCGACGACCTTTCGCCCATGACCACCGGCGATGAGTTGCTCGGCAGCGATTCGGCCAATGTCGTCTGTGGCAATCATCGGAATCTTCGCCATAGGCGCGATGAACGTCGGCAATAACCCCTGACCCTTCACCGCTCCGAGGACCGGAGCCCAGTTTTCCATGAAGTACGGGGGGCGAAGAATCGTCAAATTCTTCACCGCTCTTCCAAGCACTTGTTCTCCATAGCGGACGGCTCTGATTGGACCGGTTCCTTCAGCGATGTGGCCCCCGATTGAAGACAAGAACACAACATGAAGGACGCTGCTTTTCCGGACAGCTTCTGTGGCACGATCCATTCGTGCTCGTTGATCCATGAGCCAGGCCTGAGCCCCATAGTTTGGTGGAACCAAGAGATACACGCCTTCCGCTCCCTGAAAGGCCTTGGTCAGTGCTGGCACATCATCGAGCGAGGCAACGACAATCTCTGCACCCTTCGCTTTCCATGACGCCCCTTTGTCCGCCGAGCGGACAACGATCCGCACCGGCTGCTTCCGGCTCAGTAACGTGTCGGCAACCGCCGATCCTGTATTCCCAGTCGCACCAACGACAACAAACATGATGAAGCCTCCTTATGGTTCTTACATGGACCAAGATATAATAGTTCTATGTAGAACTAAGTCAAGAGGGAAGTTTAATGACCAGGATGATTTAACGGCATTCGTCAAATAAATCATTTTGTTAGCTAGTGCGCCAACGGATGACTAGGAGTTGCTACACGCGACCGAAGCCCTTATGATGTGCCGACATCGTGAATTTAGACAGATCATCGAGCACGATTCCGCCCCCGGATTAACATGTCTTTTATACGGAACGAAGTGAATACCAAGTGCTTTAATCGAAGCGCCAAATTACCATTTGGCCTCCGATTGAAGGATTTCGAAATGGCAATGCAGGACGTCTACGACTTTTTCTACGACGTGAATCTTGGCCTTATCGAGCGAGGGCTTCAACGACTTGATGACATGCTACGACCAGCGATCATGTCCGGAGTTTTGTCAGACATGCTTACAGCAAGCCTGGCAAAACATTCCAGGAGTTTGACCGTCAACCTTTACCACAACGGTCACCCAGACCTCGTTGTGAATGGCGTATACCCTGACAACAAGGCTAAGGCAGGTATGGAGGGTGTAGAAATCAAGGCAACTCGGAAGGCTGGAGGTGCTGTAGACACTCACGGTGCACGCGACCAATGGATGTGTGTATTTGTCTACGACTTGGACAACTCGACAGAGCCCGCAAAGGATAGAGCGCCCATGACGGTGACGGAGATTTATCTTGGCCAGGTCACAACGGACGACTTTAGAAAGAATCAACGGGGAGAGTTAGGTACCAGGACAGCTACTTTGCATAAGAGCGGCATAGATAAGCTTAGGAAGAATTGGGTTTATAAGCTCAATAGGTGATTACTGCCGTTCTTGAATACGGCCAATCTGGGCAAAGCCTTTTTCGCCATTTCAAAGTAATGCGGGTCTTTTTCAATCCCGATACTCTCATACCCCACCGATTCAGCCGCAGCAAGCGTCGACCCTGTTCCACAGAATGGGTCGAGCACCACTCCCTGCCCAAGCGGAAGGACGCCACGAACTAACGTGCGCATGAACTGTTGGGGTTTCAAGCTTGGGTGTGGTGCCAGGGCCCTTTCAGACTTATGTGTGGGTGCCGACGGAATTACATCTCCGAAGGGTTTATCCAAAGAGGGTCTTCGAAAGCCTCCCGTTCCCCACTTGCGTAAATTATCCTGTACTCTTCCCTCTAGAGGCTTACGGAAAAGCAGCCAAGGTTCCCACATGGAGCGCGGCATTACGCTGATATCTGGAAATTCCTCGTGAGCCGCTTTCGGTCTATCTCCCCCTCGCATGGTCATGACAAGGCGAACGATTTCTCCCCGCCTTTCTAGACCAGCTTTCGCAAGTGCACCTGAGACCACGTAAGAAAGCAACGGGTTTGTCGCAACGACGACGTTCGCCCCCGGAACCAAAACAGGAATGAGCGCCTTTGCCCATTCGAGAAAGAATAATTCAAGAGCGCGAAGGTCTTGCGGGGATAGTACCGTGAACCTGGGAAGTGGAGCACGCTGAACTCCGTCAAAAGAAGGGGGAATGCGCCATACGCCTCCCTTGCCATTCCGCAACTTTTGCTGTTGCTCGGATGAGTATTCGAACAGTCCATAAGGAGGATCGGTGACAACAGCATGAACGGTATTGGGTCCCTGCTCTCGCAACCAGTTCAAGCAGTCAGCTTCAAGCACGAGAGCTTTGCCGAAAGTGAAGCTTCGCCAATAGTCGAGGCGAGATTCAGCAGCCTTGCTGGCCCGCACTCTCATGGTCATTTTTAATCCGTAATGACCACGGGCGGTGCGCATGAATGTCGATGGTGTGTTCAGTCGTAGGTAAGATCGTACACTGGATCGCGCCGCGTGTCCGATGAGGTCGGCCACGTGTTGTTCAATCGTGTGAAGAGGAGCACCGGCAGGCCTGGCCGTAAGAACGGAAAGAATTGCGTCTCTCACTTCACCGGGACGTCGCTTCGTTTGATCCGACGGTTTATACACGGAGGGAGAATATGACGTCTAGACGTCTTTGTCAATGTTCCCACGCTCTCCTTCTCCGGTATGCAACCAGACTGTCCTTTACTGCGCGCATCGAGCGAGCACATTCCGATCGTGCGCGCTCTGCGAGCAAGAAGGACGGTTGGTTGCTTACCTCTTATCTTTCATCGCCCGCTCCACTTCGCGGCTGGCTTCGCGCCTCCTAATGGACTCCCGGCGGTCATGCTGCTTCTTGCCTTTAGCTAACCCGATTTCGACCTTGGCAAGACCCCGTTTGGAGAAATAGATGCGGAGCGGGATAAGCGTGAGCCCTTGCTGCTGCGTCTTGCCAAGGAGTTTATTGATCTCCTTGCGGTGAAGGAGCAGCTTCCTGGTACGGAGAGGCTCGTGATTCATGATGTTGCCGTGGCTGTAGGGACTGATGTGGCAGTGGTGGAGAAAGATCTCACCCTCCCTCACGCTGGCGTAACTATCTTGCAGGTTCACGCGCCCATCTCGCAGGGACTTGACCTCCGTACCCTGGAGCATGATGCCAGCTTCAAACTTCTCTTCTATAAAATAGTCGTGGTAGGCCTTGCGATTCGTGACCACCGCTTTTTCGAAACTGTCTTTCTCTTTCCCCATCAGGCATCAGACTTTCATGTCCAAATGTAGATCGCTGTCAGCCTTTTGCTCGCAACACCCGGCAGCCCTGCGTTTCACGTCTTACCTCTCACGCTTGCTGGTTGCTGATTGGCACAGACGTTTTTGCTATGATACCGCCATGCGTGGAACCGGTTCCATCGACTCTCTCTCTAGCATCCTCGAAGGGTTGGCTCGTCGCCTGGGGATCGAGTCCAAGTTGCTCGAAAGCCGCTTGCAGCGGGACTGGATATCTATCGTCGGAAACCCCATCGCGTCGAATACGTGGCCCGACCAGATTCGCTATAAGAAGCTCTATCTCCTGGTCCACAACAGTGTCTGGATGCACCAGCTCACCTTTCTCAAGCCGACACTTATTCAAAAAATCAACGGCGTCGCCGGCGGGGAACTTGTCACCGAGATCGTGTTGCGCGTAGGCGAGATCCCCTCACGCGTAGTCGTTTCTGCCACGACACCCGCCATCGATGACGAGTTCACTGTCTCCGAGGTTGTACTGGCTGAGGTATCGTCCCATGTCTCAGCGATACAAGATCCCGATCTCCGTCTGCTGTTTACATCGGTGATATCGAGAAATCTTCGAACTCCAACTCCGCCGGGACAGGGTCCGTCACGCGTCCCTTGAAGAGAATGCTCGTGGCATCGGAGGCCACATCAGTCTTGGGCATGGGGCCGAGGCCTCCCTCTTCTTCCTGATCCTGCAGTCGGTAGTATCCCCGCATCGCCTTCTCATATTTCCTGACCACCTCGGCATCTCCAGCCAGATACTTATTGAGCATCTCTGGCTCAGCCCATCCGTAATCGTCGAACACATACACCATGACCTTCCTATACCAACCGCCCGGATCGCCCGGCGTCGTCGGTTGAATCTTCATCTTGGCAAAATGGTGCGTCAGACGACCGACCTTGCGAAAACGTTTCACCAAGGTTTCAATCCCCTGATCGGTCGTGTCATGAGGCACATGCATTGCGACGATGTGGCCGACTTGGGAACCGACACTATACGGAGGGATCGTTCGATCGGGACGGGTGAGATACATTCCCCCCCAGATCAGGGCGAAGGACATGACGAGCACGCCGAGGGCCAACTTGACGACCATATCCAGGCGCTTCTTCGGCTTGGATACGGGAAGGGGAGTTGGAGAAGAATCCTGCGCTTGCATGGAAAACGTACGATCGCGCGCGTACCCGTTACCCGCCGCCTTCCTCGGGGAGCACCTCGGTGCTTTCTGCCAACCGCGCGACGGCCACAACCCGGTCGCCCGCTCCCTCGAGATCGAGGATCCGAACCCCCTGGGTGTTCCGGCCGATTTCACGGAATTCATCCACCTTGCACCGAAGCACCTTGCCTTGAGCGGCCATCAGCATGATCTCATCGCCGTCCCGGACTTGAAGAAACCCGACGGCGAGTCCGTTCCGTTCATTGGTCTTCACACTGATGATACCCTTCCCCCCTCGCCCCTGGACGCGATACTCGCTCACCGGCGTGCGCTTTCCGTAGCCTCCCTCCGTGACCGTGAGGATTTGAGTGGTGGAGTCGGGGGTGATCGTTTCCATGCCGATGACTTCGTTGCCTTCCTCCAGGGTAATCCCGCGTACCCCGTGCGCCGTGCGCCCCATAGGGCGGACGCCTGCTTCCTTGAAGAGGATCGTGATCCCCTTCTTCGTGCCCAACAGGATTTCACGCTGGCCGTCTGTGAGCTGCACGCCGATGAGACGATCCCCTTTATCCAACGACAGCGCGATGATGCCGCCCTGGCGGGGATTGCCGTAGGCGGAGAGTTCGGTCTTCTTGATGATGCCCTGCGCGGTCGCCATCACGATGAACCGGTCTTCGCGAAACTCTTTGACCGGCACAGTCGCGGTGACTTTCTCTTCGCCGGACAGCGCCAGCAGATTCACGAGCGCTTTGCCCTTGGCTGCCCGGCCCGCGTCAGGAATTTCATGAACCTTCAGCCAATAGACTTTCCCGGCGTCCGTGAAAAACAGGAGCGACTCGTGCGTGGAAGCGGTGAACAGGGTCACGACAAAATCTTCTTCCTTGACCCCCATCCCGATCTTGCCCTTGCCGCCGCGCCGCTGTGCCCGATACAGAGTAACCGGGTTGCGCTTGATGTAGCCGGCGTGCGAGATCGTGACGACCACTTCTTCGTTCGCGATCATGTCTTCCAGGGTGATCTCCGCCTCTTCTTTCACGATCTGCGTGCGACGGTCGTCCTTGTAGGCCTCGCGCACCTCGATCAACTCGTCCTTGACGATCGCGCGAACCAGCGCCTCGCTGCCCAGGATCGACTTGAGACGCTCGATCTGTTTCAAGACTTCCGTATATTCCTCGATGAGTTTGTTGCGCTCCAGTTGCGTAAGCCGCTGGAGCCGCATCTCCAAAATCGCATTCGACTGAATTTCGCTCAGCGTAAATCTTCGCATCAGGCCGACACGGGCCTCATCAGGCGATTGCGCCTGCCGGATCAAGGTAATCACCGCATCCAGGTTATCGAGCGCGATCTTGAGGCCTTCGAGGATATGGGCGCGCTCTTCGGCCTTGCGAAGCTCGAAGGCGGTCCGACGTACGATGACCTCGCGCCGATGCTCGATGAAATGGTGCAGGATCTGTTTGAGACTCAACACTTCCGGCCGGTTGTTCACCAGCGCGAGCATGATGACCCCGAAGGTCGTCTGGAGTTGTGTAAGCTTATACAGATTGTTCAGCGTGATGAGCGGGATTTCCCCGCGCTTGAGTTCGATGACGACGCGGATGCCTTCACGATCGGACTCGTCGCGCAGATCGGAAATCCCTTTGATCCGTTCGTCCCGGATCAACTCGGCAATTTTTTCGATCAGCTTGGACTTATTGACCTGATAGGGCAGCTCCGTCACGATCAACCGTTCACGATCCGTGCGTTCATCCGACTCGACCCTCACTTTTGCGCGCAAGGTGAGAAGGCCCCGTCCGCTCTGGTAGGCGTCTTTGATGCCGGCCGTTCCATAGATGAATCCGGCCGTCGGGAAATCGGGGCCTGGAATCTTTTTCATCAACTGGGCAATCGTGACGTCCGGATTCTCCAAGAATAGGAGAAGCGCCTCGATCACTTCGCCGAGATTGTGGGTCGGAATGTTGGTGGCATAACCCACCGCGATGCCACCGGCGCCGTTGACGAGGAGATTCGGAATTTTCGAGGGGAGCACCAGCGGTTCGACCAGCGACTCGTCGTAGTTCGGCCCGAAATCGACCGTCTCCTTGTCGATATCGGCGAGCATATCCTCGGCGACCTTGGTCAGCCGGGCTTCGGTATAGCGCATGGCCGCCGGCGGATCGCCGTCGACCGATCCATAGTTGCCCTGCCCGTCCACAAGCATATACCGCATGTTGAAGGGTTGCGCCATCCGAACGAGCGTGTCGTAGATCGCGCTGTCCCCATGGGGATGGTAGTTCCCCATGATCTCGCCGACGATCTTGGCGGACTTGCGGTAGGCCCGGTTCGACGCCAAGCCCATTTCGTTCATGCCGTGGAGAATGCGGCGATGGACCGGCTTGAGGCCATCACGCACGTCGGGGAGCGCCCGGCCGACGATGACGCTCATCGCGTAACTCAGGTACGACGAGCGCATCTCGTCTTCAATGGCGATCTGTCCTAATCTCTCATCAGGTGGCATCAAATTTCTCCACGGATGCTGAAAATGATTCGGTTTTCACCCGGCGCGCCAAGACGCGCCCTTCTCGCCTTCGTTCTCGTCTCGCCAACATCCCCTCAAGTACCCCAGAGGGCACTGTGTTGGCGTCGCCTGCGGCCTTGCTGGATGACCATTTTGAGCATCCTGCAAGCCAACTCCCGTTCCGTTTTTCTGGCTGATAGCTTCTCCGCTACACGTCTAGATTTCTGACCTCGAGTGCATGGGCTTGAATGAAGTTTCGTCGGGGTTCGACCTCATCACCCATCAGTATCGTGAAGATCTCATCGACGCCTGGCACGTCTTCCAGTTTAACTTTCAGCAGCGTCCGAACCTCTGGATTCATCGTCGTTTCCCAGAGCTGATTCGGGTTCATTTCGCCGAGACCTTTGTAGCGCTGGATGCCAAGCCCATGCTTGCCCTTTTCGAGAATCGCCTTGACCAACTCCGCCGTCGCGGGCTGAAGCTGCTCCTGTCCGTCGATTTTGATCTTGTACGGTGCCCGGCCCAAGCCGATCGCCGACGGTGAGAGCTTTTGCAGCTCGCGGAACTCGGCGGAGCCGACCAGCTCGTGCGTCACGTCAAAAATATGGGTGGCTCCGTTGGCATGCAGCCGGCAGGTGATTTTGTTCGAACGATGCTCTTCGTCCTCGACGATATCCAGCGTCGGCGTGAGCTTCGGATAGACCGCTGCGAGAGTTTTCTTCACATTGGCCACAACCTTCTTGAGGGCCGTCGGATCCTTGAGAAGCTCGCGATCGAGTCCCGGCTCATTCACAAACGCCCGCACCATGCCGGCTTCGTGCGGTTTCTTGTTGAGCCGCCCGAGCAGCGTCTCGAAGGCGATCAGCTTCTTGAGAATGGGTAGAAGCCGGCGTCCCGTGACATAGCCCTGGACTCCTTCCACGTACACTTCGACTTCCTCGACAGCGATATCAGCCAGGTGCTCGTTCAACGCCATTTCATCTTTAAGATACCGTTCCGTCGTACCCTTCTTCACTTGGAAGGGCGGCGGCTGCGCAATATAGAGGTACCCTCGCTCGAGCAGCTCCGGCATCTGCCGGAAAAAGAAGGTGAGGAGCAGGGTCCGGATGTGGCTGCCGTCCACATCGGCGTCCGTCATGAGGATGATCTTATGGTACCGAGCCTTGCTGATGTCGAACGAGTCTTTGTCGGCCTTTTCGCTCTCTTCGCGTTTGCGCCCGATACCGGTGCCGAGCGCCATAATCAACGTTCGGATCTCGTCGCTCGAGAGCATTTTGTCAAAACGCGCCTTCTCGACGTTGAGAATTTTTCCCTTGAGCGGCAGAATCGCCTGAAACTTGCGGTCGCGGCCCTGCTTGGCGGAGCCGCCTGCCGAATCGCCCTCGACAATGTACAACTCGCTCAAGGCCGGATCTTTCTCCGCGCAATCGGCGAGTTTGCCAGGCAGCGAGCCCCCGTCAAGCGCGCTCTTGCGCCGGATGAGTTCTTTCGCTTTTCGCGCCGCTTCACGGGCACGAGCCGCATCGATCGCTTTCCCGATGACCTTTCTGGCCACCGGCGGGTTCTCTTCGAAATAGGTCCCGAGCGCCTCGTTGACCGCTGACTCGACGATGCCCTTCACCTCGCTATTGCCCAACTTGGCTTTCGTCTGCCCTTCGAACTGAGGATTACGCACCTTGACGCTGACGACGGCGGTGAGCCCTTCACGGACGTCGTCGCCGGTGAGCGATTCAGTGTCTTTCTTGAGCAGGTCGTTGGCGTTCGCGTAGCTGTTAATCGTGCGGGTCAGCGCAGCCTTGAACCCCACCAAGTGCGTGCCGCCTTCTTTGGTATTGATGTTGTTCGCAAAGGAAAATAGGTTTTCGGCGTAGCTGTCGTTGTACTGAAGCGCGACCTCGAGCACCATGTCCGATTTCTCAACCTGCACGTAAATCGGCTTGTGCAGCGGCGTCTTGGCTTCGTTCAGATGCTCGACGAATGACACGATCCCACCCTTGTATTTGAATACCTGCTCCTTGACCGGTTCTTTCCGCTCATCCTTGAATGTGATCTCGAGTCCCTTGTTCAAAAAGGCGAGCTCGCGCAGCCGCTGCGCCAGTACGTCGAAGCTGAAGTCGAGTGTTTCGAAGATCTGCCCGTCGGACTTGAACGTGACCATAGTGCCACGGCGCTTGGTTTTCCCCGTCACTTTGAGCGGGGCGGTCGCCTTGCCTCGTTCGTAGCGTTGCTCGAACACCTGGCCATCCTGCCAAATCTCCAGCTCGAGCCATTCGGAGAGGGCGTTGACCACCGAGATCCCGACGCCGTGGAGCCCGCCGGACACCGTATAGGCCCCCTGTTCGAACTTGCCTCCCGCGTGCAAGACCGTCAGCGCCACTTCAGCAGCAGACTTCTTTTGCGTGGAGTGCATCCCGGTAGGAATGCCGCGGCCGTTATCCACGACCGTGACGCTG
The DNA here is from genome assembly GCA_016200355.1 of Nitrospirota bacterium. Taxonomy (GTDB): domain Bacteria; phylum Nitrospirota; class Nitrospiria; order Nitrospirales; family Nitrospiraceae; genus Palsa-1315. The sequence goes on from JACQEY010000151.1 coordinate 15,867, forward strand.
CCGTCGATGTGGATCGTCGCCTCAATCGTTTCACCAAACCCCGCCATATGTTCATCGACACTGTTGTCGACGACTTCATAGACAAGGTGATGGAGCCCGTCCACACCGGTGCTGCCGATATACATAGCCGGACGCTTCCGCACGGCGTCCAAACCTTCCAATACTTTGATTTGATCCGCACCGTAGCTGTCGGATTTCGGTGTGGTTTCGTTGTCGTTACTGGCCATCAGTCTCCTAATAGTCAACGGTCATTCGTCATTCGTAAAAAAGGATACCCGCTGCTGCCAGGCTCCTCTCTTCTTCTATTGACTGGTGACCATTGACTCTTGAATCTCAAATCTTGATTGGCATGACCACGCACTTGAACCCGGGACTGTCTGACTCCTGGATCAAACAAGGGCTCAGCGGATTATCCATTTGCAGAGAGATCGTTTCTCCGTCCATCACCCCGAGGACATCCAACAAGTAGCGGGCGTTGAACCCGGTGCTCAAGGCCTCCCCCTCGTACCGTGCCGCAAGCTCTTCGGTCGCCTCTCCAAAATCAGGATTGCTGGAGAACAGCGTCATCTGTCCGGAGACAAACGACACCTTTACCGCACTCGCCTTATCACGGGACAGCACGGAGACACGCCGCAGCGCACTTTCTAGTTCGCTGCGATTGACCCCGATTTTCCCCCCACTCTCTTTCGGAATCACTTGCTGATAATTCGGGTAGTTCCCTTCCATGAGCCGCGAGGTCAGCAACAGTCCGCTCTTCCGGAAAATCATGAGGTTTTTGGTAAACCCAATCAAGGGCTCGCCCTCGCCGCCCTCTTCCAGAAGACGCTGCATCTCATGCGCCGCCTTTTTCGGAATGATGGCTTTGATCTCTTGCGGGGCGCCTTTGGGGCCGGCTTTCCCGACCTCCTGCTCGGCAACCGCCAACCGATGTCCATCAGTGCCGACCAGCCGCAAAATCGTTTTCTTCTCCGACGTGATGAGGGTGACCAGTAGACCGTTGAGGATATAGCGCGCGTCATTGTCTCCGGCAGCAAAAAGAGTCTTCCGAATCAGCTCTAAGAAGCCGGCCCCGGCGAGGGGAATGAGCCCTTCCCGTTCTATCGTAGGCAACGCGGGATAGTCGGTGCTGGGGAGGCCGACGATCTTAAACTGGCTCTTGCCGGCATGAATCGTCGTCCAATTATTGTCACCCGAGATGATTTCGATTTCACCGACCGCCAGTTCCTTGATGATCTCGTACAGCTTCCGAGCCGAGACCGTGACCCCTCCCGGCTTCTCCACGGTCGCTTTGTAGTGCCCGCGCATGCCGATTTCGAGGTCGGTGGCGACGATTTCCACTCCCTCCTGCTTCGCCTCGATCAAGATGTTCGAGAGGATCGGCATTGTGTTGCGCTTCTCGACAACACCTTGGACCCGCTGAAGGCCCGTCAAGAGTTCAACTCGTCCCATACGCAGTTTCATGATCTTTTCCCCTTGGCGTAGCCCCTCACGCTCGTAGGATCTGCTCCTTCAAGCTATCCAATGTGGCACTCAATGTGCTGTCGTTATCTTTCGCTTTGATGACCTGCTTGCAGGCATGGATAATCGTCGTGTGGTCTTTGCCTCCGAATTGCCGCCCGATCTCGGGATATGAGGAGTCTGTGAGTTCCCGACAGAGATACATGGCGATCTGTCGCGGATGCACCAGCGTCTTACTCCGGCGACGGGACTTTAGGTCGGAGATCTTTACGTGGAAGCGTGCGCCCACTGTTTCTTGGATGTCATCCATCGACACGATCTTTTTCTTGGTGCCGATCAGATCTCGGAGTACGCTTTTCGCCATCTCCAGCGTGATCGTTTGGCCGGTGAGCGAGGCATAGGCGCCGAGGCGCACCAGCGAGCCCTCGAGTTCACGGATATTGCTCTTCATCGTCGTGGCGAGAAATTGGATGACATCTTCCGGCAATGTGACACCCTCGTCCTCGGACTTTTTACGCAAGATGGCAATCCGTGTTTCAACATCCGGCGGCTGGAGATCCGCGATCAGTCCCCATTCAAACCTCGACCGCAACCGCTCCTCGATATCGGGCATGTCTTTCGGAAAGCGATCGCTTGAGAGGACAAGCTGTTTATGCGCTTCATACAGGGCATTGAACGTGTGGAAGAACTCTTCCTGTGTGCGTTCCTTGCCAGCCAAGAATTGAATATCGTCGATCATCAGCATGTCGATATGACGATACCGCTTCCGCAGATCCATCATCTTGTCATATCGAATGGAGTTGATGACCTCGTTTGTAAACTGCTCGGTCGTCAGATAGGCAATCCGGAGAGAGTGGATTATAGGCTTTCGCCGGCTGTTCGGCGACTGCCATACAGGCGGCATGGGCAAATTGGTTTCCCGCGCCTACTACGAAGTTCTTGAATGAATACTTTGGGTTGAGCTGTATTCCTCGTTTCGACCGCAACCCGGTGTTTTGGCGACCGGTTGCAACGGCACTTCCGCTAATCTCGGGCTGCTTGGTCGGCTGTTTATGAAAGACGACAAAGGTGATCGCCGTTTCTACCCCACCCCTGGCGACAGCGACGGCTTCAGCTAGGAGGGGTCCGTAATGTTGGTTTAACCAGTCACCAAAAAACTTATTCGGGACACCTAATTGAGCTGTGGAGTTTTCAATCCGTTCAAGGTGAATCGGTGTAAACCACGTGTCATAAACCTGTTTTGGCACTTTTCCTTGGATATAAGCCAAGGCCTCCTGCCACTCGTTTAATATAGTCATAATCCCTGTATTATTCTGCATTCACAGACTTATTCACACCTGTGGATAACCTGATTTTTAATAGGGGCTGCCCCCTGAAAATTCGATCATTATCGGACACGAAAAATATCATACTGCTACCTATGACCTGACTCTCTACAGGTTATAGACTTTGCATGCAGCGGTTACTCAGAGTCAATCCCCAACTCACTCCACAAAGACAGCACTCTATATGCCATCTAAATTCATTGACTTGCTCTCATTCCACAATATCCACTATGCCTACTCTTACTCCTCCTCCTACGACTCTCTCTTATTTGTACATAATAACTTCGGAGAAGAAGGATCAATACATCTAGAGAACAACAACGTGTTCTGATGAAAAAATTTTTTCTACAA
>JACQEY010000148.1 GCA_016200355.1 Nitrospirota bacterium
CGATGCGAGAACGCTGCTGGCAGACTTTTTCAGCATCCGACTAAAACTCGTCGAGCGATTGATCCCTCAGGATTGTGAGCGCTTTCTCTGTGTTTGAGACTGTCAGAACTACGATCGCACGTTTCCCCTCACGGGACGGGGTGCAGTAGCCACATTTAATATTAATGCGAGCCTTCGTCAGCAGATCCGCAACTTCCTTCAAAGCCCCCGGCTTATTCTCAAGGCTCAACAGCAAGGCGGTTTCCTCCACAAACTTGATCTTTGCCGCTTTCAGCGCCGCACGAGCCCCTTCCAAATCCGCAACCAACAGCCTCAACTTTCCCGTTCCGGCAACTTCTGGAGCAGAAAATGCCTTGATGTTGACCTTCGCCTCGCCGAGAACCTGGGTCACTTGAGCCATGACGCCAGGCCTGCTCAATCCGCTAATAACCAATTGTGTCGTTGTGGGCATGGAAGATACTCCGTGGCGTGGGGCGCATGATGATGACAATCTCCTTACTGGGATTTAAAGGTCATCATTCTCCTTTCAGCATCCTGCTATAGCACCTGACATAAGCCGTTCACAAACGTGTACTCGTAGATACCGCTAACAGGGACAGAGGCGTCCCCTGTCAGCTTCTGTGCAAACTCCTTGAGGCCGCGTGGGACAAACAAATAGAAGGGGATGCCATGCACGACCGTCTCTTTCCATTCTGAAACGGTTGCGACATCCCTGATCGAATCATCGGTTTCCACCTCAGCCATCCATTCCATCGTGTTGCCGACGGAACTCACCTGCCATCCGATGATATCGCACTGTTGCTGAGGACCAGCCCAGGGATTCTCCTCAAGACTGGTGTGAATCGTGACCTTGCAATGAAAGGCCTTCGCCCATCGCTGTGCGACCAGACTGACGACCTGATCGTGGATGGTGACAATCCCTTGCTCGCGAAGCTCCGTACTCATTGAGTCCTCCCTCTTAGGAGCAGCCGCTCGTTTCACCACAGTTGGTACACTTGAGGCAGGTCCCGTTCCGCACCAAAGTGAACTGCTTACATTGGGAACAGGGATCTCCCTCATAGCCCTTTTGGCGTGCCATTTGGATGGCGGTCAAAGTCAAGGTTTCACGCTTCAGTTCGACGGTATGGGCGACGTTACCGTTTCCATTTCCGTGTCCATTGCCTTTATGGCGCGGTATCGCTCCACGTCGTGCAGGAAATAGATCCGTGCTGATCGATGCCGACGCCAACGTTTCAGGGGTGGCTTCCTCCTCGACACATTCAGGATCTTGCTCGTCCATTTTCACGGAGTCCATTCGAAGATCCTCTTCTTGGACCTGTGCCAAGTCATAGCGGTCAAGATAGGTCACGGCCAACTCTCGGAAGATATAATCGATGATCGACGTAGACATTTTAATACGGTCGTTCAATTTGACCGGCCCGTTCGGCTCGAAGCGGGTAAACACGAATGCTTCGACAAACTCCTCCAGTGGGACGCCATGCTGGAGGCCCAGTGAAATAGCAATAGCGAAACAGTTCATGAGGCTGCGGAATGCAGCCCCTTCTTTGTGCATATCGAGGAAGATTTCACCGCACGTACCGTCCTCATACTCACCCGTACGTAGATAGAGTTTATGCCCTCCGACAACGGCTTTCTGCGTATACCCATTGCGTCTGGCCGGGAGTGGTCGGCGCTTTGCCAGGTACCGGACTAACACTCGTTCAGTAATTTTTTCCGCAATCGACAATATTTCGGACGAAGCTTCGACGGTCTTGCCGCTATCAGTTGAGGCCGATAACGGCTGGCTCAACTTCGAGCCGTCGCGATAGAGCGCCACCGCCTTGACCATGCTTTCCCAGGCAAACAAATAGGCTGACTTCACTTCCTTCAGCGTCGCATCGGCCGGCATGTTGATCGTTTTACTGATGGCGCCGCTGATGAATGGTTGTGCCGCTGCCATCATACGGATATGTGCATCGACGGCGATATATCGCTGGCCGATTCGACCGCAGCGGTTGGCACAATCGAAGATTGGAAGGTCCTCGGTTTTGAGATGTGGGGCTCCTTCCACCGTCATGGTCCCGCAGCAATAATCATTAGCGGCGGCGATTTCTTCTTGTGTAAATCCCAGCGCCTTCAGCATGTTAAAGTTGGACTCATTCAATTGCGCGTCGGTCAATCCCAATTTCTCCCGGCAAAAATCTTCACCCAACGCATATTTATTAAACGTAAATTGAATTTCGAAGGCTTGGGACAAACCGCCTTCCATTCGTCCGAGCGCGGCATCGTCGAATCCCTTTTGTCGCAGGGTCTCATGGTTAATGAATGGTGCGGTCAGCAGGGTTTGCCGGCCGACACAATAGTTCACGATGTCCTGAATCTGAGACTCGGCATACCCTAATGTTCTGAGGGCAGCGGGTATGCTTTGATTGATGATCTTGAAATACCCTCCGCCTGCCAGTTTCTTGAATTTGACAAGCGCGAAATCCGGTTCGATGCCCGTCGTATCGCAATCCATTACGAGTCCGATCGTGCCGGTAGGAGCAATCACCGTAACTTGCGCATTGCGATATCCATAGGCCGTTCCCAATTCGAGGGCACGGTCCCAGGCACGACGTGCCGCTACGAGCAAGTCGGGAGGACAATGCTCCGGCTGGATCCCTATCGGTGTAATCGTCAGTCCTTCGTATTCTTCCGAAGCGGCATTGTACGAGGCGCGCCGGTGATTACGGACGACGCGCAGCATGGCCTCACGGTTTTTGGCATAGCCCGGGAATGGCCACAGCTCTGCGGCCATTTCTGCCGATGTGCCGTACGCCTCGCCGGTCATGAGGGCGGTCAGTGCACCACAGATGGCCAGTGCTTTGGGTGAATCGTAGGGAATGCCTTGCCGCATCAGCACCGTGCCTAGGTTGGCATAGCCGAGCCCCAGCGTTCGGAACTGATAACTCTTCTCGGCAATGGAGCGGCTGGGAAACGACGCCATGAGGACACTGATCTCCAGTACGATCGTCCAGAGGCGAACGGCATGGCGGAAATTATCCAGCTCAAATTGAGCGTCGTCCGAAAAGAATTGGGCGAGGTTGAGCGACGCCAGATTGCACGCTGTATCGTCGAGGAACATGTATTCGGAGCAAGGATTAGAGGCATTGATACGGCCATCCTCCGGACAGGTATGCCATTCGTTGATAGTCGTGTCGTATTGCGTGCCCGGATCTGCGCAAATCCAGGCGGCCCAAGCAATTTGATCCCAGAGGTCCCGCGCCTTGATGGTCTTGGAGACTTTGCCGTCGATCCGTCGCTTGAGTTGCCAGTCTCCATCCGCCTCCAACGTCGCAAAAAACTCGTTGGAAATGCGCACGCTGTTGTTTGAGTTCTGACCGGACACCGTTTGGTAGGCCTTGCCGTCCCAATTCGTATCGTACTCGTGAAACACAAAATGCGTGAACCCTTGCTGCGCATAGGAAAACATCCGTTGGACGTAGGCCTCTGGAACCGCATCCCGCCGAGCGGCGGCCAGGGCTTCCTTGAGAATCGAATTCTGCTTGGCGTCAATCTCGATTTTCATCTGACCGGCATCGTCAACAACGTGGCAGGCCTTGAGAACGGCGTTGAGACGCTGTGCGCAGATTTTCGAACCGGTCACCATGGCGGCGACTTTTTGCTCTTCCAGCACCTTCCAATTGATAAATTCTTCAATGTCGGGATGGTCCAAATCGAGACAGACCATTTTGGCAGCCCGTCTGGTCGTCCCACCGGACTTAATGGCGCCTGCCGCTCGATCGCCGATGCGAAGGAACGACATCAATCCAGACGAGCGGCCGCCGCCGGACAACGGCTCGGCATCGCCGCGAAGCTTGGAAAAGTTGGTGCCGGTCCCCGATCCGTATTTGAACAAGCGCGCCTCCCGCACCCAGAGATCCATGATGCCACCATCGCTGACTAAGTCGTCGTCAACGGACTGGATGAAGCAGGCGTGCGGTTGCGGATGCTCAAAAGCATTGGTGGCTTTGACGACTTCGCGTGTCTTGGGATCGACATAAAAATGCCCTTGAGCAGGTCCTGAGAGTCCATAGGCATAATGAAGCCCTGTGTTAAACCACTGGGGAGAATTGGGCGCGGCCATCTGATGCGCGAGCATGTAACAGAGTTCATCATGGAAGGCATCGGAATCTTCTGGAGTCTTGAAATAGCCAAAGTTCTTCCCCCAGAAAGTCCAACAGCCGGCGAGCCGTTCAAACACTTGTCGAGAGTCACGCTCTCCTCCCAACTGCGGCTTGCCGTCAGGCCCGACGATCGGATTCCCCTGCTCATCTCGCTGCGGTACCCCGGCTTTCCTGAAGTATTTCTGGGCAAGAATATCAATCGCGAGCTGGGACCAGGGTTCAGGAATGTCGATATTTTCCAACTTAAACACGGTCGATCCGTCGGGATTACGAATTTCCGACGAACGCTTCACGAACGGCAGGTTTTCATAGGGACTTTGCCCGCGACGTGTAAATCGGCGTTCAATTCTCACAATTTTTCCTCCCCAAGTCTGCGGAGTTTGTATGGAACTACGTTAAATCCCAAACAGGAACAGTCTGCCTCATATCAATACGGCGATGTGCTGCATGTGCCCTAACTTTTGTGATTATGATGGATCAATTAATCAGAGGTGTACCTACATATAGTGATCTGAGCTAATTGTCAATACCAAATGTAGTGGTCAGACTGGGGAAATGGAGGAAAGACTGTGAATAACTGTAAATGGTTGGAAACCGCCATCTCTCGGGAATTTAGGCCGACTTATCCACAGTACTTTGATCAAAAAATGAGCTAAGTTCGACGTCCAAGGAGTCCATCCGGGCAAAAAACTAAAATACTTGGTGGCCAAGAGTCAGAATGGCTTCATCTACTCCCTCAACAGGAATGAACCGGTTACCGATGCCGATCACCACAAACCGAGTACCCAATACCGTGGTTTCAAACCGGCTGAGGACTCCCCAATTCTGGCGCATGGTGTGAGGACGCACCATGCTATTGAGCAACTCCTGACTATGCCTGCGAAAGATACCTCTGACCACTGCTCCTTCCCGTTCGGGAATAGACTGATCCATTCGATCCATCGCTTTGGTCAGTTCGACTTGCACGAAGCTCAGGTACTGATCCATGGTGGGATTCGTGAGTGCCAGCACAACGCTCACGGCCAATACCGTTACGACTAGACTCAACCGCAGAAGACTCATACCGGCCCTTAATTGTTGCTGAACCAATGTCCCAATGGAATCGATGGAAATGGAGGCGCGCAGCTCCCCTTTGACAAACAACAGACGGATGACTAGCCTACGCCCGTCAGGTTTGTGGCGGCAACCATGCTGCTCACATTGCTTCTATCAGGAGGATCCTCATGTTTGTCTGGAGCAAACGCCTTGTTGCAGCCTTGTTAGGACTATTTGTGCTCACGTTGGGAGTCTTTTTCCTCAATACAGCGCCGAGCAACACGAGCAGCCTCAAGATTTATATAACTGGATGGATGGCCATCAACTATCTCGGCTTGATTGTGTGGGTCTTTGTCTGGATGATCGATCAAGCCCGCATGCGCGGGAAAAACTTCTGGGTTTGGCTTGTCCCCTTCATTGTGGCACCCCTTCCAACGTTACTGCTGTTTGTCTTGTTCCTCCAGAGACGCATCTAGGAGCCTGTCCGACATTGCCCCCTCTACTGTGGCGAACGTCATGTCGAACAGGCTCCCAGACGTCATAGATCGGCTGAGCCGACTCTGGCTTGCGCATCGCGGTCGGCTTCTCGATGCAACTGCGTTCGAAGAGCCCACACCAGCCAGATACCTGGTAATGCAATCAGAAACGACCAGAAGAAAAATTGTGCCCAGCCAACCATTTCGACCAGCTCGGCCGACGGACGTCCGGAGAACACTCGCCCGAGCGCTTCCAGTGATGAGAGCAACGCGAACTGTGTTGCGGTATAGCGATGGTCGCATAGCGACATTATCAGTGCGACAAACGCTACGGTGCCCATGCCACCGGTCACATTCTCGACGAGAATGGATGTCATGAGCGCCCCGTAACTCTTGCCTATCCAGGCGAGCCACATAAATCCCAAGTTTGAAACCGCTTGCAGCAGACCAAAGAACAATAATGAGCGAACCATCCCAAGCTTAGCCATTGCGGCGCCCCCGGCTAATGCGCCGAGGAGCGTGGCTCCAATCCCAAGGCCCTTGACGTACCCGACCTCGCTGACTGAGAAACCCATCCCTCCAATAAGAAATGCCGTTTGAAGCGAGGCTGCGACGGCGTCTCCGATTTTATAGAAGACGATGAGGGCGAGAAGCCCAACCACACCTGGACGCGTAAAGAATTCTTTCAGCGGTCCTCTAACCGCTTCGGCCAGACTTGCCGGTATCGCACTCGGCTCTGATGGTTCCGGACTGACGAGGATCGTGACAACTCCGGCCAACATCAACGCGGCAAGCAGCAAATAGGTGTTTTGCCATCCAATACGATCGGCCAATAGGAGGGCACCGGCGCTCGCTAGCAACAGCGCACATCGATAGCCATTTACCCACACAGCTGCACCGAATCCCCGTTCCCGATGTAAGAGCACATCGGTCCGATAGGCGTCGAAGACAATGTCAAGTGAGGCAGCGAGGAAGGCCACCACGAGAGCCAGAATCCCAAGTATTTCTGGGCGCTGGCCCGGCCCCGTGACCGCCATGGCCGCCAAGCCGAGCGCGACACAGAGCTGCATCACTAACATCCATCCACGCCGGCGTCCCAGCCAGGGAGGGACCAGGCGATCCATCAAGGGAGCCCACAAGAATTTCAGCGTGTACGGGAGACCAACGAGCGTAAAAATACCAATGGTCTTCAGGTCGAGTCCGACAACCGTCAGCCAGGCCTGGAGCGTCCCAGCTGTAAGGGCCAATGGCAACCCCGAGGCAAAACCCAGGGGCAACATAATGCCGATGCGCCGGTTTGCAAGGATCTGAGTGAACGATGCAGTTTTCATCAAGCTGTTTTATCACACATGCGGGAGCAGCATATCATCGGAATGGAGAGACCGCTCAGGACATTCTCGAAATCTAATCTATCGAGAGGAAGGAGGAGTAGGCTGAAGCAGCACCGAAGTGCCACCCAGCACAGCAGCGCATAGAAACTCAGCAGGGTTGTCCATTGAAGGTGCAGGGCTTATAGCGCAAAATATCGAACTCCACGTTTTCTTGGTAGACCCGTTCGTTGCCGTTCACGCCATCCTGCTCCGGATCGTTATACATGGTGTGGTTCCACCAGTAGAACAAGGGGTAGGCCTCCGTCTGGTACACCGGATTCCCGTAGTTGCTGCGCGCATATTCCCGGACCAACCGGCCTGTCACGTAATCAACTTGGCCGTTTCCGTGCAGAGAGTAGAGCGTAAGAAAGAGTCGGGCTTCGTGGTCGTAGTGCTCATCAATTCTTGTTGCAAGGTCAGGTTCAATCGGCAAGAGCTCCTTCGTCCATCCACCGGACGCAGAGAGTAGGAGCAGAAGAGAAACCATGACGATGGAAGCCGGCGACTGCGAAGACATCTCAACAGACTCACGATGATGGGATAGGCAGGCAAGCGAACTCTACCATGGCCTTTTAGGACCTTCAAGCGATGATCGTAAGCGACAGAAGAACTTGTGGGAGATCCTTGCTCCTATCGCGAGGATCTCCCTATAATGACCCAACTATTATGAAACGTGCCTCTCTCCATACGCTCGGCTGCCGCCTGAATCAAGCAGAGACAACAGTTCTCGCAGCTCGCTTGCGACGTGATGGCTACCGCGTCGTCGAGTTCGGTGAGCCGACGGACTTGCTTGTCGTCAACACCTGCTCTGTGACAGAGGAGGCAGAACGGACCTGCCGATACGTGATCCGCAAGACGTTGAGACATTCCCCCGATGCCTTTGTGGCGGTAACCGGCTGTTACGCCCAGACCGGAGTTCAAGAGCTACGCACCATTCCTGGAGTCGATCTCATTGTCGGGAATCAATTCAAATGGGACTTGCCGTCATTTCTTCCGGCTCCCCATGCTCTGAAGAAACAACCGGACCCGGAAGTCCTTCACACCCGAACCATCGACCGGGAGGATTTCTCCCTGCCGGAGTATGGCGAACCAGACTCAACCCGAGCGCTGCTCAAGATCCAAGATGGCTGCAACGTGATGTGCAGCTTCTGTCTTATTCCCTTCGCGCGCGGACATGAGCGGAGCCGCCTCCAGAATGACATAATCCGAGAAGCCGAGATACTTGCAGCCGGGGGCTACCGGGAAATTGTGCTAACCGGCGTCAACATCGGGCAGTATCGCCAAGACGATCTCGATCTCGTCGGGTTGATCACACAATTGGAGGAAATTGAAGGAATTGAACGAATCAGAATTTCATCTATTGAACCGACGACGATCACGAACGCCCTCTTAGATCGCATGGCGTCCTCATCGAAGCTTTGTCCCTATCTCCATGTTCCCTTGCAAAGCGGAGACGACACCACCTTGTTGGCCATGAATCGCCCGTACAATGCGGAAGAATTTGTCCATCTGATCCAGCGAGCCGTGACGACGATTCCTCACCTTGGGCTTGGCACCGATCTGATGGTCGGATTTCCAGGAGAAACTGAGGAAGCGTTCGCGCATACTCTGAGCCTCGCACGCGAGCTTCCCTTCTCCTATTTGCATGTCTTCACCTATTCGGCACGGCCCGGCACTGCTGCCACAAAATTGCCCAACCAGGTACCGATCGCAGTCGCTCGGAAACGGGCGAGGAAACTTGCCGAGCTGTCCCGCCTTAAACGCCTGGCCTTTGCGGAACGGTATATCGGGTCGACCGTGTCAGTCCTCTTCGAATCAGGAGAAATAGATGGCTGCAGGTTGGGGGTGACAGCAAACTTCTTGAAAGTTGGTATCGCCTCAAAGATCGACCTCACCAATCACCTGAAAGAGGTGCGGATTATAGGAGCATCAGATCGTTGGGCGGTGGGTCAGCTCACGGCGGAACATCAGCCCGTGCGAAAGGTGCCGGTCCCATGAAAGACAAATCCACAGCGCCTCAGGTCCATCTTGAAACCTTCGGCTGTCAGATGAATGAGTACGACTCTGAGCTCGTTCGCTCGCTGATGAAACAGGATGGATTTGTGTTTACCGACGAGCAAGAACGTGCAGACGTGATTCTGATGAACACCTGCGCGATTCGCGAGAATGCCCACAATAAGGTCTATAAACACTTATCCGAGCTCAAGAAACTCAAGCGACAACGTCCGTTGGTCATAGGCGTCTTGGGTTGTATGGCGCAGAATCTGAAAGAGGAGTTGACGGACTTTCAGCCGCTGGTCGATGTGCTCGCCGGCCCTGATGCCTATCGCCAGCTGCCGATGTTGATCCGCCACGCAATGCGCTCGCAAGAAGAGGGTCTGGATCAGAAGGGGCTCGCGGTCGACCTTTCGGAGTATGAAACCTACCACGATGTCATTCCCGACCGAAACGACGGGGTGAACGCCTGGATCGCCGTCATGCGAGGCTGCGACAACTTCTGCAGCTTCTGTGTGGTCCCCTACACGCGGGGGCGTGAGCGCTCCCGCGATCCAGAAGGAATCGTTCAGGAAGCTCGCCGGATCGCCGAGCAAGGATTCAAGCAAATCACGCTCCTTGGGCAAAATGTCAATTCGTACCGATTCGGCGACTGGGATTTTGCACGATTGATTACGGCCGTCGCAGACGTGCCCGGCATCAAACGCGTGAGATTCACGTCCCCGCACCCCAAAGACTTTCCGCTTGCATTGTTGGAGGCCGTCGTATCCCACCCCAACATCTGCAAACAAATCCATTTACCACTGCAATCCGGCAGCGACCATATACTCAGCTTGATGAATCGCACCTATTCTCATACGGAGTATCGCGCCTTAGTCGACCGTATCCGCACTCTGCGATCGGACATCGTCATAAGCACCGATATCATTTGCGGTTTCTGTGGGGAAAGTGATGCGGACTTTAACGAGACGTATCGGCTTGTCGAGGAA
>JACQEY010000149.1 GCA_016200355.1 Nitrospirota bacterium
TCTCCCGCTTGTAGCTGGCCTTGGTCCGTTCATTGGCACGGGCTGCATCTTCAAACTCACCCTGCTGAATGAAATATTGTGCGTTGGGAAAGGTGAGCACAATAGTCCCGTCCTCTTCTTTCATTGTGTTCCCGCCCGCATGGTCGAAATGCAGGTGGGTATTGATGACGATGTGGATGTCTTCTCGACCGAGGCCCAGACGCTTCAAGGCCTCCAACAATGTGGGCGTGCGATCGACCGCAAACATGCGCTGAAACTTGTCGTCCTCCTTGGAGCCCACCCCTGTGTCCACCAGGATATTCTTCCCATGCGCCCGGATCAGCAGACAGGTAAGATTCAACGGGATGCGGTTCAGCTCATCGGCAGCGCAGCACTTTTCCCATATGACTTTCGGTACCACCCCGAACATGGCCCCGCCATCGAGCCGAAACCGACCGTCGCTCACGGGATATATCTCAAATGCTCCAAGCTTCATTTCAACTTCTCTCTTGGTGGCGGCGATCAGGATGCCTCCAACTGCGCGCGTCCAACGAGGGCCTTCTGAGGCCGCGCGTTGCGCGAGCACGGGAGGCACCTGGTTGTCGCCACCTCACAACACCACCGGTTCCCTGTATGTTCCAAACACTTCCTTGAGCGCCGTGCAAATTTCGCCTAACGTCGCTTTGGCTTTCACGGCTTCGATCAAATACGGCATGACGTTCTCGCTGCAGGCGGCGGCTTCCTGTAATTCCTCGACCGCGTTGGCCATCTTGAACGGATCGCGCGATTTGCGCAGATCCGAGAGGCGCGCCACCTGTTCGTGCTCCACTTCCGGTCCGACCTTGAGTATCGGGATCGGACGTTCCGACTGCTCCACATAGTCGCTGACACCGACGACGATCCGTCCCTTACGCTCCACTTCGCACAGATACCCTTGCGAGGCATCGAGGATTTCCCGCTGAGGGAAGCCTCGTTCAATCGCCTGTATCATGCCGCCCATACCATCCAGCTTACGGAAGTAGACGAGCGCTGCGTCTTCTAGTCGATTCGTCAACGCTTCGAGATAGTACGACCCGCCTAACGGATCGACGCAGTTGGTGACTTCACTCTCCTGGGCGATGATCTGCTGCGTGCGCAACGCGAGCTTCACCGCTTCTTCTGAGGGTAAGGCCAGAGTTTCGTCCATGGAATTGGTATGGAGGGATTGCGTCCCGCCCAACACCGCCGCGAGAGCCTGTAATGTGGTGCGGACCACGTTGTTCATGGGCTGCTGCGCCGTCAGTGAGCAGCCTGCCGTCTGCGCATGACAACGGAGCTGCAATGATCGAGGATCTTTCGGATGGTATCGGCGCTCCATTTCACGAGCCCAAAGCCGGCGGGCGGCCCGGAATTTGGCGATCTCTTCAAAGAAGTCGTTGTGGACGTTGAAAAAGAACGAGAGCTGCGGGGCGAAACTGTCAACGGCAAGTCCGGCCTTCACTGCTGCTTCCACATAAGTCAAACCGTCGTATAACGTGAAGGCCAGTTCCTGGGCTGCGGTCGATCCCGCCTCCCGGATGTGGTAACCACTGATGCTGACCGGGTGCCATTTGGGAACCTGTTTCGCACAGTAGGCGATGGTGTCGGTGATGAGGCGTAGCGAGGGTTCTGGCGGAAAGAGCCATTCTTTCTGAGCGATGTATTCTTTCAGGATGTCGTTCTGCAATGTGCCGCCCAGGCGTTCTACGGAGATGCCACGCTTTTCCGCGACAGCCAGGTACATAGCGAAGATCACGGCGGCCGGTCCATTGATTGTCATCGACGTGGTGACCTGGTCGAGCGGAATGTCTTCAAAGAGCCGATCCATATCGGACAGCGACGAGATCGCGACGCCACAGTGACCGACCTCGCCATGGGCGAGAGAGTCGTCCGCGTCAATCCCCATCAGAGTCGGCATGTCAAAGGCCACGCTGAGGCCGGTCTGTCCATGTTGGAGGAGGTATTTGAAGCGGCGATTGGTGTCGGCGGCGGAGCCGAAGCCGGCAAACTGTCTCATCGTCCAGAACTGGCCCCGATACATGGTGGGATGGACGCCGCGAGTATAGGGAAACTCGCCCGGCGCGCCGAGATCGCTCTCAGGCGACCAATCTTTCAGATCGTCGCGCGAGTAGACGCGATTGATGTCGAGCCCCGAGAGGGAAGTGAACCGGGGTTTGCGTTCTTGCATCGATCCGTTCCTCCGCTAGGGGCTAGAGTCAGATCTTGTTGCTTATTGCCTCGTGTCTCTCGCCGCTTGCCTCATACACATAGAAGCCACGACCGGTCTTGCGCCCCAGCCATCCGGCTCCGACATAACGCCGAAGCAAGGGGCAAGGATGAAACTTCGAATCCCCCAAGTCCTGGTACAGGACCTCGCAGATCGCGAGCACCGTGTCCAATCCAATACGGTCGGCGAGCGCCAATGGCCCCACCGGATGATTGGCTCCAGTCGTCATCGCCAGATCTATATCTTCGGCTGACGCGACCCCTTCCTCCAAGGTGAAGATGGCTTCATTGATCATCGGGATCAAGACACGATTTACGATGAATCCTGGTACGTCCTTGGCCATCACGGGGGTCTTCCCCAGCCGCTTTGCCAGTTCCATTGCCAGACTCACTGTTTGCTCGGATGTTTCCAGACCCCGCACGACTTCTACGAGTCGCATCACCGGGGCCGGATTCATGAAGTGCAGGCCGACAACTCGGTCGGGCCGGCCGGAGGCAGCTCCCAGCTTCGTGATCGAAATCGAGGAAGTATTGCTGGCGAGGACTGCCTGTGGCTGACAAACTCGGTTCAGTTCCGCGAAAAGTTCCTGTTTCAGGGCGAGATCTTCCGGGATCGCTTCGATGACGAGTTGTACATCGTGCAACCGGTCGAGCTGAACCATTGGATGGATGAGCCCCAAAACCGCCCCGGCTTGATGGTCGGTGAGAGTGCCTCGTTCCACGGCTCTTCCCAAACCACCGCGGATCTTGCTGAGCGCCTCCGTTAACGCTGGATCTGCAACATCGAGCAGCAGAACGTGATAACCAGACGTAGCGCAGACCTGGCTAATGCCGCGACCCATCTGGCCCGCCCCGACCACACCGATGGTCGTAATGTCATCGAGTTTCATAGCCACCTCAGGTTGTCTTTCCTAGTGCCTCTTGCCTGGCTCACGATCGTTCCATAATTATCGCTATTGCTTCTCCTCCTCCGATACAAAGACTGGCCAGCCCTCGCTTGGCGCCACGCGCCTCCATCGCATAGAGCAGAGTCGTGAGAATCCGCGCACCGGTGGCACCGATCGGATGGCCCAGCGCGACCGCCCCCCCGTTGACGTTGACTCTCTTGGGGTCGAGTCCTAACTCGCGGTTGATCGCGAGGGAGACGGCAGAGAAGGCTTCATTGATTTCGAACAGGTCGATGTCGCCAATCGCAAGGCCGGTCTTCTTGAGCACCAGCTTGATCGCCTCGATCGGGGCAATCGTAAACCACTCAGGCGCGAGCGCTGCTCCCGCGTGGCCGACAATGCGCGCCATCGGTGTGAGGCCGCGATGCGCGGCTTCCTCTTCCACCATGACGACCAAGGCAGCTGCCCCGTCGTTACAGGAAGGAGAATTGCCCACGGTCAGAACGCCGTCTTCTTGGAACACCGGCTTGAGTTCGCGCAGCTTGCTCAGATCGACTCGATTTGGTTCTTCATCCTCTGTGACGGTCAAAGGCGAGCCTTTCCGTTGCGGCACGTCGACCGGGGCGATTTCCCGCTTGAAGGTCCCGGTCGCAATCGCTTCTTGGGCGCGGCGGTAACTTTCCAAGGCGAAGTCATCCAGCTCCCTTCTGGTGAGCCGATATTTTGCGGCACAGAGTTCGCCACCCTTACCCATGTGGAAATTGTTATAGACATCCCACAGTCCGTCTTTCACCAGACTATCCACCAGCTCCGCATGGCCAAGCCGATACCCCTGCCGCGCTTTCTGCAACAGATACGGTGCGCGGGTCATGTTTTCCATGCCGCCTGCCACGACGATTCTGGCCTCTCCGAGGGCAATGGCCTGAGCGGCCATGATCAGGGTCTTGAGACTGGACCCACAGACCTTGTTGACCGTCGTGGCGCCGACCGAGTTCGGGATTCCGGCCCCGATCGAAACTTGCCTGGCCGGCGCCTGGCCAAGTCCGGCACTGAGAACGCAGCCCATATAGACCTCATTGACACGATCTGGCTCCAAATTTATTCGCTTCAAGGCCTCCGTCACGGCGATGCTGCCCAGCTTGGTTCTGGGCACGGGGCTGAACACCCCGTTGAAACTTCCCATCGGGGTTCGCACTGCACTGACGATGACGGCTTGCTGTATTCTGTTCACAGAATTTGCTCCCAATGACTTTGTTCGAGATAGCCCTTCACCTTTCCCATAAATTGATCTGCCGTCGCCCCATCGATGACCCGGTGATCAAACGACAGGCTCAAGTACCCCATGGATCTGATCGCAATGGCTTCGTTATTGAGGACCATCGCCCGCTTCTGGATCGCGCCGACGCCAAGGATGGCAACTTGCGGTTGATGAATGATCGGCGTGCTGAACAAGCTGCCGAATCCGCCGTGGTTCGTGATTGTGAACGTCCCTCCTTGAACCTCCTCAGGGCTCAGCTTTTTGGACCTGGCTCGCTCTGCCAGGTCCGCGACTTCTTTAGCGAGCTGCGTCAGACCTTTTCGATCTGCATGCCGCACGACCGGGACGAGGAGTCCATCCTCCAGCGCCGTAGCAATACCGACATGGATGTCTTTTTTGACAATGATGCCCTGTTCTCCCCATGCAGAGTTCACGATCGGCACATCTCGGATCGCACGGGTCACAGCACGGATCACGAAAGGCAGATAGGTCAGGCTTCGGCCTTCCCGAAATTTGGCGATGCCCGAGAAGTCCGCTTCAAAGAAAGTTGTGACATGGGCTGACGTCTGCCTGCTCTTGACCATCCGGTCGGCAATGGTTCTCCGCGTTTGTGTGAAAGGCAGTAGGGTTTCACCCATTGACTGTTCACCGACGGGAGTTGTCTCCTTAGCTGGAGCGCCGCTCTGAGCAATGAAATCCTGCACATCTTTTTTGGTCACCCGCCCGCCGGCTCCTGTCCCTGTCACCTGCGACAGATCGACTCCGTATTCCTTGGCCAGTTGTCGGACGGCGGGAGAATGACGATCTTCGCCTTCGGGAGCCGGTCCCATAGGACGAACGACCGTCCCGCCGACACGGTTGATCACTTCAGACGGAGGCGTGCTCTCGATTCGTGCCAGCAAGGTTCCTACAGGAACCGTCTCACCTTCCCGGACGACGATTTCGCTCAACAGTCCTGTGGCCGGTGAGGGAATTTCCAACGCAACCTTTTCGGTCTCCACTTCCAGGAGGGATTGGTCCTTTTCGATCATCCCACCAACCGGGACAAGCCATTTCACGACTGTCCCTTCAGCGATGCTTTCTCCGAGCTGGGGCATGATGATGTCGGTCGCCATCCTAACCTCCGGAATGGGTAATGGTTGATGGTCAATGGGCAGCGACGATCTCCCCTGATCACTGTCAGGCTTCGCCCATTAACCATTACCCATCAACCATGCATTTTAGTACGCTGCCAACTTCCGCGCGGCTCCGACGATATCGCTCACTTTCGGAAGAAAATACTCTTCCAAGGGTGTGCTGAACGGCACCGGCGTATCCGGCGGGGCTATACGAAGAATCGGCCCGTCCAAACAGTCGAAACATTCTTCTGCCAACAGCGCGGCGATCTCGGCGCCGATCCCTCCGGTTTTGTTATCCTCGTGCAGAAGGATGGCCTTGCTGGTCTTGCGCACCGATCCATAAATCGTCTCTTTGTCGAGCGGAATCAACGTGCGCAGATCGACCACTTCCATATCGATCCCTTCCTTCTCCAGCACCTGTGCCGCCTCCAGCGCCAGATGGACCATCGCCCCGTAGGTGATGATCGAGATGTCATTGCCGGCGCGTTTGACGTCGGCCTTGCCGATCGGCACGATGTAATCCTCGCTCGGCAATACCGCTTTAATCCGCCGGTAGAGAAACTTATGCTCGAAGTAGAGGACGGGATTTGGATCGCGAATCGCCGCCTTGAGGAGTCCCTTCGCGTCGTATGGAGTGGAAGGAGCCACGAGCTTGAGCCCCGGCGAGTGGAAGAACCAGCCCTCCGGACATTCGGAATGAAAGGGGCCGCCGTGCACCCCGCCGCCAAAGGGAGCACGGATGACCATCGGCACTGCGGCTCCCCAGCGATAATGGTTCTTGGCCGCGACCTCGGTGATCTGGTCGAAGGCGCAGGAGATGAAGTCAGCGAACTGCATTTCCACGACCGGGCGCAGGCCCATCATCGCGGCTCCGATGGCGGCTCCCACAAAACCGGACTCGGCCAACGGCGTATCCAAGACTCGCCACTCACCGTATTTCTGAAGGAAGCCCTCAGTGATCTTGAAAGCCCCGCCATAGGTGCCGATGTCTTCGCCCATCAGAAAGACCCGTTCGTCGCGAGTCATCTCCTCGTCCAGGGCTTGCGAGATCGCCTCAAGATACGTCACTTCCTGCTGTCTCTGCACGGTTTCAGTTGTCATGGAAGCGCTCCTTCTTACGCTGTTGCGCTCAGCTAATACCTGTTGGCCTCCTCCGCAAAGACCCCCTCCAATACTTCCGGTCCTTCCGGCAGCGGACTCTGCTCCGCAAACTCCACGCCAGCTTCGACTTCTTTCTTCACCCGCTCTCCAATCTCCTGGAAATACGCAGCATCCCCGTAGCCGAGCTGAATGAGCAACTGCTCGGCTTTCAGGATCGGATCCTTTTTCTTCCATTCCTCCAGCAATTCATGAGGAACATACTTGGCTGGGTCATGCTCGGAATGGCCGTGCATCCTCATCGTTTTAAATTCGAGGAAGGTGGGCCCTTCGCCGGCACGGGCTCTGGCGATGGCGCGGTTGGAGGCCACGTATACAGCTGCCACGTCGTTTCCATCCACGATCTCGCCAGGCATCCCATAGGCTTTCGCCCGGTCAGCCACGTCGTGAATCGCCATCTGCAGACGTTGCGGGGTCGAATAGGCATATTGATTGTTGTTGCAGAAGATCACGACGGGGAGTTTGCGCACCGCGGCAAAGTTCATCGCTTCGTGGAAGTCGCCACGGCTGGTCCCTCCGTCGCCGGTGCCGGTGAAAGCCACGCGGCGCTCCCCTCTGATCTTAAACGCCAGGGCGATTCCGGTCGCGACGGGCAGATTGTCGGCGAGGTGGCTGACAAAACTGATCATGCCGCGCTTGAGATCCCCCATGTGCACATTGCCGTCCTTGCCCTTGCTGGGGCCAGTGCGCTTGCCGAGGTACTGGGCAAGGATTTCGCCGGGCGTGAACCCGCGAATGAGAAAGGCTCCCATATCTCGGTGAAAGGGGGCAATGACGTCGTCGCGCTCAAGGGCGGAGGCATAGCCGACCGCGATAGCTTCCATCCCGTGGCTGGTGTACACACCGCCGACGATCCGACCTTGACGATAGAGCGCAGTGATGCGGTCCTCCAGGGCTCTGGATATCGAGATCCGTCGTGTAGTAGAAGGGATGTCTTGCGACCAAGTCTCCCATCAGGGGAAACTGGCCACTATCGCGACGAGCGAAGACCATCATCCAGGCCAGCAGGCCCCCGTTGTCGGTGATAACTTTCCCGAGCTTGCTGACGCAGTTTCCCCGTGTGGTGACATCATTGAGCGCCACAAAGTATTCGCCGGGTCTGATCGCGCCGATCTTGATGTCTGTCCCGATCCGCCCGGTCTCACAACTAAAGGGTGTCAACGTGACGCGCATTCGCATCGTGTCGTGCAGTACGTCCACAATCCCTTCGGCAAGCAACTCAGCGGCTGATGTGGTCGCGACGATGCCGGTTATCGGATAGGTCTCAAATGTCCGCCTGATCCACGCGGCCATGTCCCGAGCCAGCAGCCTGATCAGCTCTGGAAACCGGGCAATGGATTCAAACCGCAGATAGGTCGCCGTGTGGTGGCCTGATACCACTTCCACATGGGTGTCGAAAAAGACTGACTGAGAGGTCCGCAGGACCCGCAGGATATCCCACCCCAAGAGTTCGGTGTGCGGGCCGTCACGAATAATCGCTTCCAGCTTGGAATCAATCTCCGGTCCGTTGTAGAGTTCGCGATGCCGACGGACTAGCTCGGCGAGAGCCTGCTCATCTGTCATGAGACTCATGTTCTCTTCCTCTCATGTTCTACCCATTACCCATGTTCTCAGAACACCGATCGGCTGAATTTCCAGCTCCACCACATCTCCCGACTTCAAGTAGCGATCCATTTCAAGTCCGCATCCCCCTCCGACAGTTCCTGAGCCGAACACGTCGCCCGGGTAGATCATTTCACCGCGAGAAACATGCGCGATCATCTGCGAGAACGACCAGTGGATCGTTCCGAACCGCCCCCGCGACCATTCTTCTCCGTTCACCCTGGCGAGCATCGTCAATGCGCTGAGATCCGCAATCTCATCCTGAGTCACGAGGCAAGGGCCTAGGGCCGTCGCAAAATCTTTACCCTTGGCAGGCCCCAACCGGCAGGCCATCTCTTGAAACTGAATATCGCGCGCGCTGAAGTCGTTCATGATCGTATAGCCGGCGATGTAGTCCTGCGCCTCCCGTTCGGCAATGTCTTTGCCCTTGCATCCAATGACACAGGCCAATTCCAACTCATAGTCCAGCTTCGTCGTGTCCAATGGCCAGGGCAGGTCATCGTCCGGCCCAATAATGGTCCGGTGATTCCCCTTGTAGTAGACCGGGGCTTTGTACCATTCCGGCGGAATCGGCTGTCCCCTCTTCTTCGACGTGGCGGCAATGTGGTCTTCAAAAGCGATAAAGTCTCGCAGCGAAGGCGGGTTGGGAAGGGGAGCGGCAATCCGAACGTTGGCTGACTGATAAAAAATCGTTTCGCCTGCCGGGCCTTGGCTTAAAGGACCGAGCATGACGGCATAGTCGATAGCCCGCCTCGCGGCTGCCATTGTCGACGGACCTCCTTCGAGAAACTCCAGCATAGTTGCGGGCACCTGGGCATTGGCCAATCGGTGCGGCTGCGTTTCACGCTGGTCTGCCAACCACCGAGCATAGGCCATATTCACGTCGATAAAGCTCTGACCATGCATCGCACCCACTCTCATGAAGGTACCAATAGAAGTTGTGACTCGAAAACTGACAAGTTTCATCGGCGGCTCCAACTCATCGCATAATCCTTAATCTCTACCGTTTCCATTTCCGGCTTCACGATAAAGGGTGTCTTGGACTCGACCATCACCGCCACTTCATTCGTATACGTTTTCCCCTTGGCGGCTTGCACTGCATTCGGCTGAGGTCCGTGGTGGATACCTTGTGGGTGCAATGTCAGCATCCCCGGCTGAATCCCCGCGCGGCTGAAAAATTCTCCTTCATGATAAAAGAGCACCTCGTCGTAATCCGTATTTCGATGGTAAAACGGAACACGCAATGCTTCGGGATCGCTTTCCAAAGGCCTTGGAGCGAAGGTGGAAATGAGGCATCCGCCGGCACGGAACATGATCGCCTCCGGAGTTTCGATGAGGAAAAAAAATGAAGGGCCGGCATCGACGTGGGTTCGATAGGTCGTTCCTTTGGGAATCACCACGTAATCGCCTGGCTCATAAGGCAGAGTTCCGTAGTCCGTTTCAAATCTCCCCGTGCCCTGATGCACGAAGTACGTTTCGTCTCCATCCGCGTTACGGATGAAATGAACCATCGTCGCAGTGTGGATCGAGACGTAGAGACTCGCGTCCTGGCTCTGCATCATGAGAATCTGGCGAGCAGTACTGGGTGGCGTCAGCTTCATTGAAAACTGGGCACAGGCAAAGGCTCGCGGCTTCAGCGGCCCCTCGATCTTCACCCAGCCGGTCGGGGGATGCGTGCGGTACAGATGCGAGACGGGCCCAGCAAACCCTTCTCGCCCATGCTCCTCCTCGCAGAGCCCTTCGGGAATCCCGACGTGGGCTTGATTGGGAACTTTGCCTTTCTTGTTGAGATACATGGCCCGTCTCCCCTAGAGAAAGGCGCTCCTCATGACGCCCGCTTCAGCGGCTTCTTTTCCATGGGGATCAGAAATGAATCGTAATCAATGATCGTCTGTTCGATACCAGAGGCCTGATCGCGTTCGATGTCTTTGTACAGCGATTCAACCGTGCTTCGGACAAACGTCTTCGCCTGTTCGTCCCCATGCTGCCGTTGAGTCAATTCAATGAATATCCCACTCCCTGGAAAGAGCGAATAGGTGAAGCGTTGCTTGAGCGGTCCGAATCCGTCCCGTCCTTCTTTCACCGGTCCACTAAATTTCACGCCGTGCGCTTCCCACTCGCGACTCACCGCGTCGATGTCATCAACCTCTAAAGCGAAGTGCTGCACACCCTGTCCGTACTTCTCAATGAACTCGCTGATCTGCGACTTCATAACCTTGTCCCGACCTTGCATGAGGGCGACCTTTGCAGTGCCTCGCTGCACAACGACTGTGTCCATCGAAGACTTGTCGCTGCCCACATCCCGAGCCGACCAGATCACTTCAAAACCGAGTATCTCGGTGAACAGAAATTCCGCCGCATCGAGGTTCTCCACGCAGAGCGTGATGTGATCAATCCCTCTCGCTTGATTCATGATGACGCCTCCTCTCTGCGGGACGGAATTCATTAAGCTTCAGTCCACCAGATGATGTTTTTAACTTCTACGCGACTCCACTATAACATAGATAATATATTAGATCATGTGATATTATTATCACCAGTGTGATCATATAAATAGTTGTTAATGCAACATTAATGCCTCAAAATTTATTTGTTCGGTAATATTATGGCAAGCCAGTATAAATATATTTGATAATGTAATATAGAAAGTATATCATTATGCTCAAAGTGACCTTTCAGGAGTGACCCTCAAAGGCCCATCCGCGTGGAATCCGGAGGTGACTTATGACGTTCTATCTGGAGATGAAGAGTTTTGTGCTCGGGCATAGAGCCATCAACAATTCATATCTTGATCGTTTCAAAAGTGGTGACCTCACCGATGAAGAGCTCAAAGAATTCGCAACCGAGTTCTATAACTTTGCCAGATTCTTCCCCCAAATCCTGGTGTCTCAGCTCGTGAATACCGAGGACGAAACGGTTGCAGGTGAACTGACCAAGGTCCTGTACTCCGAGTTGGGCGATGGACACACACACCTTCGCCACGAACTCCTCTATCGAGACTTCTTGCGATCCATCGGTATTGATGTCCACCGGGCCATGTCTCGCCCTATGCTTCCATCGACCTGGGCCTATATCGAGGGGATGGAACGACTGTACAGCGACGGAAACCACGCCAAGGCTCTGGGCGCATCCTTTGGTCTTGAGAACATGGCGATCACGATGTGGGATCATCTAATTCCTGGGCTCACGTACCTGAAAGCGGCTCGCTATCCTCACTTGGACATCACCTATTTCACCTTTCACCGACAACTCGAATCCACCCATGAGGAAGCGATGGAGCATGCGGTGGCCGCCGTGGAGAGTACGAAGAATGCGGGCATGTCCGACCAGGAAAGGCTTGACTTTCTGCACGGCGTGAACACCGTCCTTGGTTATCTCGAGAACTTTTGGATGGGATTGGAACGGAGGGGGTCCCGTGACCACGAACCTCACGAAATCCACCATCACGCGGCATGATGTCTTCCAGAGCCCATACGAATTCCGGCTATCTTTTAACATAAGGGGAAAGATGCATGTCGGACATTGCAACGTATCTTGAGGCCATTAAGGAACGGTTCGAGCTCAGCAGCGATTACGCCCTGGCGAAGAAACTCGGGATCGCTCAACCGGAAGCCAATCTAATGCGACGCGGGCTCAAGATCCCGAAACCGGAGCTCTGTATCAAGATCGCCAAACTCCTCGACAAAAATCCAGTGGAACTCCTCCTGATTGCGCAAAAGGACAAGGCTCCGTCCTCAGCCAAAGAATACTGGACCCTGGCGCTGACGGCCGTCGACGTCATGCTGCATGTCCCAAAGAGCCCCAAGTACATTCCACGCAAGGTCGAAGCGATCGGGCGGGAACTGCGCCAACTAGAGACACAGACGTTGACGTATGAAGGGGCGGAGGCGAACGCTGAGGCGGTCCGGCTCGTTCAGACGGCTGAACATTCCATCGACGCGATTATGGAGCGCTGGAATATCTGGAAAAAAGGGGAGGCCTTGTATCCCAATTATCTCTTGGCCAATCAGGAAGCCGCCAAGCGCGGAGTAATCATTCGGCGCCTGTTGGTCCTGACGCGGGAGCAACTGCAGCAGGAATCGGTTGTGGCCGATGCCACGCAGGTCATGGACGACCAGCATCGCGCAGGAATCAAGGTCTTCTACGCGTTTCGCGAGGAGCTCGAACGGTCGCCCGCGTTTCGGCGCTTCGAAGAAGATTACAAGAAACAAGGGGCAGCGCCGGACATCAACGCCGCCATGTTCGACGGAGAAATTGCGTGTTCGGAACCCCGACGCCGATCACCATGATCAATCAATTGGAAATCACCTGGAAGTCGGATGTCATCCGTGATCTTAATCCGGCGTCCCTGTTCGATATGACTCGGTATGTCTTCGAATACGGAGGCCCGCTAGCCGTCAAGATGGAATTGGCGCGATTCAAGAGGTCGATCGCATGAAATTTCCGTCCGAGCCGTTCAAAATCAAAGTGGTGGAGCCAATCCGTCGCACCACGCGCGAAGAGCGGGATCGCCTGCTACGAGAGGCAGGCTACAACCTGTTTCATGTGCCGGCCGAGAGCGTGTATGTGGATCTGCTCACCGACAGCGGCACCTCGGCAATGAGCGATAATCAATGGGCGGGCTTGATGCTCGGGGACGAATCCTATGCCGGCAGCAAGAACTATTACCACCTTGAAGAAACCGTCCGGTCCATCTTCGGCTACAAGCACGTGATCCCCACTCATCAAGGACGTATGGCTGAAAATCTTTTGTTCTCCACTGTGGTGAAGCCGGGCATGTGCATCCCCAACAACATTCATTTCGACACCACGCGCGCCAACGTCGAGCATCAAGGAGCCCAGGCTCTGGATGTGGTGATCAAAGAAGCCTATGACCCGCATTGCGAATTGCCGTTCAAAGGCAATATGGACCTGGTCCGGTTAAAGGACACGATCAATCGTGTCGGACGGCATCGCATTCCACTGGTGATGCTGACCATCACCAACAACAGTGGCGGCGGGCAACCGGTGTCGATGGACAACATACGGCAGACCCGGGAGTTGCTGAGCCGTTACCATATTCCCCTCTTCTTCGACGCCTGCCGCTTCGCGGAGAACTGCTTCTTCATTAAGGAGCGCGAACCGGATTACGCAAGCAAGTCGATTCTCGACATCGCGCGGGAGCTGTTCAGCTACGGCGACGGTTGCACCATGTCGGCCAAGAAGGATGGCCTGGTGAACATCGGGGGATTCCTCAGCCTGAACGATGATCAGTGGGCGCAAGACACTACCAACATGCTCATCATGGTCGAAGGCTTTCCGACCTATGGTGGATTGGCCGGGCGTGATCTGGAAGCGATGGCCAGAGGGCTCCGCGAAGTGCTGGACGAAGACTATCTCAGCTTCCGGGTTGGGCAAGTCCGGTATCTGGGTGAGTTGCTGGATCAAGCAGACGTGCCTATTCTCAAACCGATCGGAGGGCACGCCGTGTATCTCAACGCGAAGGAATTTCTCCCGCATATTTCCCAAGATCAATGTCCCGCGCAATCGTTGGCCGTCGCACTGTATCGGGAGTACGGGATCCGAGGAGTCGAAATTGGCACTGTGATGTTCGGCAAGAAGGATGCGGCAACCGGGCGAACGATCCATCCGGAACTCGAGATGGTTCGGCTGGCCATTCCGCGGCGGGTCTATACGAACATGCAGATCACCTATGTCGCAGATTCGATCATCGAGCTGTACAGTCGGCGCGAGAGGATTCACGGACTTGCCTTGACCTATGAGGCCCCGGTCCTGCGCCATTTCACGGCCCGATTTGAGCAACTGGAGGAGAGGCCCCTCGTACAGCACGCTGCATCGTAAGGGAGAAGTTGTGACACACTTCTTCAAAGGGCTCGAACGAATCGAAGAAGCCCGAGAGCGGTTGACCGGCCGTAGTTTCATGGCGGGTCTCTTCGTTGGGAGGCCTGACTTCTCACTGTTACTCCCGCCAGAAGAATCACCGGAACAACAAGCGGTCTGGGAAGAGTACCGCCCGCGGCTGGAGACCTTCCTAAGGACGCACGTCGATCCAGACGAAATCGAACAGACGGCGAAGATCCCCGACTCCGTGCTCAAAGGACTCTTCGCACTCGGCGCGTTCGGCATGAAAATCCCCAAAGAGTATGGGGGCCTGGGATTCTCCTATACGAACTACGGGCGCGCGCTCATGCTCATGGCGAGTTGGAGCAATATTCTTGCCCTAACCGTTGCTGTGCCGCAGTCCATCGGCATCGCCATGCCGCTACTCCTGTTCGGCAGCGAGGAGCAGAAACGCAAGTACTTGCCCATCGTGGCGCGAGAAGCCATCTCGGCATTCGCTCTCACGGAAGCGATCACCGGGTCAGATGCCGCCAATATCCAAACTGAGGCGGTGCTGGATTCCAGCGGCACGGCGTTTGTCGTGAACGGCGAGAAGCTGTGGTGTACGAACGGCTCCATCGCCCGCTATGTCACGTTGATCGCACGAGTGCCGGCGAAGCGGGCACAGCACGACGGGCGAACTGTGTGGATCCCGGTTCCAGAGGGCAAGGGCGCAGACGAGCCGGTTCATACCGCCTTCATCCTCGATATGGAAACACCCGGTGTCCGGGTGCAACAGCGATGTCAGTTCGAAGGTTGCCGTGGCATTGAGAATGCCCACATGACCTTCGCCCATGTCCGCATCCCAGCAGCCAACCTCATCGGTGAAGTTGGCCGGGGTCTTAAGTACGCCCTGACCATTCTCAATGTCGGTCGGGCGATCAGCATCCCAGCCATTTGTCTGGGCATGGCCAAACAGGCGTGGCAGCCGACCCTCGACCGGGCCAACCAGCGGCTGACCTTCCAGAAACCCCTCAGCGAGCGTCAGACGCAACGCATGAGGCTGGGCCACATGGCGGCAAACCTCTGTGCGATGGAAGCACTTGCTTTCGCTGTGTGGCGAATGGCCGACCAACACATGTACGACGTCCGGATCGAGGCTGCGATCGCGAAGATATTTTGTTCCGAGACTACCATCCAATTTTTGAAAGATGCCCAGACCATTTTCGGGGGAATGGGCTATGAAACAGCAGAGTCCAAACGGGTTCGAGGAGAACCCGCGCTCGGGGTTGAACAACTGGTCCGTGACGCGGAGATGTACCGGATCGGAGAAGGGTCGACAGATATCCTGCGACCGTTTGTCGCGCGGGAAGGGCTAAACCCGCACTTGGAGCGCGCCCAGCGATATGTGAATGGAGGTGGGAACAGGAGTGAGAGGCTCGTAGAACTGCTCAAGCTCGTACGATTTTACGTCCCCTGGTACATGAGTCTGTGGTTACGCCGGGCACTCCCGAACCGGACAGAATTCCGCCATCCAAAAGTTTTTCCACTGCTCAGTTATGTGGAACGCTCCAGTCGTGATCTGGCCCGAGCCATCTTCTGGGCGATGGTTCGCCACGGTGAACAGCTTCGTGACGATCAGGGTCGGCAAACCCGCATCGAAACGGTCGGCGAAGATCTCCTCACGATCGCGACCGGTGCGTTATGGGCTTCGTCACAGGAGCGTGCCAACGCCGACGAACAGGTCTGGGAGTTGGTGGAACAGGTTGCCGCCGGAGCCAGCCGGCGTATTGATCGCGCGATCGACGAACTTCGTGGACGCAATAAGGATCAGGTGGTTGCGACAATCGGTCAACAGGCTTCCGGAGGCGATTACGCATGGCTTTCCCATGGGATCATCTCTCGTGGCCTTCGCAACTATCTCCCCCCTGCTGTTGGGAATAGTCGACACCTCTCTGAATAGTATCTTCCTGACCGGTTTTACTGTACTGCCCCACCGTATTACGATGCTGGAGGCAGGGTTGCCCCTCCGCGAGTCCTCGCCAACCTCCGCGTCAATCCTGCGCGCGGCGCCTTCCCCGTGTGGCAGTGTACTCCATTGTGCCCAGGCTTACGTGCCCCCACCCGTGCTAGCGGAGTTGACCGACAGTTGCCGTCGGGCTCGGCGCCGTGGTCTATGCGCGCCCTTGCACCAGTCCAACCAATGGCGCCCAGGGAGACTCGGGACCAGGCGGCGCGACGGGATCTTTCACCGGCGCGTGCTGCGGGGGAGGCGCTGGCTTCGGCCCCGGGCGTGTAGCCGAATGTTTACTCGATCCAGTTAAAATCGCCACCGTCTGCGCCGGGTAGTGAAACGAGAGCAGACGAGACCGACTACGGTGGCGCCAAAGGCCCTCAACGACGAGCTCTCCTTGTTAGGACACACCAACAAGCTCGGCATAATGGAGTGGGAATGGGTGACCGACAATCTCGTGTTCCGGATCGCCAAGGAGAAGGTCCGCAATGGCATCGAGCGGTGGGTGATTACGGAGGAAGAGCAGTGGTTGCTCGCCACCTCCCACCTTGGCTCCAGGAGATCATCGTATTCGCGCTCGTACGGAAATGCGACGGGGGGGGGGAGATCCTGAAGCTGCAATGGTCCTACGTAGATCTAACGCGCCGGACACTCACGATCCTCGAGCAGAAGAATGACGCGCGGGACATGTCGCCGGTAAATGACACGGCGTTGGAAGTCTTACAGGCCCGCGCCGCAGTACGGACCAGCAGCACGGACGCGGTCTTCGTCAATGGGGCAGGCCACCCACGGAATGCACGCAATCTGTTGCGGGCGTTCTATACCGCCATGCGAAAGGCGGGGATCACGCGGTTCCACTTCCATGACCTTCAACATACATTTGCCACGCGACTCATCCAAGCGGGCGTCGATGTCTATAAGGTTCAGAAATTGGGCCGATGGAAAACGATCTCGCTGGTCCTGCGCTGTGCGCACCATCAGCCGGAGAGTTTGCGCGGGGGTGCCGAGGTGCTCGATCGACCGCGGCGAGAAAGTAGCACAATCCTAGCACAAGGGGGCGCGTCCTCTAGCGGGGGGATGGCGTAACAGATTGATAATTGGTGCGCCCGGCTGGAATCGAACCAGCGACCCTCAGCTTAGAAGGCTGATGCTCTATCCGACTGAGCTACGGGCGCCCTCTTGGAAGTGCTGAGTACAGAGTGCTGAGATACGGAGCGTATGGCTCGAAATGGTTCTGAGACTCGTTACTCAGCACTCAGGTCTCAGCACTGCCCGCAGGGTTTGGTCGGGGCGAGAGGATTTGAACCTCCGACATCCTGCTCCCAAAGCAGGCGCGCTACCGGGCTGCGCTACGCCCCGACTCGAGCATCTCGAATTCCATCTCTCGTAACAGGTCTTTCGCCTGAGTGAACGCTTTAGCGCGATGACTGATCCTGTTTTTCTCATCCGCCGACAGCTGCGCCAAGGTCTTCCCTAATTCTGGAATGAGGAACACGGGATCGTACCCGAATCCTAACGTCCCACTCGCCTCTTCCGCAATCACTCCATCCAATATTCCCTGTGCCACTCGTACTCCACCTGCAGGCAGTGCGATCGCTGCGACGGTCAGAAAACGAGCAGTTCGTTGTTCAGGAGGCACACCAGCCAACTCTCGCAGCAATTTTCGACAGTTGTCTTCATAAGTCGCCTCTTCGCCGGCATAACGGGCCGCATAGACACCGGGCCTCCCGCCGAGCGCATCTACTTCCAATCCCGTATCATCGGCCACAGTCGGCAAACCCGTGAACTCGGCAATGACACACGCCTTCTTTACTGCATTGGCCTCGCAGGTGTCCCCGTCTTCGACCACGTCCGGGGCATCCGGAAATTCATCGAGTGTACGAATCGTGATGCCGAGATCGCCTAAGAGGGCTGTAAGCTCTTCGCCCTTATGCCGATTACGCGTGGCGAGGACTAATTCACGAATCATCGTCTCACCCCTACTCCAATTCGCCAATCAAATCCTTCTGCAGCGCGGTGAGGGTCTGAATCCCGCTCCATCCCATCGCCATAAATTCATCCATTTCCTGTTTTGCAAAGGGGGTCCGCTCCGCTGTGCCCTGAACTTCGACATAGCGCCCTTGTCCGGTCATGACCACATTCATGTCGACATCGGCCATTGAGTCTTCCGTATAGGCCAAGTCGACGAGGATTTCCCCGCCTACTTTTCCTACGCTAATGGCAGCCAGGTAGTCCGTCAAGGGTCGTTTCTTGATCAGGCCTCGCTTCTTGAGGACGGTAAACGCATCGGCTAGAGCAATAAATGCCCCTGTAATAGAAGCCGTTCTGGTCCCTCCGTCGGCCTGAATGACGTCACAGTCGAGCCAGATCGACCGTTCTCCCATCTGACTCATATCTGTCACCGCACGGAGGGCTCGCCCGACAAGGCGTTGAATCTCCAACGTTCTGCCACCCTGTTTCCCTTTGACCGCTTCACGCGGGGATCGCTCGTGGGTCGAACGGGGAAGCATCGAATACTCTGCCGTCACCCATCCTTGCCCCTTCCCCTTCAAAAACGGAGGCACCTTCTCTTCAATCGAGGCCGTACAAATCACTTTGGTGTCGCCCATTTCGATCAAAACAGACCCTTCGGCATGTTTAATGAAATTCCGCGTCACTTTCACCGGACGAAGCTGATCTTTTCGCCGGCCGTCGGCACGCGCTAGTCCCGCTGCATGACTCATAAATAGCTCCTGTTTGTAGTGCCGCGCATTATAGTAAAGGCCCTTCGAAAGAGCAATGAAACCGGCCTAGCCCGCAATATGCACGAAGGCTTCCACTGTAACCCCCAACATCTGATTCACGCGAGACTGTCGGAAAAAGCGCGTATCTTCGATCATTCCTGCCGATTGATTAGTACAAAAGTACACGGTGCAAACGGCTAAATCTGTACAGATGTATTCTCACTTCTTGCGCATAGTCCACGTGAACATCGAGTAAAGGTGCAACTGCCTCATAAAAACACTGTCGCAGCGAGGCATCCCACTGCTTTTCGGCTAAGAAGGCGTTATCTGGTGAACGACCCGCAGCGTGCGGATTTTCGTAATGTATTGGCACAAAATGTGCTTTCCCCTTACATTCTCTTGAGACCTCTGAACATCGGAAACATGTGAGCACTCACTGAGCCCAAACAGTTCTCTTCTCTATATAACGTAGACCCACAAATCATGACGTTGCTCCTCGACCGATCTGCCGATCAAGCCCTCCTTGAACTCAAGCGCGTACTGATCATCGACGACGAAGAACCGATCCGTCGGCTGTTAGGATACATGCTTCAAACCCATGGGTATGAGACGGTTCTCGCGTCCGATGCGCGTGAGGCACGGACACGGTTGGAGGAACAACCCTTTGCATTGATGTTGTGCGATGTAAATATGCCCGGTGAGTCGGGGATGGATCTCGTTCGCGATATTCTGAGTCAGCATCCTCACACCGCCGTCATCATGGTGACCGGCCTCGACAGCTCGGTGCTGGCGAACGCAGCGCTGGACATGGGAGCTTTTGGATACATCGTCAAGCCGTTCGAGTCAAATGAAGTCATGATCGATGTCGCCAATGCGCTCCGCCGCCGCCGGCTTGAAATTGAAAATCGCCTGCACCGGGAGAACCTGGAGGATGTCGTCAGAACCAGAACGATGGCTCTCCAACAGGCGCTCGAATGGCTCGAACGAAGCGAAAAGGAGCTGCGGCTCTCACGAGAGGAAACGATTCAGCGACTCGCCATCGCCGCCGAATACAGAGACAGTGCCACTGCACAACATATTCAGCGCATGAGCCACTACTGTGAATTGCTTGCAAGGAAGTATGGACTGTCATCGGAACGGTGCGATTTGATCCGCACTGCCAGTCCGATGCACGACATCGGGAAAATCGGCACGCCGGATCATGTGCTCCTCAAACCCGGCAAATTCACGCAGGAAGAATTCAACGTCATCTCTCAACATGCGGAGATCGGTTATCGTATCCTCAGCGGATCGGATGCGGAAATCCTCAAGGTCGCGGCATCGATCGCCTGGACTAACCATGAGCGTTGGGATGGCAACGGATATCCGCGCAAATTGAAGGGTGAAGCAATTCCCGTGGAAGGACGGATCGCCGCGATCGCCGATGCTTTCGATGCCCTCACCACACAACGCATCTACAAGCCTGCCTTCTCCCTCGATCATGCCGTCGATCTCATGACCAAACATCGGGGGGAACACTTCGACCCCGAACTCCTTGACATCTTCTTCGCTTCACTGAGCGACATCACGCTCATCCATGACCAGTACGCCGACCAGCCGCCGCGCAGAATGATTCGCGAGTCCTAGGAACCTTTTCGTCATTTCGTTGACCGCTTTTCCACCCACCGATATACTTTCCTCATCTCGTCAGGTACAGCCCCACGCACAAATTCTCAGGCCCTGTACCTACACCGTTCATGCTCGCGAAAGGATTGCCGATCATGGCGAAGAAGGCAACGGCAGCCCGCAAACAGGGGGCGACACGCAATTGGATCGCCTATCTGTGCGAATCCTTGGTCACGTCCGGAGTCATGCCGACCTGGGAGGCTGCAACCTATCTGACCGAGAACCTGTTCGGAGAAAAACCAAATCCCCGCCTCTTAAGTACAACCAACGCCTACGAAGTGACGTCCCAATTTCTTCAGCGACTCTACCATCCCCTCGTTGAGGACGCCTCCCGCGACTTCACCTTGCCGGATGGCGCCAGGCTACACGTGTTTACGGATATTAGCCTCACCGGCAAATCTGCCGTGCTCGTTGTCTATGTGTCC
>JACQEY010000146.1 GCA_016200355.1 Nitrospirota bacterium
AATCGAATTTTGTGAACATCGGTGAACGGACCAACGTGACGGGCTCACCGGCTTTTTCCAAACTGATTCTGGCAGGCGATTATGAAGCCGCGCTTTCGGTGGCACGGCAACAGGTCGAGGGGGGAGCCCAGATCATCGATATCAATATGGACGAAGGCATGCTCGACTCCCAGGCTGCCATGGAAAAATTTCTGCGATTGGTGGCGTCGGAACCGGATATCTGTCGCGTCCCCATCATGGTGGATAGTTCGAAGTGGGACATCCTCGAGACGGGGCTGAAGAACATCCAGGGCAAGCCCGTCGTCAATAGCATCAGCCTGAAAGAGGGCGAAGCCAAGTTCCTTCAGCAAGCCAAATTGGTCCATCGTTATGGGGCTGCCGTGGTGGTGATGGCTTTCGATGAGCGTGGCCAGGCCGACACGTATGAGCGCAAGATCGAGGTCTGTGAGCGGGCCTATCGCCTCCTCACGGAACGAATCGGTTTCCCTGCCCAGGACATCATCTTCGACCCGAATATCCTCACGGTGGCGACCGGCATCGAGGAGCATAATAATTACGCGGTGAATTTTCTCGACGCCACGCGCTGGATCAAGCAGCATCTTCCGCTGGCGAAGGTCAGCGGCGGCGTGAGCAACATTTCCTTCTCGTTTCGCGGCAACAACCGCGTACGCGAGGCGATGCACGCGGCATTTCTCTATCACGCCGTCAAGGCCGGTCTGGACATGGGAATTGTGAACGCCGGGCAGTTGGCTGTGTACGAAGAAATTCCCAAGGATCTCCTGGAACTGGTCGAAGATGTGCTGCTGAACCGGCGGTCGGATGCGACGGAACGGCTGGTGACCTTTGCTGAGACCGTCAAGCAGCAGGGCAAGGTGGTGGTAAAAGACGATGAGTGGCGCGCCGGCACGGTCGAGGAGCGCCTCTCCCATGCACTGGTGAAAGGCGTGACTGACTACATCGAGCAGGACATCGAAGAAGCCCGACTGAAGTTTGCCAAACCGCTGCATGTGATCGAGGGACCACTGATGGCCGGGATGAACATCGTGGGGGACCTGTTTGGGTCTGGCAAGATGTTTTTGCCTCAAGTGGTCAAGAGCGCCAGGGTCATGAAGAAAGCTGTGGCCTACTTGATGCCATTTATGGAGGCAGAAAAACTAAAATCAGGCGCGTCCAGCTCGAATGGAAAGATCCTGCTCGCTACGGTCAAGGGCGACGTGCATGACATCGGGAAGAATATCGTGGGGGTGGTTCTGGGATGTAATAACTACGAAGTGATCGATCTTGGGGTGATGGTGCCCTGTGAAAAGATCTTGGCAGCAGCACGCGAACATGGGGTCGCGATCATCGGGTTGAGTGGACTGATTACCCCATCGTTGGATGAAATGGCACACGTGGCACGCGAGCTGACGCGCGAGGGTTTTGATCTACCGTTACTCATCGGCGGCGCTACCACAAGCAAGGCTCATACGGCCGTTAAGATCGCTCCGGGCTACAGCCATCCCGTGGTCCATGTGCTGGACGCCTCCAGAGCGGTGGGTGTTGTTGGCAATCTGGTGAATGCAGATTTGCAGACCGACTTTGCCAAGAAGGTACGCGCCGACTACGATCAGATACGCCAGACCCATCAGGACAAGGGAGCTAAAACCCTGTGGACCTTGGAGCGGGCGCGAGCCAATCGATTCCAATCGAATTGGGCTGAGGTCGATATCCCCATCCCGGCGTTTACGGGGGTAAAGGTGGTATCGCAACAGCCGTTGAATCAGCTGATTCCCTATATCGATTGGTCGCCATTTTTTCACACATGGGAATTGCGCGGACGTTACCCGACCATCCTGGAAGATCCTGTCGTGGGTCCGAAGGCCAAGGAGTTATACGAGGATGCGTTGGCCTTGCTCCGCAAGATTGTGGATCAGCGGTTATTCACCGCCAATGGGGTCTATGGGTTCTTTCCTGCCAACAGTGTGGGAGACGATATCGAAATCTACAGCGATGACAGTCGTACAGCGGTCTTGACGACCTTCCATACGCTGCGCCAGCAATCGGAGAAGCCACAAGGGCAGTACAGTTTCGCGCTGTCAGATTTTGTGGCGCCGAAAGAGTCCGGTCGCGCAGATTATGTCGGAGCCTTTGCCGTGACGACGGGAGTTGGGGTGGATGTGTTATGCAAAGAGTTCGAGCGCGATCACGACGACTACAATTCCATCATGGCCAAAGCCTTGGCCGACCGCTTGGCCGAGGCCTTTGCC
The DNA here is from genome assembly GCA_016200355.1 of Nitrospirota bacterium. GTDB lineage: Bacteria > Nitrospirota > Nitrospiria > Nitrospirales > Nitrospiraceae > Palsa-1315. Next base: position 2,247 of record JACQEY010000146.1, read on the forward strand.
GAATATCTCCATAAGCAGGTGCGTGAGGCGTGGGGGTACGGCAAAGGAGAGACGCTGTCGAGTGAGGATCTGATCCGTGAAAAGTATCGCGGTATCCGTCCCGCGCCGGGGTATCCGGCATGTCCCGACCACACAGAGAAGCGGTTGCTCTTCGATCTCCTGTCCGCAGAACAGCAGGCAGGAATCACCCTGACGGAAAGCTTTGCCATGTGGCCTGCTGCCTCCGTCAGTGGACTCTATTTCGCCCATCCGGAGGCCAAGTATTTTGCCGTAGGGAAGATCGGAAAAGACCAGTTGCTCGACTACCAGGCGCGAAAAGAAATACCCTTTTCAGCGCTAGAGCGATGGTTGGGGCCGAACCTGAACTATGAACCCACTGGAGGATAAGAGCTAACGCATAGGATGAGGGAATGCCTCAATGATGGAGCCTGCTAGGAGACTTCTGCTAATATGGGCTGTCGGACTGGTTTCCCGATCGCCGCAGTCAGCGCTGATTTCACCCGCCGATATCGTTCTTCTGCCCAGCGATTCACGTCCTCTGAATCAGTAAAGACCAGCTCCCAGGCTTTGGCGGCGTCCAGCATCAGCAACTGGTGCGGGTGATTATTGGCGGACACATAGACGACGAGCACGGCAGATTTTCCGGTGAGACTGATATCCGTAAACACGTGCAGCACGGCGCCATCCGGCAAGGTGATGTCACGGGAGGCGGCTTCGACGAGGGGATG
>JACQEY010000154.1 GCA_016200355.1 Nitrospirota bacterium
CTATCAAGGGCGAGATCGCCATCCTCTGGCCGATGTGCCAGACAATTCTGGCTCCAACGGCGACGGCAGAAGAGGCCGTGCGCGTAGCCCATGCGCTCTACGTGCGGCTCGAAGAACTGTTGGCTCCGAAGGGGGCGATGATCCAGGCCCATCAGGCTGACGATGCGGCAGAAGAGCTAGGTGTTGGCCCCTCCGCATCCGAACAGACAGGAGAAAACTATCGCCCTGTGATCAACTGGGTCTATCGTGGGGCGATGAACCCTGAGTTCATTCGTCAGCATGATCAGGACGGACAAGCATCGGACGATCAGAAACAATTAGAGGACATCGAGCGAATGGCGAGCACCATCGGTGGATCGCAGCAGTCGACGGCGCAGGGACAACGGAATCGAGAAGGCACACATACGGAAACTGAGAGCGACCGGCTTGCCGGGGGGAGGCAGTTGCCTTCTCATGTGGAAGAACTCTTGGCCTTGCATGTCGAGCAGCCGGCGCCGATCGATCATGCCGGGCTTGGCGATCGTGAGGTGCGCTATCCGGAATGGGATCAGGAGATCGATGACTATCGCCTCAATTGGTGTCGCGTCGTCGAGCGTGCTGCGGAGGAGGGGAGCGGTGACATCGTGGGTGCGACCTTGAGCGCGCACGGGAGCGAGGTCTCGGCCCTTCGACGATTCTTCGAGGGTCTGCGGCCCCCGGGGTTGCGGCGCGTGTCGGGCCAAGCTGACGGCGACGATCTCGATGTGGATGCGGCGGTCCGTATGTGTGCTGAGCGGGCGGCGGGGGCAGATCTGTCGGATCGAATCTACGTCAGGCGGGAGAGAAAAGAACGGGATGTTGCGGCCGCGTTTCTGGTTGACGTGAGCGGCTCAACCAGCCGCCAATTGGACAGCGGCCGCCGCGTGATCGATCTGGAGAAAGAGGGGCTGGTGCTCTTGTGTGAAGCACTGGAAGCGGTCGGAGACCAATATGCGCTCTACGGCTATTCGGGCCAGGGCCGCGGACAAGTAGACTTTCTTGTGATCAAAGATTTTGGCGATCGGTTGGGCGGGAAAGCGGCGCAGCGTTTGGGCGGACTGGCTCCCATGCAGCAAAACCGCGATGGGGCGGCCATTCGTCATGCCACTGCCAAATTGCTGGTGCGAGAGGCGCGGACGCGGCTGCTCGTTCTCATCAGCGATGGCCGTCCACTCGACGACGGCTATAAAGACGAGTATTCGCTGGAAGACACCAAGGCTGCGTTACGAGAGGCGTGTCAGCGGGGGGTGCATCCGTTTTGTATCACGATCGATCGGGAGGCCGATGGCTATGTTCGAAGAATGTATAGGGATGTGCAGTTCGCGGTGATCGATCATCTCGAAGCATTGCCGACGCGATTGCCTCGGATCTATCAACGGCTCACGACGTAGAAGAGGTAAGGGATGAGGGGTAAGGCGTAAGGGGTGTGAAGAATCGATGACGAATTCAGCAGAGAGACCGACAGTGCCACCTTGGTTATATAAACTGTTTACTGGGCACCAGTATCCCTATGTCCGCCGTTTGGCGAAGTTTGCACAACCCATCAGGCCTGGGGAGGATCGCCAGGAGCCGACAAAAGATCTGATCGAAGCCAAGTTTTGGGAGGTCTATCCTCGTTGTTGGGCCAAGATTCTTCAAGAAGTTAAAGTGGGGATGATCGTGGTATTTCACGACCTCGGCGAATATCCGGCAGGAGGGTATCAGGAATTGGTCGACGATCCGGACGCTTTTCTGGCAAAGACCTATGGCAAGAAAAAAATTAAAGTCAATTTCTATGACGGGGACAATTTCGTCTGCACAATCAATTTTAAAGTCGCAGGCTGGACAGAACACGAACACGCATAAGCAGTGCTGAGTTGCGAGTGCTGAGACGGGAACAGAGGAATTTCTCGATTTCCTGACTCGATACTCAGCACCCAGCACTCAGCACTTCCGGAGGAAGCATGGGGAGACCGAAAATAACGGTGGTGGGCGCGGGGAACGTCGGAGGTACAACGGCGCAGCGGCTGGCTGAGAAGGACGAGTACGAGGTGGTGCTGGTCGATATCGTCAAGGGTATTCCGCAAGGCAAGGCCCTCGATATCACGCAGGCCGGGCCGGTCTGCGGCTATGGTACTCGCGTGCTGGGCACCAACGGCTATGATGAAACGGCCGGCTCGTCGGTGGCGGTGATCACATCCGGAATCCCTCGCAAGCCGGGGATGAGCCGAGACGAGTTGTTGACCACGAACGCGAAGATCGTGAAATCGGTCGTCTCTGAGTTGGTGTCGCGATCGCCGAACGTCATTCTGATTCTCGTCACCAACCCGCTGGATGCCATGGTCCATGTGGCGCGTCGTGTGAGCGGACTGCCGAAGTCGCGAGTCTTGGGTATGGCGGGCGTGCTCGATTCTGCCCGCATGCGTGCCTTCATCGCTGCCGAATTGAGTGTGCCAGGCCCCGACGTGGCTGCGATGGTGTTGGGTGGGCATGGTGATACGATGGTGCCGCTGTTGCGGTATACGACGGTGAAGGGGAAACCGGTCTCGGATCTGATGTCGAAGGACCGGTTGGAGGCGATTGTGAAGCGGACGCGCGAGGGGGGCGCCGAAATCGTGGACCTGCTGAAAACGGGCAGCGCGTTCTATGCCCCCTCGGCCTCGGCTGTCGATATGGTCGAGGCGATCGTGAAGGACCAGAAACGGGTGTTGCCCTGTGCGATGCTCTGTGAGGGCGAATATGGATTGCAGGATGTTATCGTCGGTGTACCGGTCAAGCTGGGTCGAGGCGGGGCGGAACAGGTAGTCGAATATGAGTTGACGGCGGAGGAGCAAGCGGCATTGGCGACTTCTGCTGACGCGGTGCGTGAACTCTGTGCAGCGGTCGATCGGTTGATGGAGTAACGAAATGGTTAGTGGTTAATAGCCATTGGCAGGAACAGCAGGCCTCTTTCCCTCTGCTGACCAATGACCTATGACGGACCTGCTCCTTGCTTGACATTCTGGGCAGGGCTACAGTACAGAGAGCGACGTAGCAATACACTGAACGAGGAGATGCGATGAAATTTCTTGAGAGTCCGATGCAGACGATGGGCGTAGGATTTGCGCTTACGGTAGTGTTGATCATGGGGTATCTCGCTATGACCGGCGTGGCGGTCGGCGATGCCGATTGGTTTGGTTTGCTGTTACGCTGGACCCATTTCTTGGCTGGAATCGTCTGGATCGGATTGTTGTACTTCTTCAACCTGATCAATGCAGCATTCTTGAAGAGCCTGGACGGACCCACCAAGAACATCGTGATTCCCAAGCTGATGCCCGCCGCGCTGAACTGGTTCCGTCATGGCGCGACGGTCACGGTGCTTGCCGGGATTGTGTTGTATCTCTACCTGTATCAGAGAGGTGGAACCGGCGCGATTGCGTTGGGAATCGGCGGGGTATTGGGCATCATCATGATGGCTAACGTCCACGCGGTTATTTGGCCGAACCAACGGAGGATTATTGCGGCGGTGACGGCCGCAGCTCAGGGAACCCCCGCTCCGGCGGAAATGGCCCAGTGGGGTCGAACCGCGCTCCTCGCTTCTCGGGTCAACTTTATGTTGTCGATTCCCATGCTGTTATTCATGGGAGCCGGCAGCCACCTCAGGTAAGACACTGTACGACTGCCGGCAAGAAAGCCCGCCGGCAGTCAGCCTATCTCTCATCCAAAGAAAAGAGCATATGGCGTATAGCCAATAGCCTATGGTCCGGGATAAAGTGGAGTGTCTTTGCTGCCTGCTATACGCCATTAGCCATACACTCTTATTCCCAACGAGATACATTTCACCTTTCTCGTCTTACCTTTTACGCCTCGATGGCCCATATGGCCATTTTTGTATAGGGCAGTGGCCCTAAGTCATTGAGATTCAGGCCTATTATCGCGGCATTGCCTTGACGAATACCGGCCAGGCACCTTATAGTATCGCTCCATTCGTTTCGTTGAGCCAAACGAGTCAGGAAGGGTGTATGACAGCTGTGACTGAATCACGAGTTCTCCAAACGCTCGATGGCGCTCCCTGGGATATCGAGGCCTACCGGAAGATCGGAGGCTACGAGGCCTGGAAGAAGTGCGTCAAAGAGCTGAGCGCGAACGATATTGTCAATGAACTGAAGAAAGCCGGGCTTCGCGGGCGAGGGGGCGCAGGTTTCCCTACCGGCATTAAGTGGGAGAAGGTGCTCAATCATCGGGTGAAGGAACATTATTTTGTCTGTAACGCCGGCGAACATGAGCCAGGGACATTTAAAGACCGGTATTTGCTCAAGCATGCGCCCCACCAACTCATCGAAGGCTGCCTCATTGGAGCCTACACGGTGCAAGCGAAGGCGGCGTTTATCTATGTGAATCATGAGTATCACGAAGAACGCGAGAATCTAAAAAAGGCATTGGCCCAGGCGAAGGCTCAAGGATTTTTGGGCAAGAATATTCTGGGGAGTGGCGTGGATCTCGATCTGCAAATCTTTGAAGGCCACGGGAGTTACGTGGCCGGTGAAGAAACCGCGATGCTCGAATCCATGCAAGGGCGTCCGGCGATGCCGAGACAGAAGCCGCCTTTCTATCCGACGGACTTCGGCCTCTACGGGAAGCCGACGCTGGTCAATAATGTCGAAACTTTGTGCAATATTCCGCGGATCCTTCTGAAAGGTGTGGCCTGGTTTACGGAGGTCGGCACAGAAAAGTGTCCTGGCACAATGATGTTTTCCCTAAGCGGCGCTGTGAATCGGCCCGGTGTGTACGAGATGCCGATGGGTACGACCATTCGTGAACTTGTGGACAAGTGCGGAGGGGGGGTGCCGGGCGGGCGCAAGATCAAGGCGGTGTTTCCTGGCGGACCGGCGTTCTCGATGGTCACCGCCGATCAGCTCGGCCTGACGATGGATTTCGATTCGTTGAAGAAAGCCGGCACAGGGCTAGGGTCAGCCGGCGTGATCGTGGTCGATGATGCCACGTGCATGGTGGCGCTGACGCTCAAATTCTCAAACTTCTTCAAGGTCGAGAGTTGCGGGCAGTGCCCACCCTGTCGAATGGGGACCATCAATCTCGCTGCGCTGATGACCAAGATCGAGCAGGGAGATGGGACGGAGAAAGATATGGAGAGTCTCCTCCAGCTCTGTGGATTTGTAAAGGGAACGGGCTATTGCACGCTGGTGACCGGGGCTGCCGTGTTGGTTCAGAGCAGCATGAAATTGTTCCGTCATGAGTTTGAGGAACATATCCGGCTGCAACGCTGTCCCTATCAGCCTGTGGCGGTTGGCGCCACGGTGCATTGAGGAGAGATTTGCGATGCCGCGAGTGACGTTTCTTCTTCCTGAGAGCAGAAGTGGAGAGGTTGAGGTTAATACGTCGTTGTTGGAGGCGTCGAAGCTGCTCGGGTGCAGGCTGAATCACGACTGTGGTGGGAATGCCTCCTGCACCACCTGTCGGATCGAAGTGCAGATAGGCGCCGAGAACCTGTCGGAGATTGACTTTGAGGAACAAGATCTCCTTGATAGGGAAGCCCTCAGTGAGCCGTGGCATCGCCTTGGATGCCAGGCCAAAGTGCTCGGAGATGTGGTTGTTCGGGTGCCGGAGGGCAAGTGGGTTGCACCCACAATGCCACAATCGGAGTCGCATGGTATTGAAATCCAGTAAAGAGATGTTACACTAAATCATTCCAGGCAGGTCTTCGAAGGACAGCCTGGTCACATGAGGAGGACCACAATGTTGACAATTACGGCGATTGCAGAACAGAAGATCAAGGAATTAATGGTGGAAGAAAAGGACATCGTCGGCCTGCGTGTCTATGTCAAGGGCGGCGGGTGCCATGGGTATCAATACGGGATGGCCTTCGAGTCGAAGATGGGCGACGACGACACCGTGGTGGAAAAGGGTGTCGTCAAGGTCATCATGGATTCGCAGAGCGCTCCTCTCTTGCAGGGAGCCGAAGTCGATTACGTGGACAGCCTCCAAGGGTCCGGGTTCTCGATCAAGAACCCGCAAGCGAAGACCACGTGTGGTTGCGGCAGCTCCTTCAGCGCCTAAGACACGGCGCTGCGGTGGCGCAAGTTGATCAGTCGAACAAATGACAGAGGGAGCCAGGATTGTCTGATTACAACGGCCGGTCCTGGCTCCCTCTGTTTTCTCGGAACATAAGCTGAATTCACGATGGCACAGGTGAGCGTCACAAGGCGGTATCGGTTCTGCGCGGCGCACCGGCTGCACACGGATCACCTGTCACCCGAAGAAAACCTTGCCGCCTTTGGAAAGTGCAATAATCCCAACGGACACGGCCATAACTATGTCGTGTTGGTGACCGTGAAGAGTACGGCGCCGACCGGGGCCGGTGGAGGTGTCGATCTCGACCGGCTGGATCAGACGGTGAGACAACAAGTAATCACCCGATTCGACCATCACGATCTCAATCAAGATCCTGAGTTCGCCGATCGCACCACGACAGGAGAAAATCTGGTGCTGCTGATCTGGGACCTGTTAGTGAAGTGCCTCCCCGCTGGGCAACTGGAAAAGGTCGGGCTGATTGAAACACGCGACAACTACTTCGAGTATGCGGGGTCAATGAGCCAGGCCCCGGTGCTCAGAGAGGGGGGTCATGGCTAAGCGGGGAGACAAGCGACGAGGTCGGCAGGAGGTTGAAGACGTTTTTAGGAGCGGGAGAGCTGCGGATGTGAATGTCCTGCAATCTTTGGTCACAGAGATGCTGCTGGCCCTCGGTGAAAAACCAGGCCGGAATGGACTCCTCAAGACTCCCGAGCGAGTGGCCAAGGCCCTCGCTTTTATGACCCAGGGCTATCACCGTGACATCGATCAGCTCTTGAACGGCGCCCTCTTTCCAATCGAATACGACGAGATGGTCATCGTGAAGGACATCGATTTTTTCAGTATGTGCGAACATCACCTCTTGCCATTTTATGGCAGAGTTCATGTCGGGTACTTGCCGAATAAGAAAGTGGTGGGGCTCAGCAAGATTCCGCGTATCGTGGATACCTTTGCGCGACGGCTGCAAGTCCAAGAACGGCTGACCGTCCAGATCGCCGAAACCCTGAAGTCGAAGCTCAATGCGCGTGGAGTGGGTGTGGTCGTCGAAGCGCGACATCTCTGCATGATGATGCGGGGCGTCGAAAAGCAGAACACCATCGCAGTCAGCAGCTCCATGTTAGGCGCCTTCCGCAGTCAGCCTCAAACTAGGCAGGAGTTTCTGAAGCTTATCCGCCGAGGCAGCGTCGCCGACTCCGACTAGGCAGGGTGTTGAAAACGGCTTCCAGCTTTGTTCTCGCTTTGCTTAGAGGCTCCACGTACTGAAAAAGTACGCCTCGCCTCTGCGCTTGCTGCGGCCGCGCTGGAAAACCGTTTTGAACACCCTGCTGCTACTTCATCATCCCAGCCATTCCAGTCTTCAATGTTAGAAAAATAGACATCGGGCTTTCGCTCGCTGCGGCATTGATGGCGGAATTTTTCGCGATTCTCCAGTGGCCTTAGCATGCCGTGAATTCGTGGGGCGAAGTCACGCAATGACCCCACGTCTTTCATGCTTGGCATGACTCACAGGGTGGGCGGGTAAGATGAATGAGCTTTTTCGCCCTCTTCACCACGAGCAGTCAGTATCCTGTTTACTTCGAGAGTTCTGAGGCAAAGGCAGCGATGATCTGATTGAAGCGTTCTGGCTGTTCGAGGTTGGCCAGGTGTGCGGCCTGTGGAATGATGGCTAGACGGGCGTTGGGGATTTGATCGGCCATGAGCCTTGCGTCTGGCGGGGGGGTGGCTTGGTCCAGTTCGCCGACGATGATCTGGGTGGGGCAGGTGATCTGTTTCAAGAGTGGGGTTGAATCTGGCCGTTCGGCCATCGCCATGAGATCTCCGGCAATTCCGCTGATCTGGCTGTGCTCGATCATGGCGCGCACTTGCTGGACGAGAGTCGGCCTCATCTGGATGGTTGCGGGGCTGAGGAGTTTGGAAAGCATGATATCTACAATGGCAGACGGGCCCTTCTTATAGGATGTCTGCGCCATCTGGAACCGCCCGTCTTTTCCTTCTAATGTGTCTGCCTGGGCCCTCGTGTCCGCTAGGATCAATCCCTTTACGCGATGGGCGTATTTCCGATAGAACGCAAAGAGGATGTAGCCGCCCATTGAAAGGCCGGTGAAGATCGCTTGTTGAATCAACAGGTGGTCCAGCAGCGCGTTCACGTCGTCGGCTGATTGCTCCAGCGTATAGCGCCAGAGCGGCGCGTCCGATTCGCCATGCCCGCGCAAATCGATTGTGATGATCCGGAATCGCAAGGAGAGAGCTTCTTCTTGTTGTGCCAACATGGTCCGGTTCAGGGGAAAGGCATGGAGAAAGACGATAGGGAGGCCGGTTCCCTGGTCGCTGTAGGCGAGGGTGATGCCGTTGATCTGAGCCTTCATGTGTTCTCCATTGCGCGGGTTAGTAGCATCGGCGATCGGCAGCGTCAAGAGCCGATCTGTGTCTGTTTGCTCTGATAAGTGGAGGCGTATAGAATTCCTGTCCATTATACTGAGGGCTTGCATGACGACTTCACGCGATCAGACTTTTGATTTGTTTGGGACTCCCGAGGGAGAGCAATCCGTTGAGGCTCCGTTGGCCGAGCGTCTGCGGCCGCGAGAGTTTGCGGATTTTGTCGGGCAAGAGGAGATCACTGCGCCGGATCGGCCGTTGCGGCGGGCGATCGAGGCAGATCAACTCTCCTCCGTCATCTTCTGGGGACCGCCCGGCTCGGGCAAGACAACGCTGGCGCATCTCATTGCCCGTCACACCAAAGCGCAGTTTGTGCCCTTCTCGGCGGTCACAGGGGGTGTTCCCGAGCTGCGGGCCATCATCAAGACAGCGGAGCAACGTCAGGCGATCAACGGTCAACGGACCATTCTCTTCGTCGACGAGATCCATCGCTTCAACAAGGCGCAGCAGGATGCCTTTTTGCCTCACGTCGAGCGGGGGACAGTCATCTTGGTTGGCGCGACCACGGAGAATCCCTCATTTGAAGTAATCTCGCCGCTCCTGTCTCGTTCCTTGGTCATTGTGCTCAAGCCCCTTTCGGATGAGGCGCTGGGGCATATTTTGGACCGGGCGCTTGCGGATCCTGCGATCGGGCTGGGGAAGTGGAATGCCAGCCTGTCACCCGATGCCAGGCAACGACTGATTGCCTATGGCAACGGCGATGCGAGGGCGCTCTTGACGGCGCTGGATTTTGTGGTCACACAGCAACCGGCTGGGCCTGATGGCACGCGTCTGATTGATGGAGCGGCATTAGAAGCTGCGCTGATGAAGAAATCGATCCGCTACGACAAGTCTGGCGAAGAACATTACAACGTCATCTCTGCTTATATTAAGAGTCTGCGCGATTCCGATCCGGATGGCGCTCTCTACTGGCTCGCCCGTATGTTGGAGGGAGGGGAGGATCCAAAATTTATCGCGCGGCGCTTGGTTATTTTTGCCTCCGAGGACGTGGGGAATGCCGATCCGATGGGGCTGGTGGTCGCGACTGCGGTCGCTCAGGCCGTGCAGTTTGTGGGACTTCCCGAGGCGCAGATCAACTTGGCCCAGGGGACGACCTATCTTGCGACCAGGCACAAAGATAATGCCTCCTATATTGGACTACTTGAGGCCATGGAAGACGCAAAAACCCATGGAAATATCGGGGTTCCGCTCCATTTACGGAATGCTGTGACCTCGATGATGAAGGGGCTTGGATACGGAAAGGGCTATCGCTATGTCCACGACGATCCCCAGGCCAAGATGCAGGAGCACCTCCCTGAATCGCTCAAGGGGCGTCGCTATTACCGGCCTAAAGATACCTAATCGGAGGTCCCACAGAGTGGTGGACAAAGATTTCTAATCGGTTATACTTAGACCTATGAAACGGCAGACTTCGAAGTCAACTGAGTCGATAGCTGCCACGAACGAACGACGCAAGTTTGTTCGGGCAACCTTGGTTGGCTCTGTGCTGATTTCGCCAAAGAGCGGAGCTAAAGCGATTACGGCCGTGTTGGATAACGTGAATAGAGTCGGCGCAGGGTTGCATACGAAAGAGAAGTTGGCGATGGCCCAGCCGGTGACTGTATCGCTGGCGTTTCTCGATTCAGATCGCGCGGAGCAGATGGAAAAGCTCGACGGGAAAGTCGCCTGGGTGAAGTCATGGGAGAAGAAGTTTCTGGTCGGCGTGGTCTGGGATGAGCTGGTGACGAAAGAGAAGAACCGCTGGCTGTATTACTACCTGGAAGAAACGGTCAAGTCCTCCGTCTAGCGGACGGCTGAAAATGATCCCCAACTTCGTTCTCGGATCGAAATAATCCTCAACGTACCCGAGAGGGTACGCCTCCGGTTATTTCTCTCCTGCGGCCTTGTTGGATGATCGTTTTGAGTCGTCCGCTGGAGTGGTCCGCTGTCGTGCCACAACAGTTTTCCTCGATCTGCTAGGCGAATGCCGTGAGCTTTTGTTTGACCTCTTCCAGTTCAGCCGAGAGTGTTTCCCACCTGGCGGTGAGCCGCACAAGATCTTTCTTCCATTCATCGTACTCCGTTTGCAGAATGCTCCACTTGGTGGATTCATCCTTGTAGAGTGCGGGGTCTGCCAATTCGAGATCCCGAGCTTTGATCTTGGTCTCACAGTCAGCGATCTCGGCCTCAACCCGCGCAACCTGCTTTTCCAGTCGGGCCTGGGTCTTGTTCAAGTCGCGGCGATCTCCGGCTGAGGATTTGGACGGGGCTTGCGAAGCCATGGCTCTGGTCGGCCCGACATCCTTCCCGCGATCCACTCCTTTCAAGTCGTCGCTCGTTTCCTTAATAGACTCAACCTCCTGCGCTTTCTTCCACAAATAGTACTCATAGTCGCCGGAGAAGCTTCGGGCGTTGCCATCTTCGATTTCAATGACACGCGTGCAGACTCTGGTCAGAAAAGTGGGGTCGTGAGAAATAAAGATGATCGTGCCGGGGAAGTCCGATAGCGCATCGGTGAGCATATCGACCGAAGCCGGGTCGAGATGGTTGGTCGGCTCGTCGAGTAACAGGGTATTGGCCGGTTCAACCAGCATCCGTGCAAGCGCAACGCGATTGCGTTCCCCTCCGCTGAGCGCCTTGATCGGTTTCTTTTGATCGTCACCCGTGAAGAGGAAGGCGCCGGCAATGCCACGGAGGAAGTTCGTTTCCGCCTGGCTGGACACCTCGGAGAGGGATTCGAGAATGGTATGTTCGGGATTCAGTGTCTCTGCCTGGTGTTGGGCGAAGTAGTGCAGGGTGACACCATGGCCGACCGTTCTGGTGCCTTTGTCGGGCTCCAGCACTCCAGCCAGCATCTTGAGCAGCGTGCTTTTCCCGGCGCCGTTTTCCCCGACCAACGCCACTCGCTGGCCCCGCTCAATCGAGCAGTCGACTCGCTCGTACACCACTTTTTCCCCGTAGCGTTTTGCCCCGCCCTGGATTTCAAGAACCTGCCGGCCGCTCGCTGCGGGGAGGGGGAACTTGAACTTCACCCGCTTGGGATCGCGCTTAATCTCAATCATCTTGACCTTCTCAAGCTGCTTGATGCGCGATTGGACTTGGCTGGCTTTGTTCGCCTGGTAGCGGAATCGGTCCACAAATGTTTGGACCCGCGCGACCTCTTTCGCCTGGCGTCCCGCAGCGGCCTGACGCTGAGCGTCCCGCTCTGCGCGGATCTTTTTGAACGAGGTATAGTTGCCGCGATATTCTTCGATCTTATGGTGCCGGAGATCCCAGATATGGGTGACGACACGATCGAGAAACGCCGTGTCGTGGCTGATGATCAACAGGGTCATCTCCGAGTTCAACAGGAATTGCTCGAACCAGCGTTGCGTTGGTTTGTCTAAATGGTTGGTCGGCTCGTCGAGCAGCAGCACATCAGGGTTGGTCAGCAGCAGATGCGCCAACGCGACGCGCATCCGATAGCCTCCGGACAGCTTTTCGATCTGACGGCTGAAGTCGATCTCCGAAAAGCCCAACCCCATGAGAATACGCTCGGCTTCATGTTCGGGGTACAGATCGCGATGGGTGGCGTCCAACACGGTCTTGCCCGTGATGGTTTCGAGTTCCTGCGGGAGGTAGCCGATGCGGAGACGAGGACGCTTGCGGATGGATCCCTTGTCCGGCGATTCCTCCCCGAGGATCATTCGGAAGAGCGTGGTCTTGCCGGCGCCGTTGGGCCCCACCAGGCCGACCCGTGAGCCGGGGCGGAGATGCGCCGTCGCACCCTTAAGCAGGACCCTCGTGGAATATTGTTTATAGACCGACTCGATTTGGAGCATGAGAGATTTCGTGAACCAGGCGGATCGTTCTTATCGGGAGGAGCCGATGGTCACTTGGTGATTAGATGTGGGTGTTGAGGTTCGCATAACCTGCACGATGAAATTGGTGGAGCTGGCCGGGATTGAACCGGCGACCTCGTGAATGCCATTCACGCGCGCTCCCAACTGCGCTACAGCCCCATGTCGGTTGATTCAGAAATACGCGAAAATCCTTGTGAAACAGCGGTCATGCTAACACGGCCCTCCCGCGGCAGTCAAGAAAAGTGGGACTGGGCAGGCCCCACCCGTCTCTTGTGCTCGCGGAACAGAGGAACAGAGGAGGAGATGGAGCCTGATGATCTTCTGTGCTCGCGCAACGCGCGGCCTCCGAAGGCCCTCGTTGGACGCGCGCAGTGGAAGATCAATCAGCCCCCATCCCTAGAGAGAGACGAGCAAGCTTGGAAGGAGCATGTATATCGTTCGACGCGCGCAATAAGAGACGGGTGGGACCCGCCCTTGAGGATGAGAGGAGAAAACGAGAAGAACGATTTGACCGTCACTGTTCTTGACAAACAATAGGAGCGTCCCTACCATGACGCTCCGGCCCTGGCCATGAGTCCAGCCAGGGCTCTTTTTTTGGGGAGCATGTCAGACGATGGGAAATCTCGTTGTGATCGGGGCGCAGTGGGGCGACGAAGGCAAGGGCAAGATCGTGGATATCTTGGCCCGCGACGTCGACGCGGTGGTTCGCTACCAGGGAGGGTCCAACGCGGGGCATACCGTGATCAATGAGCGGGGCACCTTCGTGTTTCACCTCATTCCCTCAGGCATCCTCTATCGCGGGACGCTCTGTGTGATCGGGAACGGGGTCGTCGTGGACCCAGCCTCGCTGATCGAGGAGTTGGACCATCTCCAGATTCAAGGCGTGAAGATCGGAAAGAATTTTGTCGTGAGTCAGCGCGCCCATCTCATCCTGCCGTATCACAAGGCCATCGACAAAGCATCTGAACAGTCTAAAGGCTCTCGCCGGATTGGCACGACGGGGCGAGGGATTGGCCCCTCCTATGCCGATAAGATGTCACGGGTCGGTATCCGAATGGGGGATCTGCTCAATCCGAAGGCGTTTCGAACCAAACTTGAAGAGAATGTGGTCGAGATCAATTGGTTTCTGGAGCAACTGTACAAGCTGGAACGTTTCGATGTCGACAAAGTGTTCCGGCAGTATATGGGATATGCCGATCGGCTGAAGAGCCATATCGTCGATACCGCCATGCTCGTCAATAAGATGATCGAGAAACGGAAGGTTGTGTTGTTCGAAGGGGCACAGGGGACACACTTGGATGTGGACTTTGGCACCTACCCTTTCGTCACCTCCTCGAACCCCGTCGCGGGCGGCGCCTGCGCCGGCGCGGGCATCGGCCC
>JACQEY010000155.1 GCA_016200355.1 Nitrospirota bacterium
AAACGCCGTCATCGCCATGCAAACTTGATCATGATCGACACGCCGGGGTTCGGTTCCCATGAGACGGCGCAGCTCATGAACCTTGCCGGCCTCAAAGACTTGCATGGATCGATTGAGACGCATTTGGTTCTGTCCGCCACCACGCGGATGCAGGATCTCCGGCGTACCGTGTCGCGTTACGAAGTCTGTGCTCCTTCGCGCCTGCTCTTTACCAAGCTGGATGAGACGGAGGAATACGGCAATCTCCTCGAACTGGTGTGCCAGACTGCATTGCCTCTGTCGTATTGGAGCAATGGCCCGCGGGTACCGGAGGATTTCGAGTCGGCGGATTCGGCACGGCTGGCAGATCTGTTGCTCGACAGGGGCTCAGCCAGGTTCACATCATCTGGCCTCTCGTCATCCATTGGACGCGACTCGGTTTTGTCCATGGGCGGAACGACGCCACAACAAGCGTAGTAGGGAGGTTCCGCATGAAGAGCGAATTCAGCGAAGAGGAGGCAGCGATGCCGGCGATGGCTCAAGAGAGTCCCTGCACCCGTGTGATTGCCGTGACGAGCGGGAAGGGGGGGGTAGGGAAAACGAATGTGGTTGCCAATCTCGCAATAGGGTTGGCACGAGTCGGGAAACGAGTGTTGGTACTGGATGCGGACTTGGGCCTGGGCAATATCGATGTGCTCTTGGGATTGGTGCCTCGGTATACATTGGAGCATGTGCTGTGCGGATCGCATCGCCTGTCCGACATCATCATCCAGGGTCCGGCTGGAATCGCCGTGTTGCCGGCCGGTTCCGGCCTGCCGCAACTCACCTCCTTGACCGACTCACAGCAACTCATTCTTCAAAGTGAATTGGAACAGGTGGCCGACACAGTGGAGGTGCTGTTGATCGACACCGGAGCCGGTGTGTCGCCCAATGTTACCTTTTTTGCCGCCGCAGCCCAGGAGACCATCGTTGTCATTTCACCGGAGCCGACGTCATTGACTGACGCGTATGCGCTGATGAAGGTGCTATGCCGGCAGCATCGTGAACGCCGATTTAAAGTGTTGGTCAACATGGTGAAAAGTCAGCGTGAAGCGACTCAGACATTCCGCAAGCTTGATGTAGCCGCGGAGCGTTTTCTGAACGTCAGCCTTGAGTATCTGGGATTCATTCCCCTCGACGATTACCTGCCGATGGCCGTCATCGAGCAGAAGGCAGTGGTAGAACGTTTTCCCTGTTCACCCGCCAGTCGAGCCTTTGTCCAGTTGGCGAAAAAGGTTGCCGAGTGGCCCGACCCTCAATTACCGAAGAGTACCGTGCAGTTTCTGTGGCAGCAATTGATCCCCATGTCGTAGGAGCTTGTCCGACGATGACCATTCTACTGCGGCGAATGACTTGCGGCCATCGCGTTGTACTCGGCTTGAGAAAGTTCTCACTGTATTCCAGCGAATATGCCTCCCGTTTTTCTGGGCCTGCGGCCTCGCATCGGGCCGCAGCTTGTTCGCCTCGTCAGGAAGGCAATATCCAACAAACTCCCAGCGGGGCATCACTTTAATACGAATATATAAGGCACATTGATTATGAACAATGTAGCGACGCAACGAAACCGGCAAATAGCTCCTGACACCGACTCACATCGCGAACTGATCATCAAAGAGTTTGCGCATATTGTGAAGGCAATGGCTCATCGTTTAGCCTACCGTCTCCCGGCCTATATGGATGCAGAGGACCTCGTGTCGGTCGGCATCATAGGCTTGATGGACGCGATGGATAAGTACGACCCCGGTCGGGAAGCGAAGTTTAAAACCTATGCGGAGTTTCGAATTCGGGGCGCCATGTTGGACGAAATTCGCTCGATGGATTGGATTCCTCGGTCGGTTCATGAGCGCGTCTCATTGTTGCAACGCACGCATGCCAAACTGTTGAACAGACTCGGCCGGCCTCCATCAGATGAGGAAGTCGCAGCAGAAATGAAGCTGTCTCTAGAGGAACTGGATGATTTCCTTGTGCGGTCACGGGGAGCCGTTCTGGTCAGCTTGGACGACATCAATCTGCATGAACCAGATGGGCCAAAAATTCTCGATATGCTTGCCGACAGGCAGCATCCCGACCCCCTTGCGATCATCCTCAATGATCGGGAGCGTGAGCGGGTGGCCGATGCGATCCAGCAATTGCCGGAGAAGGAACGGCTCGTGCTCACACTGTATTACTACGAAGAATTGACGATGAAGGAAATCGGTAGAATTCTCAAAGTTACAGAGTCTCGCGTGTGTCAGATTCATACCAAAGCGGTCCTTTGCCTAAAAGGGAAGCTCGAAGCGCTGCAATGAAGCGTGAAGCGTCCCTCGACAGGCTCGGGACGCCCTGAGCCCGTCGAAGGGCGTATCTCGTGAAGCGTGAAGCGCCAAACGAGATGCGAAAGATGCGTGAAACGTCTCCGGTGAGTGAAGCCTCTGAATCCGGAACGAAAAACGTTTCACGAACGACGCGGCAAGCAGCGGAGCGCCACCCTTGTTCGTTCGATGCCACTGATGCCGGTTTCTGTTCGTCACACACCTCTCAAGTCTGCTCCAGAATCAACCGAAACGCATTATAGTTAATCTCCCCTTCATCGGGCGTTGGAAACCATGACGTTCAACATCATGCGGCTGTCCGCGTTGTATAGTGACACAGCCATTTCTTCCCCGAATGGCTGGATGCCCAGGGAATTTTCTACTATCACCATGTCTCCCCTCGTGGCGATCATGGGTGTCTGCCTAATCGGTCTCCTCATACTTGGAGGGCTGTGGCTGAAAAGCCGGTATTCGAACTCAGGATTCCATCGAGCCAGATATTCGGAGAAATCCACGGAACTGTCAGCGACGTATGATTACGTGACGGGCTTACCCACCAGACGTTTGTTCGGGACATTGCTCGAACAAGCAGTCGGTCGCGCCGCAAAAACCGGTCGGCCCCTCGCGCTGTTTGTGGTGGAGTTAGAACACTTCCGGATGGTGGCAGAGAGCCAAGGTCAAGCGAACGGGAACGTCCTTGTGCGTGTCCAAGCCGCTCGGGTCAAGGGCGTCTTGCATTCCACGGAAACGGTCGCGCGGTTGGCACAGGATCAGTTTGCCATGATTCTCGACACTCTCACCTCCCATCAAGAGGTCACGACCATTGTGGAAAAACTCCAGGCTACAGTGGGGCTTCCTCTCACCTTGGAGGGCCATGAGCTGTTCCAGACGTGCCGTATCGGTGTTGCGCTGTATCCGCAGGACGCCACGGAACACGAGGGGTTGATCAAGCAGGCCATGCAGGCGGTGAAAAAGGCAAAATCTGAGGGGCAGGCTGTTCAATTTGCTTCGGCCATTGTCTCTTCAAGCGCTCCTGAGCCAATACCAGCAGCATCCAAGCAAGCGGCATAAGAGAACCGTCTCTCGTTTAACATTGAAGGTTTCGATTTTCCAATTTCAAGTTGTCGGCAAACTAGAAACCAGCAACTCCACTCCCGAACCTCGATCACAAGTTCTGCCATTCTTACCGCGTTCAACCCACGATATTCTTCCCACTCCGGCAATCTTTTCCTAGTCCTGCTTTTTCCCATCGCCTTCGTTTCTTAACTACTGCCGAACCTCTATTAATGTGGCCCGTGCCATCACGCTGTATTTACTGCGTTCAGAGCGGCTGGTTGTGTACGTGACTTGCAGAACCATATCTCGCAGACCAATGGCATGCATGTTGCGATATGACGTGGTCGAACGGCTTATCTTGGAAGAGTACACATGAACCGAGCTATCTATCCCATCCTTTCCGGTGCGCTGGCGCAAGAGCGTCAGATGCAGGTCTTTGCCAATAATATGGCGAATGTCAATACTGCAGGATTTAAACAGGACGGCCAAGCGTTTACGTCCGTCATGGCGCGCGTACAGGCATCCATGCCGGCCTTCGGGCATTCAGTCGGCTTCGGTCAGCAGATTGGCGTCAGTCCTGTCGGCTCAGCTGAGCGAGTGTTCGTGGCCCCCCATGCCGTCCACACGTTCTTTGAGGCCGGGCGGATCAGAATCACCGGGAATCCTCTCGATACGGCCATCCAGGGAAGCGGATTTTTTGAGATCAAGACTCCTCAGGGCGTTCGCTATACCAGGAGCGGCATGTTCTCGCTGGACTCTCAGCGCCGGTTAGTTACGAATCTGGGTTATCCGGTGATGGGCACAAAAGGTGAAATCAAGGTCCCGCCGGGCACGATCCAGGTGAATGCGCAAGGGGCGATTGATGTTGATGGGCGACCGGTCGCGACGATCAAAGTAATGGAATTTCCCGCGGATCACATGCCTCAGAAGCATTTCGAAGGACTGTTCGCATCGGAGTCCGCCACACCGGCGAAGAACCCGCAAGTTCAGGGTGGGCACATCGAAGAGTCGAACGTGAATTCAATCGGTGAGATGGTCAAAATGATTCAGGGCATGCGGAATTTTGAGTCGTCGCAGAAGCTGATTCAAACATTGGACCATATGGCAGAGGTCTCGATCCGAGATGTCGGTCGAGTGTTATAAGGCTCGACCGGCTGGACGCGCGTGACAGGTGGGAGAAGTAGGAGGTCTGTATGATTCGAGCGATGTGGACGGCGGCCACCGGAATGACCGCACAACAGATCAATGTCGACACGATTGCCCACAATCTGGCGAACGTGAATACGAATTCATTTAAGCGCAGTCGCGCGGAGTTCGTCGATTTGCTGTATCAGATCCAACGCATGCCGGGAACCAGTGCGTCGAACGTCGGCGTATTTCCAGTCGGCATTCAGGTCGGTGCAGGTGTTCGTCCCGTGACAGTGGCCAAAGAATGGATGCAGGGAAACATGCGGCAGACGAGCAACGAATTGGACATGGCGATCGATGGCCCCGGGTTTTTCCAGGTCTCGCGACCGGATGGGACAGTCATGTATACCCGCAACGGCTCCTTTAAGCGTGACAACATCGGGAATTTGGTGACCGGAGACGGCGATACTCTCAATCCCGTCATCACGATCCCGTCCGGTGCATTGAAGCTCGACATCGCCCAAGATGGCACCGTCTCCGTGTTGCTCCCAGGCGTCACCCAAGCGTCACAAGTGGGGCAGATCCAATTGACCCGGTTCGATAATCCGTCCGGGCTCGTGGCGATGGGAAGCAATCTATTTCTCGACAGTTTTGCCTCCGGTCCTCCGACCCAAGGTACCGGCGGATTCTCGACGGGATTTGGAACCATCCAGCAGGGGTTCCTGGAAAGTTCCAACGTGAACCTGGCCGAGGAAATGGTCAACATGATCATTGCGCAACGCAGCTATGAAATTAACTCGAAGACGATTCAAGCGTCGGATGAAATGATGTCGATCGCGAACAATCTGAAACGGTAAGTGCGAGGCAGGGAGGAATGTTTCCATGATCAGATCTCGTTCATTCTTGCAGTCAACCCTGGTGGCCGTGATGTGTCTTGCCCCGCTACTGACGGAGGCTGCTTCGCTGCAACAGATCCAAACAGTATCGGTTGGAGGAGTCGCGATTTCCCAGTTGCCTCCGGAGCATATCCAACGAAGCATTCTGCAATTACTCGAGCAAGAGATGGCGGGAAAGGTCCGCGCCGTCCATGCTGTGATTGTAGATCCGGTTGATCCGATAAAGCTGCCTTCCGGCAGCATCGACCTGAAGGTTTCTCCGAACGG
>JACQEY010000150.1 GCA_016200355.1 Nitrospirota bacterium
CAAGCCTATCGGGCGGCGCTACGCATCCAGCCGGAGTATTTTGCTGCTTGGCATGGTCTTGGCGATGCGTACAGACTCAAAAAACAGTACGATCAGGCGATTCAAGCCTACCGGGCGGCGCTACGCATCCAGCCGGAGTATTTTGCTGCTTGGCATGGTCTTGGCGATGCGTACAGACTCAAAAAACAGTACGATCAGGCGATTCAAGCCTACCGGGCGGCGCTACGTATCGAGCCGGAGAATTTTGCTGCTTGGTATCTTCTGGGCGATGTCTACGAATCCCTCAAACAATACGACCAGGCTATTCAGGCCTACCGGGAGGCGCTGCGCATTGAGCCAAAGAAGGCCGACGCCTGGACTAGCCTGGGCCGTGTCTATTATTTCCAAGGCCAGCACGACAAAGTGCGGGAGATTTATCAGACCTTGCGCAAGCTCGACCCAGCATCGGCAGAGTGGTATCTCAACGTTCTGGTTTTGCCTTGAATAACCCGGCGCCACTCGTAATAGCGCAGATGAAACGCGGGGGGAACGGTTTGTCGAAATGATTGGGACGTCGATATAGTTAGGAGCTATTTCATGGGATGGATTGCCGATTTGCTCAAGGAGATTCCGAGTGCGGCTCGCTACAAGGCAGAGCTTGAAGCAATAGAAAAAGAGAATGCTGTTCTCAAAGCTCAGGTAAGCGATCTGAAGCAAGAATTACAGCGGAGGGACCATGGCCAGCGCCTCGAAGAAATTAGAGAAAAGATGCTTGTGCTACTCATAGAAGATTCTTGGGTTCCAGATTCTGCTGTTGCAAAGTCACTAAACATCAAGGTGCCGCTTGCTTCCTACCACCTCAACGAACTTCTCGATTCGGGCTTTATTGAAAGCTGCCTGCCGGGGATCATCACCAAGGAGCCAAACCGGCGAATATCTCAAAGTGGCCGTTCGTATCTTGTTTCCCGTGGGTTGCTCTAAGTTAGGGGAAGCACCCATGCCTATTCTCAAATGTCTTGTCGGGTTTAGCGATGGCTATGTCGGAACATGCGACGGCATCGCTCACGAAGGAAAGCTCTGGCTCGTCCCAGGATGGCTCGAACATCCGAGAAAACCGATTGCCATGCCAGAGCGAATAATTCGCTTCGATAACTTCCCCCACCAAGCGGCCCAAGAAGGTGGCCTGGATTATCAAAACATCCTACTACCTATGCCCGAGTCCGCTCTCCTCGGCCAAGTGCCACAAGGTATTGAATATGTAGATCACCCGCCGAACCTATCCGTTCCCATTCACGAACTGAGGCGTCAGTAGTAATGATGGCAACTCCGGGTGGCAGAAAATGTGCCGGGCTACTTTGTTTGGGGCACGGTTCGCCTTGAACGCCTGAACTGAAAGAAGGGGGACGGGCGCAGCAAGCGGCGCCCCTACGGGAATTGGGCAACCACAGGGGGTTGCCCCTACACGGATCGGTTTGAATCCACGGAGCAGAGGGAAAACGGTGTCAGGCCCCGGGCGGAAGGGGGCCAGACACCGCGCCGTTCCAAAGGGGCGAGGGTGTCGAATTGAGCGGGTGGCGGCGAGTGGGACCCTGGCGGAGCACAGCGCGAGACCCGAGTCTGCGGGGCTGCGACGGGCCGCGCGAGCACGTCAGGGAGCTCACCGACAGGACCCGCGCGAAAGATGGAAGAGGGCGGGATAAAGCCCGCCCCTACAGCGGATAGATCATGGGAACGCTGCCTGCACAACGTCCTACGGCAGTCGCCGGACGGTTTTACGAAGGTACGGCCGATCGCCTGACCGCGCAAGTCCAGGCGCTGCTCGAACTCGGCGCGCCTCGCGTGGACGCCAGGGCAATCCTGTGCCCGCATGCCGGGCTGATGTATTCGGGAGCCGTCGCCGGAGCCGTGTACAGCAGAATCACCATTCCCTCAACGGTCATTCTGGTGGGACCCAACCACACGGGATACGGACCGCCGCTCTCAGTGTACAGTGAAGGGGCGTGGCTATTGCCTGGAGGAGCCGTGCCGATCGCGGCCGACCTGGGAAGGCTGTTTCTGGCGCGCTGCCCCCAGGCCCAATCCGATCATCTCGCCCATCAATATGAGCACTGTCTCGAAGTCCAGCTTCCGTTCCTGCGCGCGCTGCGGCCGGATATTCAGATCCTGCCCATCGTCGTCGGCTTCCGCGATCTGGAGGCATGCCGGGATCTGGGGCGCGCGCTTGCGGCCGTCATCGAAGAGGCGCCGACTCCGCC
>JACQEY010000163.1 GCA_016200355.1 Nitrospirota bacterium
AAGAAGAGAACATGGAAAAAGGGTTCAAGAGCGGCTGTACCGACTATATTACCAAGCCGATCAATTCGACGGAGTTTCTCAGAAAAGTTCGGAATTATCTGGGCGAGTAAGGGCTCGAATCGAAGAAAGGATTGCCGTAATGGAAAAAGATCAAGGGCACGATACAAATTATATTCAAAAGGTTCAGGGAGAGACCCGGCGGTTTATCCAGACGTTGATGGCCGATAACGAGAAGCTTCGTGCTCTGGTCGCCACCCTGGGGAGCGAGAATCTCCGGATGAAGGAAGATTTTTCAAAGGTCCAGCAGGCGCTTGAGCATCGCGAAAAGGAACAGGAGCGTCTTCAGAAGCAGATGACAGAAGTTGCGGCTGAAAACCTCCGGTTCTCGGAGCAGTATGCCGAAGTCGACCGGCAGAACTCCAACCTGGCGAACCTTTATGTGGCCGGTTACCGGCTCCATGGGACGCTGAACCGGGATGAGGTGCTCTCCGTCATTCTGGAGATCATCATCAATATGATCGGATCTGAGGAGCTGGGAGTTTTTGAGATCAATCCGGAGAACAGAACGCTCTCTCTCCTGGCATCGTTTGGGATCGACGAGGCGCGCTACCGGAACCTGTCTTTTGATTCCGGAATTATCGGCGAAGTGGCGGCCGGAGGGGACCCTTATTTTGCGGGAGAGGAAAAGCGGGAGTTTAAGTCTCCCGGGGAGGCCAATCTGACAGCCTGTATTCCGTTGAAGGTGGATGGGAAGATCACGGGGGCGATAGCGGTTTTCCGGCTTCTGGGGCATAAGTCGGGGCTTGAAGATATCGACCGGGAGCTGTTTGACCTTCTGGCGACGCAGGCGGCGATGGCGCTTCACGCGACGGGGCTTTATGCAAAAATGACGGCGGGATCCATACCTCGAGCATGACCCCGGAACATGTCTATCTCCACCCCGGAGAGATGTTCTCTTCGTCGGAAACCTGCGTGGTGACGACCGTTCTCGGTTCCTGCGTGGCGGTCTGCCTCTGGGACTCCCTCCTGAAGCAGGGAGGGGTCAATCATTATCTCCTCCCGTATCAGGCCGGGAAGAGCCCGCCGTCGCCGCGTTTTGGCGACGGGGCGATACCGATACTGATCGGCAAGTTACTGGCTCTCGGGAGTAAAAAAGAGAACCTTGAAGCGAAGATTTTCGGCGGGGCCTGCGTGATCCGGGCGATGCAGGAGGGGGGCAGGAGGGGGGCCGGGAGCATCTTGGAGCCAAGAATGTCGAGGTGGCCAAAAAGATTCTTGAAAGCGAAAAGATTTTAATCGTCAAAGAGGATGTCGGGGGTCTGAGGGGCCGCAAGCTGATC
Organism: Nitrospirota bacterium; assembly: GCA_016200355.1. Taxonomy (GTDB): domain Bacteria; phylum Nitrospirota; class Nitrospiria; order Nitrospirales; family Nitrospiraceae; genus Palsa-1315. Next base: position 1,341 of record JACQEY010000163.1, read on the forward strand.
TATCAGATCCACAGCGGGGTGGCCTGGGTGAAGCTCTTAATAATGGTCTGAAAACCATAAAAGGAACATGAGATGGAAATAGATCGCAAAATGATATTACAGACGTTTCTTGCCGAGACGCTGGAGCATATAGGGCAGATGGAAGAGTCTCTGGTGGGTCTTGAGCTTCAGCCTGACGATGACGAGGCGATTCAGAATATTTTCAGGGGGGCCCATACGCTAAAAGGCAACAGTTCGTCCCTTGGTTTTCCGCGGATTGCCGAAGTGGCCCATGCGCTGGAAGATGTTCTCCAGCGCTTTCGGGACAAGACGATTACTGTGACGGGCGATTTGATTACGCTGATGCTTCAGACGTTGGATGCGCTGGGGCAGATGATCTCCAACGCGGTGGCGCTGGACGAGACGGGGGCAGACCCTGAAGAGCTGACGCCCCAGCAGACGGAGCTTTTAAAGCGGTTAAAAACATCGAAGCTGGTGGCGCTTGAAAATACGCAGAAGATCGATCCGTTGTACGCCGACTCCCGGAGGCAGAGGCCCTTCGGGCGGAGGCCTGAAGACGCGAAAGCGTGGATCGACAGTTCCAAAACCCTGCGGGTGAATATCGCAAAGCTCGACCGGATGTTAAATCTGGCCGGGGAGATCACGATCGGCCGGGGCCGGTTAAGCCAGATGATGGAAGATAAAGGGCGGACCAGGGAAGATATCCTTGAAGCGCACCGCCAGGGGGACATGCGGTTTGTGGACCTTCAGGAATTGATCATGAAGATCCGGATGGTGCCGATCGGTCCGATGTTCAGGCAGTATATCCGGGCGGTCCGCGACGTGGCGCAGACGAGCCGGAAGATTGCCCGGCTGGCGATAGAAGGGGCGAATGCCGAGGTCGATACCACGGTGATCGAGCACCTGAAGGGCCCTTTGACGCACATGATCCGGAATGCCATGGACCATGGGATCGAGCCTCCTGAAAAGCGGAAGAAAGCC
>JACQEY010000152.1 GCA_016200355.1 Nitrospirota bacterium
CCCTTCTCTTTCCCCATCGAGATCAGCTTCTTCACCTCGCCGAGCAACTCTGGTTTCGCCATGACTACTCCTTCACTAAGGACAACATCCCGGTGGAGGGCCGACCGGCCTTTTGGATCCGCAATTCATTCACTTGTGCGTTCAGCATCCGCGCATCCTCCAGGCGGCCTTCCCGTTCGGCGGCCTTGAGTCGCGCGATCAGATCTCGAAACACGGCCTCGGCTCGCTTCCGATCCAACGTCTCTAAACAGCCCGCAACGTGGGCCCTCACATCGTCGAAATGGTCTTCCCGCATGGACAGCTCAGTTGCCAGCGACCCGCAATCCGGATGATCGACCACCGCATCCAATAACGACCTAAGCCCGACTCGGCCGTCTCGATCAAGGTGACTCAACGCCGCCTCGACGAGAGACCGACAGGCCGGAACCGAGAAGGCCTCAGACCGCAGTCGTTGCACATCGGCGGGCGTCAGATGACCATGCAGCAGCAAATACACCAGATCCCGCTCTTCGCTCACACCCTTGAACGTCGCCGGTGTGGGGTTGGCCGATTGAGCGGACGCCGGTCGACGCCCCTCCGACTGTACCAGCGCTGGATACCGTTCGATCAATCGTTGCTGGCCAATCCCCAATCGTTCAGCGACCACACGCATCCGTTCCTCTCGTTCGATCGGATGCTCGCTCTTTTGCAGAATCCGCAGCACATCGTCCACGCTACGGATACGCCCTTCGATCGTGCTGGACTCCGCTGTGCTCAAGCTATGCTCAAGAGCAAAATCCAAGAGGCTCGGAGCCTGCTCTTCCAAACGTGCGAAGGCCTCCGGTCCTTCCTTCCGCACATAGGTATCGGGATCCTCTCCAGCCGGCAAGGTCACGACTTTCACACCGAGCCCGCTGTTCACAAACAGATCGAGCCCTCGCAATGCAGCACGGACCCCGGCCTGATCCGGATCGAACAACAGCACGACCTTCGAAGCAAAGCGTCTCAACACCTGAATATGCTCTGCCGTCAGGGCCGTTCCGAGTGTTGCGACCGTGTGGGTCAGCCCAGCTTGATGAAGCGCGACCGCATCGAAGTACCCTTCCACCACGATCACGGTCTTCAGCCGAGCCACCGCTTCCCGCGCGAGATCCAACGCGTAAAGCGTCTGCCCCTTCTTGAATAAGGGAGTATCCGGTGAGTTCAGGTACTTCGGAGTCCCCTCACCGAGGATACGCCCTCCAAACCCGGCGACCCTCTTGCGCAGATCCGTGATAGGGAACATCACGCGGGCGCGAAAACGATCATAGGCCCCGGATGCATGTTCGCGCGCCACCGTCAATCCAGCGGCGGCCAAATCACTCTGTGTAAAGCCCTGTTTGCTCAGCGCCTTGATGAGCCCGTCCCACTCAGCCGGCGCACAACCGATTTCAAATCGCTCGACCGTTCCAGCCAGAATGCCCCGACCCGCCAGATAGTCTCGTGCTGTCGCACCAGTTACCCCATCCCGCAAATTCTGTTGAAACCACACTGTCACCGCCCTGTTAAGCGGTTCAAGACGATTCGCCGGGGCCGCTTGTGGCCCCGCGCTCGGCCCACTGTCCGGCACGTCAATCCCGAATTTCTGTCCGAGCTCACGGACTGTCTCAGGAAAATTCGCGCCGGTGATCCGCATCAGAAACGTAAATACATTGCCGCCCGCACCGCACCCGAAACAATGAAAAATCTGGCGGGAAGGACTGACCGTAAAGGAGGGCGATTTTTCCTGATGGAAAGGGCAGAGCCCCTTCAGGTTCTGGCCTGCCCTGGTCAAGCTCACGTGATGTCCGACCACCTCGGTAATATCGACCCGATCCCTGACTTGGTTGATCACATCTTCAGAAATCAGACCTCGGCCCACGGGAGTCGCGGCTCCTATTTTCTCACCTGGCACCGGTGAGAAAGATAAACGTAAGTGGTCGTAAAATAGACCGGTTAGGGTAACAGACGGGAAAGAAATCTGTCAACGTGGCGACAATGCCCCTGCCTAGCCAAGTACGATGTTCAAAAAGGCCGTTCGGCAAGACCGCAAGGAGTGAGGATCCCGAGGCGTATGCGGGCAGGGTACGTTGAGGGGTTCGAACGACTGAGAACGAAGCCTGAGGCGAAGCGCGTCTTGGCGCGCTGGGGCTGGGCGGGTGAAATCGGTGACTTTTTCAACATCGTATTCAGCCGGGAGGCCAGGCCATGTGTCGTCCGCCCAGTACATGGAGATGAAGGTGAAACACGCTCTGGCCGCCATGTGTGCCGGTATTGACAACAAAACGGTACCCGGTATCGGCAATCCCCTTCAATTTCGCAATTTTGTTGCCGGCCAGCATCAGACGCCCGAGGAGCCCGACATCTGAATCTTGAAGTTCGGCAATCGAGGCCATATGTTTTCGGGGAATCACGAGCGTATGGGTCGGCGCCTGAGGATTGATATCGTCGAATGCTATTACCAGATCGTCCTCATAGACGAGTGCCGCAGGAATAGTCCTCGCGACGATTTTGCAAAAGAGGCATTCACTCATGAGGTGAGTCCTTTTCTCAAGCCAGACTTCCCGAACCGAGTCGCCAACTCCTGATAGACATCTTGAGGCGTGATGCCGTGGTATCCCAACGCCACCAAGGTATGGAATAACAGATCCGCCGTTTCGTAGACAATCTCGTCCTTTTTCCCGCCCTTTCCAGCAATCGCCACCTCGCCAGCTTCCTCGACAACTTTCTTCAGGATGCGATCGACACCGCCTTCCAGCAGTGTGGACGTGTAGGACTCGCTCGACGGCTGACGCTTCCGCTCTTGGATCATCTGGTAGAGGCGTTCGAGAATTCCCCCCCAGGACTCCGACGACTTCGTTTCCGGCGAGTCCAGGCGCGAAAAGAAGCAGGCTCGTTCCCCTGTGTGGCATGTCGGGCCGACCGGCTCGACCTTCACGAGAAGGGCATCGCCGTCACAATCTATAAACAGGTCCTTGAGCTGCAGTGTGTGACCGGAGGTCTCACCTTTCTCCCACAACGTTTGGCGCGACCGGCTCCAGAAATGCACCGACTTCGTCTCGATGGTCTTCTGTAGGGCCTCCTGGTTCATGAAAGCCACCATCAACACCGTGCCATCCCGCCAATCCTGCACGACTGCCGGAATCAGCCCCTGCGCATCGAATTTCAATTGCCCCACATTCATTATCGAACCGCCACTCCCTTCTGACGAAGATAGGCTTTTGCCTCAGGAATCGTGTGAGTCCGAAAATGGAAAATAGACGCGGCCAGCACCGCATCAGCCTTGCCCCTGACGAATCCGTCATAGAGATGGTCCAAATTCCCCACGCCTCCCGACGCAATCACTGGAATCGACACAGCCTCTGACACAGTAGCCGTCAACGCAAGGTCATAACCATGCTGATGCCCATCTTGATCCATACTCGTAAGCAGTATCTCACCGGCTCCATACTGTGCCATCGTCTTCGCCCATTCGACGACGTCGAGACCGGTCGACTTGCGGCCGCCGTGGGTGAACACTTCCCACCCTGCAGCCGGCGCAGCGCGACGCTTGGCGTCGATCGCCACGACGATACATTGCGTCCCGAATCGCTCCGCCGCTTCCTTCACAAATTCAGGCCGTTGAACTGCCGCCGTGTTGATGCTCACCTTGTCTGCGCCCGCTTTCAACAACGCCCTGATGTCCTCAAGCGTTCTCACTCCTCCGCCGACAGTCAACGGCATGAACACCCGGGCCGCCGTCTGCTCGACTACGTCGATGATGGTCTTACGATTTTCATGAGAGGCGGTGATGTCCAGGAAACAGAGTTCATCAGCTCCTTCGCGATCATAGACGGTTGCCACTTCGACCGGATCTCCCGCGTCGCGCAGGTTCACAAAGCTCACGCCTTTGACGACGCGGCCGTCTTTGACATCGAGACAGGGGATTATGCGTTTGGTCAACATACATAAACCGATAGGGGTGAGGGGTTAGGCGTGAGGGGGAACGCTCTTCTCGTCATTCTCTTCACACCTTACCCTTTACCTCTTACGCCTCACCGAGGGCCGCCAGAGCAGCCCGATAGTCAAGTTTTCCATCGTATAACGCCTTACCAACGATCGCGCCTTCAACCCGTGGACCGAGTGCCTGTACTGACCGCAAATCTTCGACGCGCGAAATACCCCCGGAGGCGATGACGGGAAAGGACGACAACTCAACCACCTCCCGCAACGCCGCCAGATTCGGTCCGCCCAACATACCATCGCGAGCAATGTCCGTGTAGATCACGGCGCCCAAGGCATAGCCTGCCAGCTCCTTCAGCAGTTCAGTCGCCTTCGTCTCCGACAATGCTGTCCAGCCTTTCACCGCCACCTTCCCATCTCGCGCATCCAGGCCCAGCAGAATCTGGCGAGGAAATTCCCGGCAGGCTTGCTCAAGAAATGATGGATCTGTCAATGCCGCAGTGCCGAGTACCACTCTGCATACGCCTGCGCCGAGATACCGACGCACCGTCTCGATCGACCGAATCCCTCCCCCAACCTGTATATTTAGGCTCACCGTGCGAATGATCGCCTCGATCTGGGGAAAATTGCGTGGCGCTCCATCCACGGCTCCATTCAAGTCCACCACATGAATCAGCGCCGCACCGCCTTGCTGCCATTGTCTCGCAATAGCCGATACGTCGTCGGAGTACACCGTTTCAGCCGCCATGTCGCCCTGACGCAACCGGACGCAGCGGCCATCTTTTAGATCAATCGCTGGAATAACGAGCATACAACGAACCGTTTCCTCTCAGCGTTCCCCTACCGTTCCAAACGGAAACTCGTATAGCATATGCTCGACTCCATATGCCGCCAGCTCCTCCGCCGTGACAAATACCCCATGCCGCTGAATGAATCCCATCACATCTTCAATCATCGGCCGCTGCTTCTCATAGTAATTACCTTCCCACAGAACTTGCCCGTCAGCTGCGACCACCTTGGCTTCAAACCCCACCGTGGCAGGAGGGCTGGCGCCAAAACGACCACCCACTCGTTCCTGGTACACCAACACTTGGCCGATCAGCGAGGCATCCGCCTTGAGCTGTTTAGCCACCATCACCGCCGGTGACTGACCGGCGAAAGGTTGCGACGTCGCTTGAGACGTAAGAGCCTTTGCTGCCTCATTCGGCGCGAGCACGGTCACACCTTGCCGCGCTCGCAACCGGCTCCACAGTAGCTGCGTGACTGTGGCCCCAGCCTCAACCGGCACTGTAACTGTTTGTCGAATGTACTGGTCGGTACTCGGCGGCACCGCTATCGTCATATCAGACCGGCGAGCCCCTTGCGGCGCCGGGATAGTCTGATCGATACTCTCTCTTACTTGTGGCGTTGTGAGAGTCGTGAACGGTACCAACGCGATGGTACGAATCTGGTAGCGCTGCAATTCTCCGGACGATTTCGTAACCACTTTCGAACCGCTGCAGCCGGCTACGGCCAGTACAGCCAGTCCCACCAATGCCATTGACCGTCCTACCTTGCTTATCGCACTCATTTCCACTCCCCAAAGTTCTTGATCAACCGTAACCCAACGGCCTGACTCTTTTCGGGATGGAACTGACAGGCCACCACATTGTTCCACCAAATACTCGAGACAAACGGGATGCCGTATGTGGTCGTCGTCGCAGCGATCTGCCGATCGACCGGATCGACGAAATACGAATGCACAAAATACCAGTGGTCTCCGTCCGTAATCCCCTCGAACAACGGACAGGGCCGTTGAATGTTGACCTGATTCCAGCCCATGTGAGGGACTTTCAGCTTAGGATCGATCTCAAACCGCCTGACCCTGCCAGGAATGATGCCGAGTCCCTTGTGTGTGCCAAACTCCTCGCTCTCCGTGAACAACAGTTGGAGCCCCAAACAGATGCCCAGAAATGGTTTTCCCGATTGAATCGTCGTGCGAATCGGTTCCGCCAATCCGTAGCGCTCGACATTAGCCATGCATTCGCCAAAGGCGCCGACACCAGGCAACACCACATGGCTTGCATTCCCGATCACGCCCGGATCACGTGTCACCACCGCCTGATGCCCCACCGCCTCAAAGGCTTTTGAGACACTGCGGAGATTGCCCATGCCGTAATCGATGATCGCAATCATATCCACCTTCTGGCAGGATGCTGAAAAAGCCCGCCAGCTGCGTTCTCGCATCGTTCAGACCCTCAACGTACCCCAGAGGGTACGCCTCGGGCCTTCACTCGCTGCGGCCTTGCTGGACGGCCTTTTTGAGCATCCTGC
>JACQEY010000159.1 GCA_016200355.1 Nitrospirota bacterium
ACCCATGTGCCGTGGAGCCCGTGCTTCCACTTTCTGGAAATGCATTGGCTGCACTACATGCGAAAGATAGGCTTCGACATTCGATTGGAACTGGACGCCGCTGGCTTCTATCCCCGAGGTGGCGGGCGCGTTCTAGCTACAGTTCGGCCGGCTTCCCGGCTCTCGCCGTTGTGCCTGACGGCTCGCGGACCTCTGAAGAGAATCCGAGGCATCTCGGCCGTGGCCAATTTGAACGACAGCATTGCTGAGCGACAAAAGCTGCAGGCGGTCAAGCGGCTTAACGAACTGTCGACGGCGATCGAAATCGCAATTCTCCGCTTATCCTCACCGTCGAAAGGGTCGCTTCTGCTGCTCCTCGCGGAATTTGAGAACTGCCAGTGCTGTTTCTACGGGCTCGGGGCGCTCGGCAAGCCCGCGGAGAGTGTCGCCGATGAAGCGGTCAACGAATTCTTAGGATTTGTGGCGACTGACGGGGCCATCGATCACTATCTTTGCGATCAACTCGTATTGCCTCTGGCGCTGGCCGCAGGAGAGTCCCAAATCAGGACCTCGAAAGTGACACAGCACCTCACCACGAATGCCGAGATCGTCAAAATGTTTCTTCCAGTCAGCATCGAAGTCGATGGGGCGATCGGCCAGCCGGGTTCGATCCGCATTCGGCGCACTGAATCATGAGAATCAAGAGAGGAACGAGTCTTGAATATCGTGGAAACAGACTCACCCGAAGAGCAACCGGGCGCCTCGGCCTCTGGAGGTGTGAGCAGAAAGCCTCTCGAACTGCTGCTGCTCGGCGACTGCATGCTGGGGCGTCTGGTGAACGAGGTCTTGGAAAATGCCCCGCCAGAGTACCCTTGGGGAGATACCCTTCCGATTCTGCATAGCGCCGGCTGGCGGCTCTGTAACCTCGAATGTGTCATCTCGGATCAGGGAACGCCGTGGTCCGCGTATCCCAAGCCTTTTCACTTTCGGTCAGCGGCAAAGAATGTCGCCGTGCTCGAAGCTGCCCGGATGAACGCCGTTTCTCTGGCTAATAATCACGTCCTGGACTACGGATATGACGCTCTGGGCGAGATGCTGGAGATACTGGATCGAGCCGGAATCGTTTACAGCGGAGCGGGGCTGAATTATGCGCAAGCATCGCGGGTTGCCATAGCTGAAGCGTGTGGGCGAAAGCTTGGACTTATTGCTTTCACTGACAACGAGCCCGACTGGGAAGCG
>JACQEY010000008.1 GCA_016200355.1 Nitrospirota bacterium
ACCGGGTGCACGAGCGTCCTGATGGCCTGTGCCGCTTCAGCATAGGCCATGCCGAAGGGATTGGTCGTCGAAACGACGATCAAGCCGGTATCAACAAGCAGCCGCGCCACCTCGCCATAACGGCGAGCCATCTCGGTCGCCTGCCCTCGTTCATCCTCCGAAAGGTCTGCATCGAGGCCGCGGCGAAGATTCTCTCCATCGAGCAGGTACGCATGCCGGCCATCAGCGACTAGCCTCGCCTCGATGGTCCTGGCAAGGAAGGATTTTCCCGTATGCCGCCCGCCGGTCACCAACACAATGGCGGCTCGGTGACCATACTGCTGCGCGCGATCCTCGACGCCGACTTGACCCTTCACCCAGGCAAAATCGCGCTGCCGAGCTTCTTCGCGGAGAAACTCCTGATCGTCATGGACCAGCTCTGTGACAATGCCGCCACCGGCAATGTCATATTCATCTACGAGGACGAACCGGCCAGTCGACTCAAACGAGGCCGAGAGATCGAATGCGACCGGTGTTTTTGCCCGAATGGTTAATTCGGCAACCTGATTCTTGTTCACGACATTGCTGCCTTGCTGCTGAGCCAGATCCATCGTATCGATGATCCGATGAATTGTCGCTACTTCACAATCCACTTCTCTCGTCGCCACTCTGAGCTGATAGCGCCGCCCTCGTTCTAACGGTTTCCGGCCCAGCCAGAACACATTGGCTCGAAAAGCCGTCGACACCAGCGGGAGTTCATCTTGGTGTGAGGCGACCTCTCCTCGTTCGACAAAGATCTGTTCATCGAGTGTGACACCAACCGATTGGCCTGCCTGGCCCTCTGTTGGTGGGGGATCGATATTGAACGCTTCAATGGACTTGACCGTCGCCCGTTTGTTCGATGGTGAAAAAACTAGGGAGTCACCGACTTTCACACGCCCGGCCGTGACGCGCCCAGTAATGATGCGGCGAGCGTCGAACTTGTACACATCCTGAACCGGCAGGCGAAGCGGCTGCTCGGATCGTCCCGGCTCCTTCCGAAAAGCGCTGAGCGCATCCAGCACGGTCGGACCGCTGTACCACGGCATCTGCTCGCTCCGATTAGCGATATTATCTCCGAGCTTGGCGCTGACCGGAATGATCTGCTGGGGAACGGCCTTGAACTGCCCGAGGAACTCCCGATATTCCTTTTCGATCCCATCGAACACATCCTGTCGGTAGCCGACCAGATCCATCTTGTTCACGACGACGGCAAACTGGCGTACGCCCAGGAGCGATAAAAGATAGCCATGTTTCTTGGACTGTTCCTTCACACCCTCCAAGGCATCGATCAGCAGCAAGGCCCCTTCAGCCCGGGCCGCCCCGGAGATCATGTTCTTGAGAAACTCCTTGTGCCCCGGCGCATCAATGATGATGTAGTGCCGGCCCTTCCAGCTGAAAAACGTCCGCGCCGTATCGATGGTGATTCCCTGCTCCTGTTCCTCAAGAAAGGCATCGAACAGAAAGGCGTACTCGAATTCCTTCCCCTGCTGCCGACAGATAGCTTGGACCTTTTCAAGCTTGCCATCCGGCAACGATCCCGTGTCGGCATAGAGACGCCCCAGCAATGTGGACTTCCCGTGGTCCACATGCCCGACGATAACGATGTTCAGATTGTCCGATGGTTTCTGGGTTTGATTGTCCATAGTCGCGTACCTTATTGAGGATGATCAAAAAGACCATCCAACGAGGCCCGAGGCGAGTCGAAACCGGAAGCGTAGCATTCCCACCCGCCCAACCCCGAGCTGTCGGAACAGCTCTTTTCCCAGGTGGGGTACATTGAGGATTTCGACGAGCCGAGAACGAAGCATGGGAAAAGGCGCGTCTTGGCGCGCCGGGGCTGGGCGGGTGAGAAGGGCGTCTTTTTCATCATCCTCACTACATGTACCCGTCTTTGCGGAGCAACTCCATCCCGCGCCCTTCATCCTGCGCGCGGCCCGATCGCTCTGCCACCGTGGTATGCCGCAACTCGTCAATGATGTCGTCCACGGACTTCGCCGTCGATTTGATCGGCGTCGTGCAGGGCGCACAACCGAGGCTGCGATAGCGAGTCCCCTCCCCCTTGTCGAGATAGAGGTCGATGAATGGAATGTTCTCGAACTTGATGTATTCCCAAATATTGATTTCCGTCCAATCCAGCAGCGGATGGATCCGGATATGTGTTCCCGGAGGAAACGTTGTCTTGAATTGATCCCAAAGTTCCGGCGGCTGATCCCGGAAATCCCAATCGCCATGTTTGTCACGCGGCGAGAAGTAGCGCTCCTTGGCTCTCGTCCCCTCCTCGTCGGCGCGCACACCGAGAATGATGCCCGTATAGCCCTTTTGCTCAATCAATTGCTTGAGCACATTGGTCTTCAAGGCCGTACAGCAGTTGACGCGGCCCAATGTATGATTCATCCCAGCCGCGAGCGCTTCCTTGTTTTGTCCCACCACCAACTTGAGGCCCCATTCACGGGCCACGCGATCTCGATATTCGATCATGGCAGGGATTTTATAACTCGTGTCGACGTGCAGAAGCGGGAACGGGACATGACCGAAAAAAGCCTTCCTGGCCAACCACAGCAGCACGGTCGAATCCTTCCCCATCGACCACAGCATGGCCAGGTTGTCAAAATGCTTATAGGCTTCCCGAAGAATGTAGACGCTTTGGTCTTCTAATTGACGAAGGTGATGCACGGACTCGATCCTCTCGTATGGTCGTAACTGCTCAGGTAGATAGGCTGAAGGCTGTTAGGCGTGGGCTTCTTGCGCAACGATGATTCATCTCTGCTTGAATCCAAGGTGTCGAAACCAAAAAGGTGTTGAATGGCTTGGTTCGTGCTTAGCGGGATCATTTATAGCCTTCTGTCTTCAGCCTGAACACCTGAGTAGTTACGTATGGTCAATGTGTCCGGCCGCTCACACTGATACCCACCGGTTCCTGAGTCAACTCCTCTAGCTTTCGCGCCGCCGCTCCTTCCTCGATTGCTCGACGTGCCAGGGGAACGCATGACGCCCATGTCGCCCCTTTGCCTGCGGCGTACAGAATCAATGCCGCGTTCATCAAGACCCAGTTGCAGGATCCACCAGGCACTTGATTGCGAAGAATCCGTCGAAGCAGATCCGCTTCCTTCTCTCGCTGGTTCGATGGGAAACCGGCCATGTCTCGTTGCGTGCCCAGGGGCAGTCCGACATCTTTCGACGCGAATGAGAGGGGTGTAATCCGCTCGTCCCGCAATTCCAGCACCCTGGTGAGGCCGGCGACTGATAGCTCCGGATCGCCTTCAACACCGCTGACCACAAGAGCCCGTGGGGAAGCCAGCATCCGCAACACTTCAGCGGTCTTTTCAAAATGAGGAGGGTGGGACAGGCCGACGACCTGCGACAAGGCGCGAGCCGGGTTCAAGAGCCTCGCAATCGGATGAAAAATGTTCCGCGCTCCCAGCTCTTGTCGCATCTCTAAAAAGCGATAGACCGGAGGGTGGTAGAGGGCGATGTCGAGATAGGCAAATCCATGCCGCGCCACCATCTCTGCAGCCGCTTTCGGCTCTAGATCGATCGATAATCCTAAGGCTTTGAGCACGCCGGCGTTCCCTGCTCGACCGGGTATCCCGTCATACCCATGCATCAACACCGATGCGCCTGCCGATGCTGCCACGACGGCGGCGGCGGCAAGGGCATGGAAGGTGTCCTGTTTCCCCGCGTAGCTCGGCAGATCCACGACGCCGAGTTCTCGTGGGATGGGCACGGGCGGCACATAGGAGCGTACGACTGCGGTCATCGAGGCCAGTTCGGTGACGGACTCCAGCTTGATCCGCATGGCCATGAGAAAGGCCCCCACCTGCGCCGGCGTGGCGTCTCCTTCAATGAGCGCCCTCATCGCTTGCTTCGCTTCGTCCCAGGTGAGATCCTTAGCAGCTCGCGGCCCCTTCGCAATCTTGGCGATCAAATCCTGCATCGACATCACGAAGCCTTGTGTAACCCGCACTCGGTTTTGGTAAAGTTTTTCCACCGTCCTGCGCGGGAGTCTTCGCCGGACATCACCGGGCTCGTGCAGTGGGTGCAGCCGATACTGGGATAATTGCGGTCATGCAATTCGTTGTAGGGAATTTCGTGGACGCGAATGTAGGTCCACACATCCTCCCACGTCCACTTCGCGAGCGGATTGACTTTAACCAACTGAAATTTCTGGTCCCACTCGATCAGTTTTGCATTGGCTCTCGTGGAAGACTGATCCCGCCTGATCCCGGTGATCCAGGCATCGAATCCCTTGAGCACTCGAATGAGCGGCTCCACTTTGCGCAACTCACAACATTGATCGGGCTGGCGCGTCCAGAGGGCGTCACCATACTGGGCCGCTTGTTGCTCCGGTGTGAGCAACGACTTCACCTGGATGACCTGCTTCGGCTGCAGCCCATAGCGCTCAATCACGCGATCGCGCGTGGCATAGGTTTCGGGAAAAAGAAAATTCGTGTCGAGATAGAAGAGCGGCACTGATGGATTGATGCGGTGGACCATGTCCACGAGCGCGACATCCTCCGCCCCGAAACTACAGGCGAGCACGATCTTCGGCGCGTACCGCTCAAGCGAAGCAGCCAGCACCTCTTGCGGCTGCTTCGCTTCGAACGACTCGCCCCAGGCCTTCAATTCCTCTGATGAGATATTTGCCATTAGGCTCTTTCCACGCTCACTCACACTTCACGCGGCGAGAGGGATGATTCCCGACTGCGCGCGTCCAACGAGCACCGCTTCATCGTGCGCGTTGCGCGAGCAATGGGAACATCCCTCCGCCGCACTATTCTACTTTTTCGATCAAAATCCGATAATGATCCGCGGCGGCTTCGAGTGGTTCCTGCAGCAGCAACATATGTCCGTCATTTTTCAAACTCATGGGCACGTTCTTGATAGGTTCGCCCGCATCGAGCCAGACTTCCAAACGTTCGCCCGCATCCATCATCTCCAGCTTCAGCTTGGTCTTCACATAATTCATGGGACAGGCAACCCCGCGCAAGTCGTAGACCGGTGCGCTGGATGCCGCAGGTGCGGCCACAGAAACGACAGCCGGCTTGACCTCGGATGCCGCATTGGTCGTGACCCCTGCTGCCTTGTCCACCGGCGCCAATTTAAGATCTTTGCCCATCTGCTCCGTGGCGGCACGACAGGCATCGACGAATCCCTTGGCAAAGGCCATCTTTTCGCGGGCCGATTCGCCCGTTGTGTCCTTGGGTCCTAAATCGCCAACCCGCTTCCTCAGTTCCCGATACATTGCTGGCACAATGCCTTTTTGTGCGATCCGGCTATCGAATTCGATGAAGGTTTCCGCATCCGTCGAAGGCTCAAGTCCTTCCGTGACAAGCAACGCCTTGGCAGCGGCCAACACGGCGCGATACGACTTATTCACCGAGACAGAATATTGATGGTTATCGACAAGCAGTTTTGCCTGATACAGCTCCTGGTCGGCTTCGAGAATGCCGTTTTCGATCATTTCAAGCGCGCCACCCGCACATTCACCAGGCCCAAGGTCCTCCAAGACAAACTCTGCTTCTCCTTCCCAGTCGTAGTAAAACGTCGCATCGTCTTGAAAGGATGGAACGATGGTGTACGGGATCAATTCATCCTTGAGCTTGATCTTCCCGACACGATCGATGAAGGCAGGCAGCCCTTCCCCGGAGAGACGGTCACGCCGATAGACGTCAATCAAGTGCGTGATCGCAGCCGATACGCTCTTGGCCGGCAACTTGACCACCATCTGTCCGATCTTCGCTGTCCCGTTGACCCGTCCGCCCAAATGCAATTCATAGAAGGGCGCGACGTGCTCGCCAATGCGCTTCCCCACTCCGTGCAAACCGATCGTAGCAATATGGTGTTGGGCGCAGGAGTTGTGGCACCCGCTGATCTTGACCGTCACATCCTTCAGATCCTCGGGAACCCGCCCAGCCGGAAATACCTCTGCCAAGGCTCGCGCGAGCCCCTTGGAGGATGTGATCCCCAGCCCACACGTATCGGTGCCGGGACAGGCGATAATATCTTCGACCAGTTCGGCGCCGGGATCGGCCAAGCCCTGTGAGGCCAAGTCGGCATAGAGGTCGGCGATGCGCGACTCCGGTATCCATCGAATGATCATATTTTGATTGATCGTCGTTCGAATGTTGCCATTGGAATAACGATCCGCAAGGTCGGCGATAAGCAGCATCTGCTCTGCCGTAAGATCGCCCATGAATAATTTGGTCACTGCGGCGACGTACCCTTCTTGCTTCTGACGCACCACATTGGTTCGTCGCCACATCTCAAACGGCGTCTCCGCCGGTGCGCCGTTTACATGCCCATTGGTCTGCACCGCCGCCTGCTTCGACCCATTCGACATCGGCATGATGAGAGGAACTGGTTCATCCGGATACGACAATAACTTCATGGGCTCATGGGTCGGGCGAGCATGCCCCATCGACACGTAGGCCTCTTCCCAGCGACGTTTGAATTCCTGGAAGCCCAACTTTTCGATCACAAACTTCATCCGAGCCTTCGTGCGGTTTTTTCGATTGCCCAAAGTGTCGAACACCCGAATCACGGCTTCCACGCTTGGGATAAGCTCATCCATCGGGGTGAACTCCCGAAGAACCTGAGCAATCCTGGGAGCTGAACCGAGACCGCCACCGGCGACCATGCGAAAACCGATGACTCCATCCGCACGCTTGACTGCGAGAAGCCCGATATCGTGAATCGGTGTCAGCGCGCAGTCCCGTTTGCAACCGGAGAAGGCAATTTTAAATTTCCGAGGGAGGCTCTGGTTAAGCGGATTCCGCAAGAGATGGAGCGCGACGGTTTTCGCATAGGGCGTCACGTCGAACACTTCCCCCTGGCAGACCCCGGCAAGGTGACAAGCCGTCACATTGCGAACTGTGTTGGCGCAAGCTTCTCTGGTAGTCACGCCGACCTCAGCAAGCCCGCGCATGATCGTCGGCACATCCTTTAATTCAACAAAATGGAGCTGGATATCCTGGCGCGTGGTGACATGCCCGACGCCGGTGGCATATTGCTCGGTTATTTCTGCAACCCGGCGCAGCTGATTCGCCGTCAGCCCACCGAACGGGATCTTGATACGGACCATCTGGACACCGGCTTGCCGTTGACCATAAATGCCGTACTGGAGACGGAAGGGCCTAAACAGATCGGCCGAGACGTCGCCCGAAACCATGCGCATCGCCTCAGCTTCGAATGTCTCGATCTCCTCGATAACGGCAGGAGGAATGGGCTCTGTCTTGATAGGAACCGTGCTGAGTGGTGTGCGACTCATGGGTGACCTCAAATGTGGTACATCAACGACCGCTCTTGCTCAAGCACTCGCTGCTGCCCGGCTAATTCTTCCACGCTGATGGCTTCGAGCACATGGCGCTCTGCTTGATAGACCTGCTCCCAAACCTTCCCAAGCAGAAGCTCTGGTTTACTGAGTCGCCGCCCCTGTGCACGGCCAGCTCCGCCGCTCGGGAGCGAAAGGGGACCATCAAGTGCCTCGAGAATCTCGACGACCGATACCTCGGATGGTTTCTTCGAAAGCACGTACCCCCCTTGAGCCCCTCGAAGGCTCGATACGAGACCGGCCTTCTTCATCCCATGAAGAACCTGTTCAAGAAAACGGGCAGGGATGGCTTGTCGACGTGCAATTGATTTCGCTTGGACCGGCGCTGTCCCGAGATGCATCGCTAAGTCGACAGCCGCCATGATTCCATAGGTTGCTCTAAGAGATACTTTCATACATGAGTATTCCGGTAGGAATTAAACTGCATGTCCTGCCTTATACTTCATGAAAGGCCCTGCTGTCAAGCTAGCTCTCCCTGAATGTCCCAAGAGCGTAACCTCAACGGAATGCTGAAATAGTTCGCCAGCTCGACTAGTTCATTCGGTTTGTTCGGCATGTCTGGTTTATTTGGTTGCATGAGACTCGCCAGATCAACCAGACAGACCAGCCTGTCCCACATCTGCGCACTCTCGAAATTCTCGCGTGTCAGCATATTGTTCCGCTGCCTGCTCGAACGCATCGCCTGTACTGGCCAGGAACGAATCGTGCGCGAGGACTGCTCCGTGTTCATGCTAGCCGAACGAAATGGGCATGGCACAGAAACAGTCGGACCCGTGAAGTGTTTCTCTCACGACATCGATCCTCACTTGATAGGGCAAGACTGCTCACCCAGTGAGAGAAAATTTTCCTATTTTCTGTGCTCAAACCAACAAGAGCCGCTCCCTCGATATTTTCCCGGTTGACATCAAATTGGCTCTGGGCAATAATCAGCACTCTTCACCGGCTTTTCTCCTGGAATTTTCATGTCGCATACGTCATCTGTCTTCAGTATTTTGCTGCTCAGTGGCGACCCGGACATCCAGAGTCAGTTCAAGCACGCGTTCAAAGATGCGTCCGTGACTGTAGCGAAATATTCGTCCACGCTACCGAAGGACGTGACTCGGCGCACGTTTGATGCGGTCATCGTCGAATTGAAGCCAGGCTCATCCGGTGAAACCTCCGTCATACCTACCAACATCGATCACACACACACATTGGTGATCGTCGGTTCTCGGACTGTACTGAAACGAGCCTCCAAGTTCATGCTAGCGATGGCGCGACAGAAAACGGCGGAAGCCAATGGGAAAGAAGCCCTATCCCTTGAGGATTATCTCGAATGGAAGATGGGGGACTTTGTAAAAGGAATGCGAAACGGTTCTGGGCAGAACCTGCACCCCATGTTGATCAGTGCCATTGAACGCCCCTTGATCACTAAAGCACTTCAGGAAACCAGAGGCAACCAGATCCAGGCGGCAGAACTGTTGGGGTTGAATCGCAATACCCTCAGAAAGAAGATCCATGACTTGCACATTCCCATGAAAAAGAATAAGACCGCGCAGACGCGAGAGGCCTGATATGTCTGTGCACACTCCCGGAAGACTGGACTCATGTGAGTGCGGTAACAGCAAACGTCGGTGCAAGGAGTCGCGTAGTTCAACTCAAAAATAGGAGGGGTACGATGACGAAAGAAGAGCTGATCGCAAAGATGGCAGCATCCGCCGGCATCACGAAGATTGCGGCAGGCACTGCATTACAGGCCTTCACCGGAGCGGTGACCACATCCCTGAAGAAGGGGCAGCGCGTCTCGCTGGTGAATTTTGGAACCTTTACGGTAGCCAAGCGGAAGGCTCGGCTCGGGCGGAATCCAAGAACCGGTGAGGCGTTGCGGATTCCCGCAGCCAAAGTCCCGAAGTTTTCGGCAGGCAAAATCTTGAAGTCAGCCGTCAGGTAACATCTTACGATCGTCAGATCGCACATCTGGCATATAAAAGAGAAGGCGGCGCACTCCACATCAGGAGTACGCCGCCTTCTCTTTTGCGTTTCAGTATGACATTTCCTTGACCCGTGCGGTATCATGAGCATCTGAAAGAAGCTGGATTGGAACGGACGAGCCTGCTTCATCCTGGCAGGTTGTTCAAAATGGCCGTCCAGCAAGACCGCAGCAAGCAAAATGCCGAGGCGTACTTTCCAGTACGTTGAGGCATTGAGCGATGCGAGAACGCCGCTGGCGGTTGTTTTCAACAACCTGAACAAAGGGGGCGACCGGTTTCGACGGGGATACTAACGTCAACGGGGCATGTCGAGCTCTCGGGGTCTCGTAAATCCTCCGGGAACATGTAACTGC
>JACQEY010000156.1 GCA_016200355.1 Nitrospirota bacterium
TTGATCCAGGCGACCTGCTCTCCTGATGGCGGGTTACCGGTGGCTTGCTTGAAAGTGATGTAGAAATATTTGCCATCGGTCTTGAAGCCAGAGACGTAGTTCTCCCTATCATTGGTCTCGGCAGAAAGAGTTTTAACGTCCTTTTGAGGATCGAAGGTCCAATTTTGTCGAATCCTTACCAGAAGAATGTCCGAAAGCGCACCGTCGTCAACATTCTCATTTATGCCGCGGTCTGAAACAGTCGTCGGAAGAGCCATCAGAATGCTGTTGTTCCAGAATAAAAGGCTTGCCACGCGCGCCCGCCCATCAGTCGCGTCAGACAAATCGAGGTCGAACTGGGTTAACTTGGTCAAATCATGCTTGCTGAACTCTCGCACTCTGTAAATCGTCTTGCCAGACATGGACAAGGAATATTTAAGACGCGTAACTACAAACACAGAGTCAGGTCCGATCAAAGGTGCAGGATCATCAAGCAATTCCCCTCCATTTCCAAGTTCTGATAAAGGTCTACTGCTTGCGATGGGTGCTGACGTATACGCGACTCGATCAAATCTGTCGTCCAGAGCATATTTTGCTCCCCAGAGATAGGTCATCGCCGTAGCAGGCACAGTGGGCTTGTGCGTCTCATAGAATGCATAGAGAAATTGACCATCGGAAGCCACGCGAATGTCTGTGGGTCCGCCATACTCTGGAGTTGTTGATACTAATACTTTGGAAGCGATCATCCTATCAACATTGTTGTCGTAGATTTTCAAACTGAATGTTCTGTTGCTCCCCGCGGCAATGTTACCAAGATACAGGACAAACACTCTGGTTGCAGTCGCCGCAATCTCTGGCCTTGCCGAACCGCCTTCTGCGTCTGTGGTTATGAGCACTTTTTTAATCAGACTGATTGACACAGGCGTCTTTGTTTTTCCATTAGGTGTCGGGGAACCGGCCAAAGTAGGTTTAGGTATGCTAGCAGGGATTGTTCCAAAAGCGGTTGGTGTGAATGTGGGCGCGGCTATTTGTGTTGGCACAGGAGAAACTGTGACGGTCGGTGGAGCAGGAAAAAAGTTGCAGGCGACCAGAACCCAACCAAACGCAAGATAGAGAAGGCGTCTCATGGCAGTATCTCCCACAGCGTTGCCTTCATTGCCACCAACTCGCATGGCGCAAACATTGCCTCCACCTTCGCCGTCGGTTGAAACCCGACGGCTCAGGCAGGTGCAAGCACGCTCAAAGCGTGCTCGTGGCGGCCTCCAACCCGATTAATCGGGTTTCCACCTGTTTGAGACGGGCGTTTGCAACGCCCGGCGGCTTTGCTCCATCATTCGTTCCATCCCAAATTCGTTGTTGTCTTTCACACCGCGACCAACTCCCTCACCGCAAACAACGCCTCCACTTTCGCCACCACCTGCCCGTCCTTGAAATGCAGCAACTGAATCGCCTTCGCTGGACACTCCGCCGCGCAGATGCCGCACCCTTGACACGCGGCGGCTTCGATGTGCGCCGCGCCGTAAATGCCGCCGACCGCGAGTTGCGTCGGCTCAATGCGCGGAACGCGATACGGGCAAATCCGCACGCACGTAAGGCAGCCGGTGCATTTCGTCGCGTCCACCTGCGCGACGATGCCGCCCGCGTGCAATTTGTCTTTCGCGAGAATCGTCGCGGCGCGCGCGGCGGCGGCTTGCGCTTGCGCGATTACCTCGTTCAAAAACTTTGGGTAATGTGCCGCGCCGGCGACG
>JACQEY010000161.1 GCA_016200355.1 Nitrospirota bacterium
GTGTTTGCCGACCCAACGCGGCAACGTGACGCTCGACAATCTGCACGCTCTGAACGCCATCTTGTACGTCGCCGCGCAGGGTTGCAAATGGCGCGGTCTGCCCAAGCGATTCGGCAACTGGCACACCATCTATACGCGCATGAATCGTTGGTCGAAGAGCGGGGTACTGGATCGCGTCTTTGCACAGTTGCAACACGCGCAGATCATCCGCGTGAAGATCGAAGCCGTGGCCTTGGACAGTACCATCGTCAAGGTCCATCCGGATGGCACGGGGGCGTTAAAAAAAACGGCCCGCAAGCCATTGGCCAGTCCCGCGGCGGATGGACCACCAAGATTCATCTGGTTGCCGCGGATGCTCGAACGGCCATAGCGTTTGCCCTGTCCCCGGGCCAGGCCCTAGCTCATTTTGTGTGTTTGGTTTGTCTCATTTGTTTGATTGAACGAAGCTAACCAGATGAACCAGACAAACCAGCCAGTTCTCACGCTTCACGAGCGTAAAGAATGCCGAGCGGGGAATGGGGAGATAAGGACTGAACCTATTCAGCGCCTTACTAAATCCTGGTGAGCCACGCTTCGTGGGAAGGGTCCTCCCCACGCACGATGGAAAAGAAGGCCTTCTGCAGAGCTTGCGTGATCGGACCTGGCGTACCAGTTCCAATGCGGCGGTTGTCGATCTCCCGCACCGGAGTCAGTTCGGCAGCAGTCCCGGTCACGAATACTTCATCGGCGATATACATATCATCGCGCGTGAAGCGCTCCTCCACCACGGAGATACGTTGTTCCCTCGCCAAATCGATGACGGAGCTTCTGGTAATGCCGTCGAGAATTGAGGTAAGCGGCGTGGTCTTAATCTGTCCCTTACGCACAATGAAGATATTCTCCCCTGTCCCCTCGGACACATATCCTGCGGTATCGAGCAAAATGGCTTCATCGTACCCGTCCGCTTTTGCTTCCCGCTTTGCAAGAATGGAGTTCACGTAGTAGCCGGAAATCTTCCCTCTTGTCATCGAAACATTGACGTGATGGCGAGTGAACGACGACACGCGGGCCCGCATTCCATTCGCGAGTGCCTCGTCCCCGAGGTAGGCGCCCCATGTCCAGGCAGCGATTGCCAGTTTGATTGGATTGTCGCCAGGATAGACTCCCATCGCTCCATCCCCAATATAAACGAGCGGGCGGATATAGCAGGCCTCCAGCTTATTGACCCTGACGGTCTCCACAATGGCTGCTGCAACCTGCTTCTTGTCGAAAGGCATCTGCATCATGCCGATATGGGCGGAATCGAACAGCCGATCGACATGATCTTGTAGTCGAAAAATCGCAGAGCCGGACTTCCCCTTATAACAACGAATTCCCTCGAACACAGCCAGCCCATAATGGAGCGAATGGGTCATCACATGGACATGCGCGTCCGCCCAAGTGACGAACGAACCGTCCATCCAAATTTTTCCTTGTGGCTCAAGCATGGGCAATGCAGGCGAGCATGTGAATCATCGAACGGTGAAATCGAAATATAGCAGCGGGCTGGAAGAAGCGTCAAGCAACTGGGCAGGGCCTGGCCAGAGACGAGTATGAGCAACGGGAGCGCGCTCAGGCAGACGACTGAGGGGCGCGAATATGCTGGCTCAACACATCGCTGATATGTTTCGTGGCCAATGGACTGAGCCGGACAAAGTCCAGGCCGAAATCATATCCATTCACCCACCGAACCGTTGCTCGTTCAACTTCTATCGTCGGGCCGCCGTCCGAGAGCGTGAGGCGCAACGCCAGATCAAGACCTGGTTTAACCGTATGTTCACCTTGAATGCGCATCCCGGATTGGGACAGATTGGTCGCGATACCCTTCCCCACACATCCCCCGCTGAGATAGTAAAGAACGAGCTGGGTTGGTATGCGCCGATAGGGACGAAGCACGAATCGAACGCTTCCCGGCTTGGAAGGACGAGGCTTCGGTGATGCAGCCATTATTATCTCCAATCCATAAAATGGCTTACCAATAGAACAACACCATACGCCCAGAAGCCAGAGCAGGATAGCCTACAAATAGGCTAACCCGAAGGAGGGAGGGGCAGGAGAACCCCGCGAGGCGAAACCTCAGGGAAGAGGCATGCCTTTACCTTGACAGGCTTCAAATCCGTATGTTACACAGTCATCTTCTGTAACGGAGACAGTAGCTTATGTATGCAATCATTGAGACAGGCGGCAAGCAATATCGGGTCGAAACTGGATCATTGGTCCAAGTAGAGTCCCTTCCCGGCGAGGTTGGGGGGACAATCGAACTCGGCCAGGTTCGGCTGGTCCACGGCGAGAAGGGCGTAGAATTCGGGCAACCGTTGGTCAAAGGGGCCAGCGTCAAAGCCGAGATCATCGGCCAAGGCCGAACCCGCTCCATCACCATCTTCAAGAAGCAACGGCGCAAAAACTATCGGCGGACCAATGGCCATCGCCAGGGCTTCACCAAATTGCGCATTACCGGCATCGAAACGGCCTAACGAGGATCAGCCATGGCAACAAATAAAGGCGGCGGATCGACTAGAAATGGGCGCGATAGCAATCCGCAATACCTTGGGGTCAAGGCTTACGGCGGAGAGACCGTCACGGCCGGATCAATCCTGGTCCGTCAACGAGGGACAAAGTTTTTCCCCGGTTTCAACGTAGGCCTCGGAAAAGACCACACCCTCTTCGCCCGCATCACAGGGACTGTGAAGTTCGAACGCGGCCGTGGACGGCAAAAGGTCAGCGTCTACTCCGCGCCTTCGATTTCATAGTACTTTCTTTTCTTCTTTTCTCGTCACAACTTCGTTACCTGCGAGGACTCCCGGCATGACTGTAAGTGCAACGGGATGTTCCTTGCAGGCAATGATCTCACAGCCTTCACACTGAAGAAACGGTGCGCCGATGTTTGTCGATGAAGTCCGTATTCGTATCACAGCGGGCCGGACGGCGGCGACGGAGGCCACGGCGGTAATGTCGTGTTTGAAGCGTCGTCTCGCATGACCACGCTTCTGGACCTCCGGTACCAAAAACACTACGAAGCAGAAGTCGGTCGCCAGGGAGGCGCCGCCAATTGTTCCGGAAGAACCGGCGAGGATGTCGTGGTGGCCATTCCCGTCGGTACCGTCATCTTCGATGATCAAACAGGTGAGGTGCTGGCCGATCTGGTTACCGATGGGCAGAGATTTGTGGCAGCTCACGGGGGACGGGGGGGCCGAGGGAATAACCATTTCGCGACCTCGACCAACCGCACGCCCACGGAATTTGAAACCGGCACGGAAGGCGAAGAACGGTCTCTGAGACTTGAGCTGAAGCTGTTGGCCGACGTCGGGCTCGTGGGGTTTCCGAACGCCGGAAAATCAACGCTCATTGCCGCAATCTCGGCCGCACGACCTAAAATTGCCGATTATCCCTTCACCACACTGACGCCGAATCTGGGGATTGTTCGTTGGGGAGAAGAAGGGAGTTTCGCCGTTGCAGACATTCCCGGGATCATCGAAGGCGCCCATGAAGGCAAGGGGCTTGGACTCCAATTTCTCCGGCATATCGAACGCACGTCGTTTTTGCTATACATGATCGACGTGTCGGAATGGGCCCCCGAGGAGCCCGTCAAGAGCTTCGAGATCATGCGTCGGGAACTAGCCGCCTACGATGAGCCGATCATCACACGCCCCTTCGCAGTTATCGCCACGAAAATCGATGTGGTCGGAGAGGGCGCACGCCTGCGCGAGTTGCAGAAGTATTGCAAGCGCCATCGCTATACGTACCTCCCGATTTCTTCCGCCACGAGAGAAGGGTTGACGGAACTCGTCAATTATGTGGGGCAGCAGGTTGCACAACTTCGAGCCACACCATGCGAGATCAGCTCCTAAAACAAGCCACCCGCGTCGTCATCAAAATCGGGAGCAGTCTCGTCGCGTCCCGAGACACCGGGTTGCGCCCCGAACGGATCGATCGGCTCGCAGACGAGATCGCGGCACTTCGATCGAACGGACGTGAAGTCTTGATCGTCTCCTCCGGGGCGATTGTCTCCGGCATCAAAAAATTAGGCCTGAAGGAATACCCCAAAAGCCTCCCCGTAAAGCAGGCAGCTGCGGCGGTCGGCCAAAGCCGACTCATGTGGGCGTACGAAAAATCTTTTGAGCGGCTCGGTGTCAAGGTGGCGCAAATCCTACTGACTCACCACGATCTCGCCGATCGGCGGCGGTTCCTCAATGCGCGCCACACCCTCAGCGCGCTGATCGGGTTTGGTGTCATCCCCATCATCAACGAAAACGATACGGTTGCCGTGGATGAAATTCGCGTGGGAGACAACGATGCCTTGGCTGCAGACGTGGCCCATCTGGTTGACGCGGAACTGCTGATCATCCTCTCCGATATCGACGGCCTATTTACCGAGGACCCGCGCAAGAACCCCGCAGCCACGCTGATCCCGCTGATCCCTGACATTACCAAAGAGATCGAGGAACAAGCCGGTGTCTCCACCACGTTCGAGGGAACTGGGGGCATGGCCACGAAAATCCGGGCTGCCAAGAAAGTCAGTGAGTATGGCGTGGCCACCTTGATCTTGAACGGGCAAGAAGCCGGCCTCCTTCCAAAGGTATTGGCAGGAGGCCCTGGCGGCAGTCTCTTCCTTGCGAAGGAACGTCGCTTTACCAGCCGCAAACATTGGATCGCCTTCACCCTCAGACCGCGAGGAACACTGACACTCGACCCTGGAGCCGTCGAAGCGCTGGCACAACGGGGCAAGAGCTTGTTGGCTTCAGGCATTCTGGATGTCAGCGGTCCCTTCGATACGGGAGATGCAGTCAGTTGCCTCGACCAGGACGGCAAAGAGTTTGCCAAAGGACTCGTGAACTTCTCCTCCGGCACCTTGGCGCGGATCAAAGGGCTCAAAACGACCGAGATCCAGCAGCAGCTCGGCCCACAGGAATACGAAGAAGTCATCCACCGGGACAACCTGGTGATACTCTAGACGTGAGTGCTGAGTGCTGAGAAATGATGTCACCAGATTCTGAATCTCAGCACTCTGGCCCCCTTCGTCTCGGCCTCCTCGGCGGCAGTTTCAACCCCGTGCATAATGGTCACCTGGCCATTGCGCGCCAGGCATGTGAAGCGCTCGGGCTCGACCAGATTCTCTTCATTCCCACAAGTCATCCTCCCCATAAACCGAACGACAATCTGGCGCCGGCCCAAGACCGCTATGAGATGGTCCGCCTTGCCATCGCCTCAGACCCCTCTCTCGCCATCTCAGATGTGGAAATCAGGCGGCCTGGCAAATCCTACTCCATCGATACCATTCGTCTGTTGCAGCAAGAATATGGAGCGCAGACCCAGCTCTTTTTCTTGATCGGACTCGATGCCTTCCTGGATTTTCCATCCTGGCGTGAGCCACAGACATTGCTAGGGCTCTGCCGCTTCGTCGTCCTCTCCCGGCCAGGCCTGTCGTTTCGTTCCCTCTCAACCGTCGCACGGCTTCCACCGATTCCCTATCCCTCGCTGGCGGACCTCGATGCGGAACGGATTTCCCGAATCGAGGCGCCGCTCGGAACACAGGGCCTGATCTGCCTCAAACTACCGCCCTCCGCGATCTCCGCATCGGACATTCGCTCGCGAATCCGTCAAGGGCTCCCGGTGGCAAATCTGTTGCCGCCCCTAGTGGAATCTTATATACTTCAACATCATCTCTACCAAGAGGACCGTAATCGCACGAACAGCTAGGTCCACGGCCCTCGCCATTGCCCGGGCCATGCTCGATAAGAAGGCCACCGACGTTCTCGTCCTCCAGGTAGCGCCGTTGACCTCCGTTGCCGACTACCTGGTCATAGGCTCTGCGGATTCGGATCGCCAAGCGAGTGCCATCGGAGATTATATCGACGATACCCTCTCTCGCTCCGGCTCCAAACCGCTGGGCGTCGAAGGCATGCGGTCCTCCCAGTGGGTTCTGATGGACTTTGGCGATGTCATCGCCCATATTTTCAGGCAGGATGTCCGGAACCATTACGCACTCGAACGGTTGTGGGCTGACGCAAAACACATCGCCATCCCAGGCGAACCGCCGACCACACAACCGGCCGCGACCCCAAAGCCCATGAAGCGGAAAAAGGCACTGACAAAAACAAAGGCCTAGATCGATGCTCCGACTGCTCACCACCATCTTCCTCGTCAGCGCCGGAATCTTCCTCTACAGCTATGCCCGCGAGTTGAATCCCGGGGCAATCACAGTCCGGACCAGTCCCTCCCTCCAATTCGAACTGAGCCCCGTCACGCTCGTTGTCTTTTCCATGGCGGTCGGCGCTGTGCTCGTGGCCTTGGCAGTCGGCATGCGGCAAACCGCCCACGTCATTGGCAACTGGCGCAGCACGCGGCTGTTGCGGCGCAAAGAAAAAATCGATGCCCTCCATCGTGAAGGCACCCACGCCATCATGTCAAAACGCACCGTCGAAGCCATCGGCCTATTTGAGCGAGCGCTCGCCATGGACCCGAATCGTGTCGATTCGCTGCTCTGGCTGGGAAACATTTACCGCGTGGAAAACAACTTTGCTGAGGCGATCCGCCTCCATCAACGAGCGAATCGCGTCGACGAGCGCAACATCGAAATTCTGCTGGAATTGGCCAACGACTTAGAGGGCGCCAAGCGCTATGAGGACGCCTTGCAGACCCTGCACAAAATGCTCAAGGTCGAACCGGATAACCTCACCGCGCTCATCCGCAAGCGCGATCTGTTGATCCGGCTCGAAAAGTGGAGCGAGGCGCTCGAAATCCAACATCGTCTCCTGAAAGCCAACCTGCCTGAACCGGAACGCAAGGCCGAGGCCCAACTCCTCACTGGCTGCACGTACGAAGTCGGACGCCAACTGCTGGAACGAGGCCATCCCGATAAGGCACGGCGCTACTTCCGCGGCGCCATTAAGAAAGACCGGACGTTCTTACCGGCCTACGTCGGCATCGGCGAAATATTGATCCGGGAAGGCAAGACCAAGCAAGCCGTAGAAATTCTCAAGAAGATCTATGCCAAGACCCGTAGCAACATCATCCTGCACCGCCTCGAAGAGCTCTTTCTCGAACAAGGCGAACCCAGCGAGATTATCCGTGTCTATCAGGAAGCTCTCCGGCAAGACCCGACCAACCCTGCCCTGCAGTTCTATTTAGGCAAGCTCTACTACCGACTCGAAATGGTTGACGAAGCCTTCGACATCCTCTCAACCGTCGAAGGAGTACAGGACCAATTAGCCGATTACCATAAGATCATGGCTAATCTCTATTTGCGCAAGCAGCAGATGGAAGAGGCCGTCGCCGAACTTAAGAAAGCCCTCCATTTCAAGAAACGTGTGGTCGTTCCCTATGTCTGCACCGCCTGCCACCAAGAGTCGACCGAATGGTCTGGACGCTGCCGTCGCTGTGGAACCTGGAATACATTGGTTGCACTGCCCTTGCCGAACACCGGTCAAACGGTCCCCGATCAAGACAGTGCCCCCCTCCCAATCTCAGCAGTTCCCTACCAAGGCATTGCTTCTCCCTTCGAAACCGTGTAGGTTTTCTGCCAGCCTAGACGCACAGCCACCCGCATCGCGGTCAATCAACTTCATAAGATGATGGAGTATCCCATGGTCGACTATCAGGATTTCGCTACCAAAGCCTTGCGCGACGAGACGCTGACCAGGAGCGAATGCCAGGCCGTGCTTGATACTCCGGATGAACAGTTGCTGGGACTCCTCCAAGCCGCCTTTACCGTCCGGTCCCGTTATTTCGGCAAAACCGTTCGCCTCCAGATGTTGCAGAACGCCAAAAGCGGAGCCTGCCAGGAAGACTGTCACTACTGTTCCCAATCTGCCATCTCCACCGCCCCCATCGAGCGCTATAACCTCGTGCCCCAACAACAGATGATCGACGGAGCCCGGCAGGCTGCGGCCTCGAAGGCCCAACGCTATTGCATCGTCATCAGCGGCCGGAGTCCCTTGGATCGGGAAATCGATGAAATCGCAGGAGCCGTTCGCTCGATCAAGCAGGAGATCCCGATTCAGATTTGCTGCTCGCTGGGCCTCATGAATGAACAACAGGCCAGGAGACTGAAGGCGGCGGGAGTCGATCGGGTGAACCACAACCTGAACACGAGCGAAGCCTTTCACACCTCTATCTGCACCACGCATACGTTCCAGGATCGTCTTTCCACGATTCGGAATGCTCGTGCAGCTGGCTTGGAAATCTGTTCCGGCGGGATCGTGGGAATGGGAGAGAAGGACGAAGACCTCATCGACCTAGCGATGGCACTGATCGAGGTAAAGCCGGACTCAATTCCGCTCAACACACTCCACCCGGCGACAGGCACGCCGCTAGAGAACTGCGACCACCTCACTCCTCAACGATGCTTGAAAGTCCTTTGCCTCTTCCGGTTCCTACACCCACGCACCGAACTCCGCGTGGCCGGAGGCCGCGAACACAACCTCCGCAGCCTCCAGCCCTTGGCGCTCTATCCAGCCGACTCCATCTTCGTGAACGGCTACCTCACGACTCCAGGGCAGCCGGCCCCAGAAGTCTGGGGTATGATTGAGGATCTGGGATTTAAAATCGAAGTGGACTACCAACAACCGGTTAGCATTTAGCTCACGCTTCAACCTCTCCTCATTCTTTTCGGAGCCCTTCTACTACAGGCTGCCTTGCTGCCCAGCGACAGGCTACAGCAGCATGTCGACTAGGCCTGTCATCTGATTCGCCCTGCTGCATGATTGCTCGCTGACGATCCTGCTGAAGCCTCTGTTTTTCAAGGCGATTATAAGCGCATTCGCGTTGACACCTGTTCGATTCTTGCTACCGTTTGAATGCGATGCTCACCATGAAATGTCCCGATTGCGGTGGCAGATGTTGGCCTATGGGGCGGGAGGCGTGGCACTGGCCGCAACCTGCTTAATCGTCATCTTCAAATACTATCTGACGGCCGTATCGTAATCGTCAGTCCCAAAGGAGAACATCCATGAATAGCACCTTGCTGATCGGAAGCCTGCTCGTGATTGGACTGATTGTGCTCGTTGCCTATGTGGTGGGCGTCTACAACATGCTGGTTCGCCTTGCCAATAACATCGACAAGGCCTGGTCAAATATCGATGTCATCCTGAAGCAGCGGCATGATGAGCTTCCCAAGCTTGTCGAGGTCTGTAATAGCTACATGACGCACGAGCAGGAAACTCTGGAATCCGTGACCAACGCCCGCCCTGCGTATAGCGCAGGGGTGAGTATCGACGACAAAGCACAGGCGGAAAATCAGATCGTCGGTGCCTTAGGAAAGCTCTTTGCCGTGGCCGAACAGTATCCAGACCTGAAAGCCCATCAAGAATTCTTAGCTATTCAGCAGCGCATATCGGCGCTGGAAAACACCATTACTGATCGGCGTGAGTTCTATAATGACTCGGTCAACCTGTACAATATCGCCATCGAGCAAATTCCTACTCTCTGGGTGGCGCAGGAGGTCGAATACGGAGCGCGGCCGTTGTTGACAGTGGCGCCATCCGATCGCAATGACATGCCGCTCACCTTTGCCAATCGTACACGCATGGCGGCATAGACAAACCATCGGCTGATCATGTGTACCGGCTCCTTTACTCTTCTCGCAATCCGTCCATGACCGGTTGCCGTGCGGCCCAGCGCGCTGGCCAGTAGCCGGCTACCAGGGCGGCCGTGAGTGCGAGTCCTACGGCTTGCAGAATCACTCCGCCTGGAACCGTCATCTGGATCGTCCAGCCAAAGGACTGTTTATTGATCACGTGGATGAGCAGCAGGGCGAGCAGCAAACCTCCCGCAACGCCCAACGCAGCCCCGATCAATCCAAGATAAGCCGCTTCCCACAACACTAATCGCTCCACTTGCTTCGTGCTGGCGCCGATCGCCC
>JACQEY010000157.1 GCA_016200355.1 Nitrospirota bacterium
GAGAAAGGCGATGTGCCATTCTACGAACCGGGGATCACGGAGCTCGTCGCCAAAGGAATCAGAGAGAACCGGATCAGCTTTACCACCGACATCGCCAAAGCCGTCGACAAGGCTCTCGTCATCTTCATTGCGGTTGGAACCCCACCGCGACCGGATGGATCTGCCGATCTTTCGTATGTAGAAGAAGTCGGTCGCGGTATCGCCAGGACCATGACCGGGTACAAGGTCATCGTCACCAAGGCGACCGTCCCGGTGGGAACCGGGGAAAAGCTGCGTGAAGTGATCAACGCCAATCAATCAGACAAATTCCGGTTCGACATCGTCTCCAACCCGGAGTTTCTTCGTGAGGGGTCCGCCATCGAAGACTTCTTGCGACCGAATCGGGTTGTCATCGGCGCAGACAGC
This sequence comes from Nitrospirota bacterium, assembly GCA_016200355.1. Taxonomy (GTDB): domain Bacteria; phylum Nitrospirota; class Nitrospiria; order Nitrospirales; family Nitrospiraceae; genus Palsa-1315. The sequence continues at coordinate 406 of JACQEY010000157.1, forward strand.
GAGCAGGCGATTGCGATCATGAAAGATCTCTATCGTCCGCTGTATCTTATTGAAACTCCGTTCGTCGTGACCGACATCCCGACTGCCGAAATGATCAAGTACGCCTCCAACGCCTTCCTCGCCACCAAAATTTCATTCATCAACGAAATCGCGACTGTCTGCGAGCGGGTGGGCGCCAACGTGCAGATGGTGGCGAAAGGGATGGGGCTCGACAACCGGATTGGATCGAAGTTTCTCCACGCAGGACCGGGGTTCGGTGGATCGTGCTTTCCAAAAGATCTGGCAGCCCTCGTACAGACGGGAGAACGAGTCGGCTATCCCATGCAAATCGCAGGCGCCGCCGCCCTCATCAACGAACAGCAACGGGGCCGGATGATTGAAAAGATCACGAAGGAGATTGGGGGACTCAAGGGAAAGACGTTCGCGATGTTGGGCCTGTCCTTCAAACCCAATACGAACGACCTGCGGGATGCACCGGCACTGGCCATCGCGCAAGAACTCATGAAACAGGGCGCCACCGTTCGCGCCTACGATCCCGCTGCGCTCGAGGAAGCCTGTCAGATAGTTTCGGGCCTCGTTCCCTGCAAAGACGCCTATGAGGCGGCCCAGGGAGCAGACGCGTTAATCCTCATGACCGAATGGAATCAGTTCCGAACCCTCGATTTCGACAGACTGAAAACCGCATTGCGCCAGCCGATCTTCTTCGACTTGCGCAATGTCTATGAATCAGACCGGGTCGCAGCCTTTGGCTTCCGTCACATTTCGGTCGGGAGGCCGAGTAAGGCCCCCTCCCAGGTAAAGTAAGGACGGCGTTACGTGAGTCGCGGCGCTTCGACTGCCTTGGCCTCATCTTTGACTTTCGGCTTGTAGCCCATCCGGTCCAACACCTTCATCACCCTCGCCTTCAGACGGTCGTCGGCCTCGGCAAGCGCCGTGGCCAACGGCTCGACGGCGGGCTTTCCGATTTTACGGATAATTTCCGTCACCGATTGCCTGATTTCATCTTCCTCCGACACCAGCAAGGGCACGAGCATAGACACCGCCGGCCCGCCGATCTTGATCAAGGAATCATAGGCGCGCTGCCGGACATCACCGACTTCATCCGCCAATGCATCGACCAACGGCCGCACGGCGCGAACCTCTTTCAGCTCACCGAGCACTTCAGCCGCATACTTGCGGTTGAGCCAGTGGCTATCTTTAAGATCCAAGAGCATCGCGTCGGCTCGCGCCGCATTGAGGTCCTTCGCGCGAATCCGAAAGCTCTTGGCGATCCGGCGCCCGCCTTCTTCGACAACGCGAATCGTGGCACCATCCCCTATCTTGAGCTTTTTCAGCTCTTCCAACGCCTCATCATCGACGTCCAATACGACTGTCTTCCCGTCATAGGCCAACAGTTCGACTTCGACCTGTTTTGCCTCGGGGTTCACCGCGACGACTCGTTCCGTGACGAGATTGAATCCGTCCTTCTTCACGCCGCTCTTCGGACCGATCTGAATAAGTTTTGGAGGTGCTTCATCCGCCATGTTCTGTATTTCCTTTTACATCGAAAAAAAGATTACGGCTTCGCGTTCCATCCGAGACTTGCTAGCACACCTTCGACCGTTTCCTGCACCATCGTATTCTCATCTTCGAGCAGCGGAAGCAAGGGGTCGATGGCCTGCTTCGCCCCGAGCAGCGCGAGCGACTCCGCGGCATTTCGCCGCACGAGCCAGTCTTCATCCTTGAGCGATTCGATCAACGGGTCGATTCCACGGGCATCGCCGATCTTGCCCAAGGCTTCGGCCGCATGGCGCCGCACCATCCAGTTGCTGCCCAGCAGCCCATCGATCAAGGCGTCCACGGCCCGCGCATCGCCGATTTTCTTCAGTACGCGCGCCACATCCTCACGCACCGTGTGATCGGTCAGCGCCTCGACCAACCCAGGCACCGCGCGCGCATCACCGACCAGCTCCAGCGCCCACACGGCGGCGGTCCGCACTGCGCCGTCTTTGTCCTTGAGTGCCTTCACGAGGGGATCGACGCCCCGAGGGTCCTTCAGCTTCCCCAATCCCGACGCAGCCTGCTCGCGGATCGCCCACTCATCGTCCGCCAACGCCTCGATCAACGGAGCGACGACAGATGGACCGATCCGCACAATGGCGCTGGTCGCCGCTTCACGGACGAGAACATCTTCATCTGCCATAAGCCCGATCAGCGGCCCCACCGCGTCCTCGCCCACTTGACTCAAACTGGCAATCGCATGGTCACGGAGCGCGTCATTGTCGTCCCGCAGAGCCCCGATCAATTGTTCGATCCGTTCAGCCTGCATCTCATCACTCATCGTCGCCCTGCCCCCCCTGACTCCCGACTGGCGTCCCATCAAGCGCTTCCAGTTTGTCCGCGATCAACCCGGAATTGTACGCGACCAAGCCGTCCCGGTCCGTCCTCAACCGATCGAACAGTTCTTTATACGGCCGCAACACATCCACATCTTTCACTTTGGCCAAGGCTTCCATGGCATAGACCCGCAAAGGTCGAATGGGAATGGCCTCGATATAAAGCTGGGCTGGCCTGGCATCGCCGATCAAACCCAACGATTTCATCGCCAGCTCCTTCACGCCCGTATCTTTATCGACCCGCAACCGCTGCATCAAGGGCTCAACCGCGCGGACATCGCCGATCTTCCCCAGCAAATCGGCGGCGGCTTCACGGACCAGCCAATCGTCATCCTCCAGGTACTCGATCAGAATCTCCACGCTCGGGCGCCCGATGGCCAGAAGATTGATCACGGTGCTCATACGAGCCTCTTCCCGTTCACTCAATTCCTCGATCGCACGAAGCTCGTCGAACACCTCGTCGATGCGTTCACGAATCGCGCTCAACTTCTTGAGCGTCCGCACGGCAATATCACAAACGGCCGGCTGCCCCATGGCATTGATGAACGAGTCCGCCGAGCGGGGATCGAGCAAATGTTCCAACATCTTCGCGGCCATGATCTGCGCTTCCGGGTCTTGATGGGTCAACATCTCGCAGAGCGGCGCGATCGCATTCGGAATGACCCCCAACAACTGCGAGGCCGCCACACGAATCCCCTCATCCTTTGATTCATAGAGCAGCGAGGCCAGCGCCGCCGCGGTCGTCTCCTCCAGTACCCCCGCCATGTGTTCCAAGGCTGATGCGCCGGCCTTGCGAACAGACTCATCCTCATCGCGAAGTAAGCCGACTAGCGGCACGCCGGCCTGAGGATCGTTCACACGCGCCAACATAGCCGCAACCTCAGCTTTCAATGCCGGCGACCCGGTCTGCAGCGCATGAATGAGCGCCTGCACTGCGCGCGGCCCGCCAGACAGGCACGCTGCCGTCGCTCGCATCCGTCGCCAGTCCTCTTCGTGGACCAGCTCAGAAACTAGTGTCTCGATTGTTTCTTTCGACATAGCATGATGACCTAAGGCACAATCAGTGCTGAGTGCTGAGATATCAATTCAAAGTTTAACATTCAAAATTGAGCCGTGGCCCACTAGATACGACCAGGCCGCCAACCCACCTTAGCTAACGTGTCTTTGACATGGTAACGGATATTGTCGTCCGACTCGCGGGCCAGCAGGGCTAGCAACGGCGCAATCACGGTGCCCCCGAATCGAATCAGCGCGTCGGCAGCGTCCGCTCGCGTCACCGTATATTGGAGCGCCTTCATGAGCGATGGGATGGCCGCCTCGTCCCGGATCGCACCCAATGCTTTGGCGGCTGCACCCAATGTCAGCATGTCTTCATCCCAACGATCGCCGCAGCCATCGATTGGCCGCGAAACCTCCGGCCGCTCCACCCCCTTGAGCACATCGATCAGCACCGGTACCGCACGACGATCGCCGATCCGGCCCAGCGCCTCGATCGCCAGCGGCCGCAACCCCGGCTCTTTCATCACCATCACGAGGAACTCCACCGCGCGCGCATCGCCGATCTGGCCCAACGCGCGGACTGCATCCTCGCGAATCGCCCTGTCAGGATCGTTGAAGAGCGCTGACAATAACGGATCCACAGCCTCAGGCAACTTCGTTTTCCCCAAGGCCTCTACCGCATGCAACCGCACCAACCATTCAGCATGGGTCAACGCGCCGAGCAGCGACGATAGCGCCGCCTCCCCAATGGCCGCGAGGGCTGTCGACGTCTCCTCGCGTACGGCCTTCACTTTATCCTGTAACAGCGGCACCAACGGCGCCACCGCTCCAGGGTCTTGAATCCGACCCAGTGCCTTGGCAGCGTGCATCCGCACAATCCAATCGGGACTCTTGAGCGCGGCTATCAGCGGCGCGAGCACCCGCGCATCAGCAATGGTCGCCAACACCGACGAGGCCAATTCCTGAACCGTGAGCACCGGATCGGAGAGACAGGCACCCAGCGGCGTCACAGCCGGCTCTCCGATAGCCAAGAGGGCACCGATCGCTGCATCGCGAACCGCGCGATCGCCATCACGAAGCACGGAGACCAACGGCGCCACAGCCCGAGGATCTCGAAGAGTGCCAAGCATCGTGGCGGCCTCTTCGCGAATCGCCCAATCCTCGTCTTTGAGCGCCGCGATCTGTTCGGCTACTGTGTCTGCCATGCCCGACCTCGCGCTCAAGAGCCGTGAAAGGTGAAACGTATCTCGTGAAGCGTCGTTCGTTTCCGGATTCGAACGTTTCACGTCTCACGTTTTACGTTTCACGAACGATTTCGCAGCCTGCTAGCCTCTTTGGGCGAAATCTCCCGACGGACCAAATCGGCCTGTGTCGCCAAGAGGCATGTCCACCCTGGCATTGTCGGCCACACTTGAATTGACGGCGATGTCTTCCGGCGCAGGCATCCAGCCTAACTTTTCGAGCGTTTCAAGCGCCAATTGCCGCAAGGCATCTTTCGCCGTGAGCCGAACCGACGCATAGGAAAGAACCCGCTCCCCTTCTGCGATGACTTCGGACGCTTTCGGGTCATAGAGAAAGGCGACCAACGGTTCGATCGCCGTATCGCCGATGGTGGCCAAGGCGGCACTGGCCTTCTCGCGCAACACGCCGTCCTTCAACAGCATGATCAAATCTGGAATGACGCGCGGATCGCGGAATTGGCCGAGCGCCGTCGCCGCCGCTTCCTTAATAAAGGCGTCTTCGCTGACGATACAGCCGGGCGTCGGAGTCCCATCCTGCCGAATACCCTTGCCCTTCAATGCGTCCAACACCGGAGGCAAGGCGCGAGGATCGCCGATCATGCCGAGCGACGCAATGGCATGCCGCTTCACCACGCCATCCTTCATTGCCTCGATCAAGGCATCGATGGCCCGTGGATCACCGATCTGGCCCAGGGCGATCGTGGCATCTTCACGCACAGCCCGATCCGGATCTTTCAACGCGGCGATCAGAACATCGACGACCTTCGCATCCCGCACCCAGGTCCGGCCGATTTGATAGTCGGTCGTCATTCCTCCGAGTGCTCGCGCGGCGTGGCACCGGACCACATAATCTTTATCCTTGAGACATTCGATCAGCGGATCGACCGAGGGCTGGCCGATAGAGATGAGTGCGGTTCCGGCTGTTTCTCGCACCGTTTTCGAAGGATCGCGGAAGAGTTTGCTCAGTACCGGGATCGCTCTCGGATCGCCGATCTTGCCCAGCGCCTCTGCCACCGCACTCTTTACGGCACCGTCACGATCTCGACAAGCGAGCATGAGGGCCTCGACGGCTTTCCGGTCCTTTATTTCGCCACAGGTTTTCGCAGCATATTCGCGAACACGCCACCGCTCATCCTTCAATGCCGCGATCAGGCGGTCGACGACTACAGCGCCCATCGAGGCCATGGCCGCTACCACATCGTTTCGCACATCCATGATGGAATCGTTAAACAGGACAATGAGCGCTTCCACCGCTTTCGCCCCCCCGATCCTGGCCGCGCCTCGCCCTGCATGGGCCCGAACAGCCCAATATTCGTCTCCACAGGCGCCAACAAGCGCGTCCAATGTGGTGGGGTCAGCAAGTTCGGCAAGCGCCTTGGACGCTTCCTCGCGGGTCGCGTCGTCGACATCCTCGAGTGCTTCTAATAGATCATCAAGCGCCTGGGCCATTGGTACCGCTCCTCTTATTGATACTGGTAATCGCGCTGGCCGCTATACGGATAGGTCCGGCTGCAGCGGACAGTTAAGGTCTGGGTCCCTCGTCCCTCCACACATTGGTCGAGCGACTTGTCAAACTCCAGCTTTCCCTCTAAATTCACCGCGAACGGAAAATCGTACGTGAAGCTCCCAAATTTATATTTTCCCGGTTTCAGTTTCAGGGCACGAGACTCGGTCGTCTTGTAGGCATCCAAAGACTCAGGGTCCGAGGCATAAATCGACGGGGTGACGCCGGGCACCTGCCACCAGGACTGAGGAGTAATCGTGGTCGCATCAATCGTGATCGCATGTTCCTTCGTGTAGGCAGCCGGCTGACTGGCTGCGGCTGGCTGGATGATCGTTGCGGAGCCCAACAACCCTCCGAGTAGACAGCAACCTATGCACCATTTCACATTCTGCATCGCTGACCTACTCCGAAGACCCCCGTGGGGCCGCGGTAAAGGCAGCCTGAAATATTTCTTCCACGGCATGACTTTCCCATTCAGTATGGGTCTGTAATCCCAACGTCCGCATCACCGTCGCGCCGGTATCTAAAATAGAGACCGGCTGGTGAATCGCGTGGCCAGGCTTAATCCCCACCCCCGAGGCAATCCATGGCACCATCGGAATGACCGCGTCAGTCTGTTCCTGGTTCGCGTCCCTGCCTTCGGCGCTGAGCGAGGTCACAAACAGGGTCGTCCGCTTAATCAGCCCCTGCTCGTGATAGATGTCCAACACGGAGTGCATGGCCTTATCCACCGTGCGAAGCGCGTCACGGTACTCCTTCGAGGTCCAGCCTCGGGACGCGCCCACACGACCCGCCTCAGGAAGATGCACGACCAGGAAGTGCGGCAGCGCAAGGATGGCATGCCCGTAGCCATGGCCGCTGGTTGCTTTCTTGAAGTATTGACGGATGTAGGACACGATCCGGTCCGTGCTGCACTCAGGCTTCAGAGGCCCGCACATCTGATAATCCGTATAGGGCTCGGGTCGCGCCAACTGATACAGCGACTCATCCATGAGAAAAATCGCGCTGTCGCGCCCCCCGCTGAGATCGAGGTAGTCGAACACGCTCGGGGTACGTGGGTAGCCGCGGCTGAATTCGAAGGTGTTCCAGGTAATGCCGTGTTTCTCGACCGGCATACCCGTAATCAATGACGCCATCGTCGGCAGGCGTAATGCAGGCCTCACCGCCGTAGCAGACCAGGTGACAGCCCCTTCCTTGATCAATCGGCTGAGGGTCGGCATCGTGCCGCCTTTCAGGGAGTCCTGGCCGAAGCCTTCGAGGACAAAGAGAATGACGTGCTCGGTCTGAGCCATTGAGACAGGAGCCGGTGCCGACCCAGCGGCAACCGCCGCGCCTCTCGAAAGGACAAGAGAAAGGAGGCAAAGGGATACAGCCAATATCCGGAGCGACCATCCACGATCAAGGCTGATTAACATCTGCACGGATTAATTCCTCTATTCCAGGGGAACTGCTACGCTATCATGGCGTTTTCCGCCAAGGCAAGCGAGCCAAAGCCTCGCCCGCACGACCCATCAGAGTTCATGCGGGCGGGACGGCTCCTGGCACAACAGTCGATGCGGTGTTATGCTTATTCGTAACCCCGTGGGGGCCAACGAATCGGCCCCTGGCATGGTAGTCCGATCTAGAGAGTATTGGCGATGCCACAGATTTCTCCTCCGCAATCTCTCACTCAACTGGCATCCCAGCTCATCCCATCGCCGAGCCTGCGCCTCTTTGCGCTGTTCGCCATCCTGTCTGTGTGGCCCGCAGTGACACTGGCAGAAGTCCGAGTCGTGACCGCTCAGGGCGAACATCGGATGGGAGACCGTGACACCAGAAAAGACGCCATGCGTCTGGCCACCGAAGCGGCCAAGCGAAATGCCCTGGAACAGGTTGCCGTCTACCTTGAAAGCATCACAATTGTGGACAACATGGATATAACGAAAGACGAAATCCGGACCTATACCGCTGGTTTAGTCCTTGTCCTGGAGCAAAAGACCGACACGACGCTCGATGGGAACACCATCGTTGTCCGCACAGATCTAGTGGCCCAGATCGATACGGAAGAAGTGCGACAGGCTATCGCGGCCTTGCGGGAGAACGAGGATGCCCGGCATCAACTCGTCGCGCTGCAACAGGAAAATGATCAACTACAACAGGACCTCGATGCGGCGAATCAGGCCTTGGCGCAAGCCTCGACCGCCGAACAGACACAGCAGGCGGCCCAGCAACGCCAAGACATCTTGAATCGGGTGCAATCGAACGCCATGGTCTCGCAAGCCTGGACAGATTGGGTGCTCGTCTCGCCGGCCGGTTATTCCTCTTCTTCCTTGGTGGGGTTGGCCCAACTCCAGGCTCTCCTGAACGTCGCACAGGGCTTATATCCCACAAGCCCGCATGTCCATGTGGCGCAACAAGTGATTACCTCAAAACAGCCGCCGTCGCCGCCACAACCGCCCGTTCCCCCTGCACCGGGAACGAGGCAGCCGACCATGCCAAGCTATCAGATCACGCCGGCGCCGGGATCGCAGACTGTTCTGCGAACGTTGAACGAAATCACGCACAACACACCGACAGCACCACCGCACATCGGCAATCAACCCGGCGTTATATATCAAGTGCCGCCCTCGACGGGATCGAGGACGTTGACCGATGTCCATCAGTTGAATCCCTTCTTGCCGCCACCGAGCGGCGCTCCATCCGCCGCGCAACAGACTCCGATGCCGGGCTCACGATCGGCCCGTGCACTTCAGCAGTTTTTACAGCCCCCGCAGGCAGCGGCGGGCGTTCCCCCGACTGGACAAAGACAATTACCTCCGACGATGAACCAGATCCATCCTCCGCTCCCGCAACAAGCCCCGCGCGTGCCCTATCAGATCGCCCCGAGGGGGTTTGGTGGCGGAGGGCATCATGGCGGGGGCGGTCAAGGCGGCGGAGGAGGGGGAGGCGGTCATGGTGGGGGCGTAGGACGAGGGAGGTAGCGCGTGAGGAGCGGAAGTAGTCAGTTGATCGTTGCGTTGATCGCCGCGGGTTGTTCAATCTTGCTGCCGCTGCATTCGTTTGCTGCTGATTCAGGCGATGTTCGAAGCCACGCGGAGCAATCCTTTGATCAGCTCAAGCCGCACAGAGGACAACAAGACTCTTCGAAGATGCCGTCCGGATTGCCCCACAAGATTGAAGATCGCAACAGTTATTCCTCAGACCAGTATCTGTTCGGCAAGGGCCAGGGGGACATGGCAAAAGGCCCAATCATCTGCCGGCGGGTGTCGGAACTCTCTGCCCGCACCGACTTGGCCAAGCAGATTCGGATTCTGGTGAAAGAGCACATGATCGACCGAGTTCGCGAGCGGACAGGCCGAGAGGCGGAACAGGACATCGATCTCACCAGGGAAGAAATCGTCCAGGAATATCTTCAGGGCGTGAAGATCGTGGATCGCCAGATCGACGAAGACAGCAAGACCTGTAGCGCCACCGCCGTCATGCCCAAAAGCCAGATCCAGCCCAAACCAGCGCCCGACCACCAAGAATCCACCCCGACAGCCACTCGGTAAATAACTTCCCTGCGACAGTCTCCAAAAAACTCGGCCTATTTACCGTTGGAATCTTGATGTGGTACTGGTTCAGAATCGTTGAGGATGCTCAAAAAGTCTGTCCAGCAAGGCCGCAGCGAGCGAAGTGGCGAGGCGTACGCTTCGGTACGTTGAGCCTCTGAGCGAAGCGAGAACGATGCTGGCGGACTTTTTCAGCATCCGAATAATCTTCCGTTGCAGTCCGTCACCACCATCGGGTATGTAACCTTCCCATGCCGATTGAAAATAGTTTTCAACATGACGAGATGTCACGAAAGAATCCCGGCGAGCGCCTCGCCGTTCGAGAGGCCGCCCTGACTACACTATCGGAATCGCCATCCGGGCAAGACACAATGGCTGCCCTGGGCAAATGCCTCGCGCAAACCGGTGTCCGCGTGATCGTCTTGCTGCACGGCTCCATCATGGGAACCGATATCTTTGGGGTGCAACGGTTGGATGAGCTGGGCGGGCTCAAGCGTGGCTACTCGCGCGGCGTGGCGGGACTCGATGCCTTATTGGCCCTGATGCGTGAAAGCAGTAATGGCATTTCACCGTTACCCGGCGGGTTGACACCACCGCTCCCAAATGATGACGCCACCAAGAGATTGCTCGATGAACAGATCGGGGATGCCGGCAATTTCACAAATGCCTATGTGGAACTGATGAAACAGTCGCTCAACCGAGGTTTGGATCGCCCGATCCATTGCATTCGCGAGCTCTGGTCCTGTGAACACCATCACCTGGGCCGTGCCATGGCGGCTGTCTCGATGCTCGGGCGTCTTCGCGACTGGGTTGAGGCCCACAAGCTGGGCCAAGGAGATCGGATCCTCGTGCAGGCTCATGGGCAGGCAGGGTTAGTCCTCGCCCTTGTCTCGAACCTCTTATGTGTGACTGCGAATAGTAGCCGGAAACGGCTGCTCGACCTCTTGTCGATTTTTGCCTCGCAGGTGAATCGACCAGACATCGCCTCGACGATCCAACGTGTCGCTCCGTTGCTGTCGAATGGCACCATCCTCAATGGAGCGATGCTGGACGTCGTCACGTTTGGTATGCCGGTACGCTACGGGTGGGATACGTCTGGATTGGGCAAACTGCTGCACATCGTCAACCATCGAAATCTTCGGACCGATGGAAAGACTTGGCTCTCGAAGATGGAGCTGCCCCAGATCACGATGGAGATGCCAATTGCGTGGGGCGGAGATTACATCCAAGAATTGGCCGTGGCCGGCAGCGATGCCGTGCCGACAACCGAGGCAGCCAAGGCGACCAATAAAGCCGTGTGGGAAATAGTCGAGCCGTTTGATGGATTCGAACGCTGGCTGGAATGTGCCCGCCGCGCCGTCCGTATCCCGAGTGAGGGACTGGGGATGCTCGCCGACTACAAAGATTCCACCGGATCAACCAACGTGCGCGATCACTACTACGGCCACGCGGCCTACACTCGCCTCAACACGATGCTGTTCAACACGACAGAAATTACGAAGGCGTTCTACTCTGCTAAATAGAATACACCTATCGCTTAGCCCAAGGCTTGGGTTTCATGCCAGCGAGATTCCGCGCGCCATGGGCAACTGCGAGAATCTGGACGCTTCCCTTCTTCAGCCGGTAAATGACTCGATAGCTTTCGACAAGAAGCTCGCGGACCTTGGGGTCTGTTGATTCGGGCACCCGCCGACCGCTTTCTGGAAACGACTCGAGCCGGTCGACGGACAAAATCAGCCGCTCGATCAGCGCATCGGCATATTCGGTGGAGTCTCTCGCGATGTAGTCTTGGATGTTTTCAAGATCGGCAACGGCGGGTTCGGTCCATTCGAGGCGGGTCATTTCTTGATGAAGCGTTTCTTTACGTCTTCGTGGGACACCACTCTCCCTTCATCAGCAGCTTGAATGCCGGCTTCAATTTTCTTGCAGACGTAAACTCCATACATGATATCGTCCCACGTCGCCTTGTCCGGCAATTTCTTGACCATTTCGAGCGCCTGTTTCTTCGCAGTCGGCATCGAGCATTCCCTTTTTGCTACGATTCTTTTAAGTCTAGGCTGCGCCTAGTGTGGAGTCAAGAATCATACGACTCAGCAAGGTTCCTTATCCCTCTCTTAATTGCACCGCAAGAGGCTCCCATGAAAATATGCCGTCAAGGTAGGCATGGCCGTTCGGTGTGGTGGCAACGAGTTCAATGGATTCGTAGACACTGATCGTCGTGCCGCTGCCGGCTGAGGCGGAGACTTGCATGGTCAGTGCGGCGCTTGGGGCGGGTGACGCAATGTCCTGGTGCGTCCGCAATTGTTTGAGCGAAGCGAGAAGATTCACGAACTGGGCGGGCGGCGCCTGACGAAACTCACCATCATAGGTCGCCCACAGTCGTGCAACAGCCGACACATGGGCGTACCACTCATCACCGACCGCATTCGTTTCAACCCAATTAAATAGGGTATTCACCCGTGACATGATCGATACCGTCGTCTGTTCCAACGAGGCAGGAATCTGCAGCAGGGTCGTGTAGCCAACGTGGACATACCCGAGCGTATCCCAGAGCGAAGGATTCGCCCCGACACGCGCCTGGAGCGATTTATTCGGCAGCACGTGCTCCACGTAGTGGGGATTCGCAGCAAGACGAAGATAGTGCGTGTCTTCAAGGTATTTGATCTGATCGAGCTTGCACAGAGTTTCATCCCGATCACCGAATCCGATGGTGTTCGGGGCCGAGACACTATCCGCCCCGGTAAAGATCAGTTTGCTCCAGCCGATCGGCGCAATGCAGCTGGCACTTGCCAACCCGTTCAGCTTCTCCAGCACCGCCACACGGCTCTTGATGTCGCTGAAGACCGATTCCAGCCCTTCCTTCGTTCCGCGAACCCGCTCAACCAGAAGAATCTTTTCGAGTTTTCGGTGTTCTTCGAGTTGCCGCACAAACGAGGCTGTCTGCCGATCGAGGTCCAGCACTGGTGCCATCGGATCCCCCTTTTCATGTAACGCTCTCCAAAGAAGATGGAAGCCGAGGGAAGATCAGCAAGATGGGTGCCCTCCTAACCACGCGCAAAGTGGCTCTGGGTAAAGGCTAGCTGAAGGTAAGTACCGACTCGTGGCACAGGTTTGAACGGAACCTGCTACATGGGAAAATTATCGAAGATGGTCTCGCGACCAGGCGGATGCCAACGCTTTTCGATGAGTTTCTTAAATCGCTCCAGATCTCCCTGGACGCGCGAAGACAGCACTCCCAATGCATCTCCCACATGTTCGGCGACACCCGGAGGGTCATACTCTACTTGCAGCATGACCTTTGACCTGGCATTCGAGAGTTGGTGAAATGTCACGACCCATCCCTTGATGCCACCGCCTCGACTCGTCCACGCGAGACGCTGGTCCGCCGCCTGCTCCGTGATCTCCGTATCCCACTCTGTGTCCTGCCCCGCGATCTCGGCCTTCCAATGAAACCGTTTAGCACCCAGCCGTGTGACTTCTTTCACACCTTCCATGAACTGGGGAAACTCCTCAAAGTTCATCCATTGAGCGTAGGCGGTATACTCAGGCACATTGACCTCAATAGACTTCTCAATGGTCGACATGCGCCCCTCCTTTCCGTAATTTTCGATGAGCTCGAATGTATAAATCCATGATTAAAAGTTAGGGTTGGGTAGCGATATCGGCCAGCTCGTGGTCACTTTCTTCAACGCGCTACACATGCTATCGCAACCCGCTCCCGTGACTCACAACCCGACTGCAGCGGCGACAATTCTACTGGGTCAGACCCCTTTATTTTCTCAAGTGCGTGCCTCTGACTTTGCATCATTTTCACGCCCACACTTCCAACAGGCAGTAAACAGACCAACGTGCCTCTCCCCACATCCAGCGCAAACCCACATGGGTCGCTCGACTTCATCTCCACTTGCCTGTTCTTCCAGAAGCTCCTTGGCTCGATCAATATCAGCATCGTTTATCACCCACAATTCTGGGAACACCTCAACGAACGGAACTTCACCCGCCAGACTGGATCCTTGCTGATTTCTTATCGTGCAGAGAATACCGTCGGTGCTCAGAAGCTCCTTTAGCGACTCAACCTCAACTAAGCTTTGAGAGACAAAGAGTCGTTTCATATGTCTCCTTACTCTTAGAACAAAGATGATCTCAACTGCGGCCGTCGAACGACATTCTTCGAACTAGTCCTATCCACCACCTCATCTTTCATCGGGAGCAGCCAGTCTGTCCTTTACTGCGCGCATCGAGCGAGCACATTCTGATCGTGCGCGCTCTGCGAGCAAGAAGGATGGCTGGTTGCTCCCGGTCCCTCTCACTTCTTAAAGATCAACCTCGGCTCCGTCATACTCCCCATCGGGACCGCCACCAACTCCCACCCGCTCTCTCCGAACTCGTTCAGCTTGGTTTGCATATTCTGGGTGTCAGGAAGGACCTCGACGATTTTGTACTGGAACCGTTTCGGCTCTTGAGCCTTCGCCGCAAACGGCTGCCCCATGAACAGCAGGAACCCTAACGCGCAAAGACTGACACCTGCTATCACCCACGCCCCCGAAAGACGTACGTTCTGCATATCTCACCTCGCGTTGAATTTATTTATGGATGCGCCACCCGCCAGTTATGACCTGTCCCTAGATCGACTTTTAAGGGGACTGACAATCCCAGCTTCTTCCCCGTCGCTTCCATCTCTGTCTTCACGAGATGCTTCGCCTCTTCCAAGTCCTTCTCCGGCACCTCGAAGATCAATTCGTCGTGGACTTGCAGGATCATTTTCGTGTGCGGCATCTCGTGGTACAGCATGTTGTTCACATTGATCATCGCCACTTTAATCAAATCCGCGGCTGAGCCCTGAATCGGGCTGTTCACAGCCATGCGTTCGCCGAATCCGCGCTGCACGGGATCGCCGCTTTGCAACTCGGGAATCGGACGCCGCCTGCCGAGGATCGTGGTCGTGTAGCCTTTCGTTTTTCCTTCTTCGATATTCCGGTCCATCAACGCGCGCACCGCCGAAAACTTCTCAAAGAACGTCTCGATGTACTTTTTTGCGTCCGCCTGCGACACGCCGATATTCGAAGCCAGGCCGAACGGGCTGATCCCGTACACAATGCCGAAGACGACCGTCTTGGCCACGCGCCGCATATCTCTCGTGATCTGGCTGGAGGGCAGACCGAAAATCTCCATAGCCGTCGCCATGTGGATATCCTCTCCCTTGGCAAACACGGCGAGCAAGCGCGGATCTTGCGACAGGTGTGCGAGGATGCGCGGTTCGATCTGGCTGTAGTCGGCACAGAGCAGGGTGTGGCCCGTCGGCGCGATAAACGCTTCTCTGATTCGTAATCCGTACTCGCCCTTCACCGGAATATTCTGCAAGTTCGGATCGGTAGAGGAAAGCCGCCCGGTCGCCGCGACGGTCTGATTGAGCGACGTATGGAGCCGCTTGGTCTCCGGGTTCACCAATTCCGGCAATGCATCCACATAGGTGGACTTGAGTTTGCTGAGGCTCCGATAGTTCACAATCTGCGCGGGCAAATCGTGCTGCGTGGCGAGCTGGGTCAGCGTGTCTTCGTCGGTCGAGTAGCCGGTTTTGGTTTTCCTGATCGGCTTGAGGCCTAACTTCTCGAACAGCACTGTGGCAAGCTGCTTCGGCGAATTGATGTTGAACTCGCCGCCGGCCGCCACGGCGATGGTCTCCATGATCTTGTCGAGATCTCGCTCCAACTCTTTGCTCAGGACGCGCAGGCCCTCGACATCCAATAAGAACCCGTTCCGCTCGATCTCGGCCAACACCGGCACCAGCGGCATTTCTACGTCGGTAAAGAGCGTAAGGCTTCCCTGTTCCGCCAATCGTTCCGTCATGGGCTGGGCAAGCTTGGCCAGCACCGACGCGGCCTCCGCTGCCCCTTCTCGCGACCCTGTGTCCTCGTCGAAAAGGGATTGCGATGTAGGATTGTTCTTCTGCCCGGTCCCAAGCCGATGGTCCAGCACTTGTAGCGCGATCGTCTCAAGCTGGTGATCGCGGCGATTGGGATTGAGCAGATAATCCGCCACCATAGTATCCAGATAGTGACCCGCGAGGGTCAGTCCGATGCGGTGAAAGACCAGCAAGGTTGCCTTCAGATCATGAACTACCTTGGTTCGCGTGGAATCATGTAGCATCGCAATGATGGGTCGCATGTAGGCGTGAACGTCGAGCGGGACGAACGCGGTCTTGTCTCCCGTGGACAGTGCCATCCCCTGCACATCCGCCTGTGCGCCTGGCCCAGGGGAGAGCAGGCACTGCAGGCCAAGGGCGCCGCCCTTCGGCAATCCCTCTACAAATCGCTGTGCAGAGGGTTCATCCTGAAGAAGTTCCGTTTTCGCCACATTCGTCTCGGCCTGTGTAGCAGCCGGTTGAAATGATTTGAGGAGCGTGGTGAACCCCAACTCACGCAACAAATCAATGAGCTGGTCCTGATGTGGCGGCTTCACATGATAGGTCGCGGCATCGAATGTCACAGGGCTATCTAATTGAATGGTTGCCAGCCGTCGGCTAAGGCGGGCATTTTCAGCCTGGTCGATCAGCAAAGCTTTGATCCGAGGCGGCGTGACCTCTTCAACCCGGCACAAGAGTTCTTCTATCGTGCCGAACTGGGCGATCAGCTTCATTGCGGTTTTCTCACCGATGCCCTTCACGCCGGGAATATTGTCTGCCGCGTCGCCCATGAGTCCCATGATCTCCACCACGCGCCCCGGCTCCACGCCGAAGCGTTCGCGGCATTCCACTTCGCCAAGCCACTTGTCTTTCACCGGGTCGTAGATGCGCACGTGGGGCGTCAGGAGCTGGAGCATGTCCTTGTCGCCGGTGACGATCACAACGTCGAATCCTGCCTGTTCGGCCTGGTGCGCCAGCGTGCCGATTAAATCGTCCGCTTCATATCCGGCCTGCCTGACGGCAGGAATGTTGAGGGCATCCACCACGCGATGGATGTAGGGAATCTGGGCGCTCATGCCTTCTGGCATCGGCGGCCGCTGCGCCTTGTAGGCCGTGAACTCCGCGTGGCGCAATGTCGGACCCTTTTCGTCGAACGCCACGACGAGGCCATCCGGCTTCTTCTCCCGAATAATCTTCAGCAACGTCGTCGTAAAGCCGAGGATGGCGTTGGTCTGGAGGCCTTTGGAATTATTCAGGGCCGGCAGGGCAAAGAAGGCACGGTAGATGTAGGCGCTCCCATCGATCAGGTAGAGCGTCTTGCGGCTGGACTCGGGACTCGACATGGAATTGATTATGGGCCGGGGGCCAGGGTCAAGGGTGGTTTATCGAACTTACGGCGCATGACGTTAATGACACCCAGCAGAGTCGGCTGGCCGACCATTTTAGCTTCGATCTCACGCTTTCTTGGGAAGTCCACGAGTGAAACTCCGATCAGCATCGTCAACAGGCCCTGTCCCGGCAAAAAAAGCATGGCAAAGCCGACCAATAGAAACACCGCGCCGATGACGTTCTTGACGACCAACCCTAACAGGCGCAGCACGGGATGATGGTCTTTCATCCAATGGCGAGGAGTACGTGTGTCAAAATAGTCGGCCGGCAAGCGGACCAGAATCAGCGGGATGGCAATCAGAGAACCGACAAATCCAACGACCGAGGCCACAGTGAGACCAATGAGCACATCGACCGGAATCCATTGCTGGACTGTTGCGAGTAAGTCATCCATGCGCCTTGCATCCTAGCATGCAACCTAGGGGCACTCCAAGCCAACGGCTATGCGTCGTCGACGGTTTACGACACGTTTCTCGACGGGCTATAATCGCTCTACGATGTCGCGTCGCTCGTCCCTCACACCTCGGATCAGCGCCTTGCTAGGGATTGCGGGCCTGGGCATGGGACTCCTTACCTGTCCCGCCACAGTCCGCGCGTCCGATGATCTTCATATCGAAATTACGAAGAAAGGCCTGGGCAAGGAGGTCGTCATCACACAGGGGGTACGCGAGTGGTTCATGCTGATCGAGGTGACGCCGGAGAATTCCGTGGTCCTGCGGCAGGAAAAAATGCATGGCACCTATCTCGTGGACGAAAGTGAAACGCATGACCGTCCCATGACCACGGGCGAAGTCGATGCGGCCATTACCGATTATGTGAACAGCGTCAAGGCGCGCGCCACAAAGGAGTAGCTGCCGACCATGCCGGCTCAACCCAAGTTTGTCATCTTCGCCCATCACGCCACCTACGACACGCTGCACCAGGTCGCGACCCTCGGCCTCACTGCCGCGGCGATGGGAAAGGACGTGATCGTGATCTTATTGTTCTGGACGATCAAGAAGCTGGCCGAGGGAAAGATCGATCAGGTGGACTTTCCCCCTGAGTATGCCGCCTCAGCCGGCGAAGTGACGCGCCTTTTGAAAGAAAAGAAAGTGCCGAAGATTTCGGAAATGTTTCAGGACGCCAAACACGTCGGAAAGTTTCGCTTGATCGCCTGCAGCGCGGGCCTGGAATACATGGGCGTGGACGGTGCCGTCGTCGAAAAGAACGTCGACGAAGTCATGGGGCTACCTGCCATTATTGCGCTCACCTCCGACGCGGAAACGAAGCTGTTCATATAGCGGGATGCTCAAAAAGTCCGCCAGCTTCGTTCTCGCATCGTTCAGATCCTCAACGTACCCCAGAGGGTACGCCTCCGGCCTTCACTCGCTGCGGCCTTGCTGAACGGCCTTTTTGAGCATCCCGCGCGCCGATCTTGCGCCCTTACCCCTCACGCCTCACCCCTAACGTGACCTCTTCACTCCTACCCGATCGCAATATTCGATGAGTTTGCACTTGCTGCAGAAGGGTGAGACCGGTTGGCAGAGGTTCTGCCCGTAGGGGACAAGCAGATCGTTGAAGGTGATCCAATGCGGCGCTGGCAATTTCCGGCGCAGCGACTGCTCAGTATCCTACGGCTCCTCGATGGAGTCGGGAACTGCGCCTCCATAGACGTCCAGCAGGCGACGGCAAATGGCATGGATAGATTTGGCTTTCGTCCGGTAGAACCCGACGGGATAGATCGCGCGTTCGATCTTCCGGAGCGGGAGGGTCAGCATCGTGGCAGGCTGATGCGCCAACGCGAATAGCCTGCTACTGGCTTCACTGGTTGTCTGGTCTTTGGTTCTGAGGCTGAGGAGGCACGATATGAGGATGCGGAAGGGATCTCGGTTTGACTCGCGCGCTACTACGCCGAGGACCGGCTCCTCCCACTGCCGAATCTCGCGCTTGACAATTCGAAGCGCAGCAGTGATCTGATCCTGGCGCATGGACGAGGAAGGAATATGAAGGCCTTAGGAGAAATGCGATCAACCGAACGGGCGAGCCCGTGGAAGGACGCTTACTCTGGTTTGCGCTTCGACAACCACTTTTGACGCCGCCGCTGTGCCTCGCGCTGCTTGGCCTTCTTCCTGACACTCGGCTTTTCGTAAAACCGCCGCCGCTTCAGTTCACGGAAGAGTCCTTCTCCCGCGAGCTTCTTCTTGGCAACTTTGAGGGCTTTCTCGACGTTATTATTGAAGACTTTGATTTCCATTCTTTCCGTCTGCGTGCTTTCCCAGGCAATGCCTGTACAGGTTTTTCTCTCGTGACAACCCGACCCTGACTAACGGGCGTAATGTAACATAGCCCCCTGAGTTCCTCAAGACGGATTGTCATTTGCCGAATCCGGTTGAGAAGAGAGGACTTAAGCCGTTGATTGTGCTGAATTTTTATATTTTCTTCGACCGTATGACGTCCTGCATCGGCTGCGGCGACCGCCAACACCAGTCCAACGGTAAGATCAGACCGAACGCGTGGCTTCACTCCTGACGAGCAGGCATAAAGAAGGCCTCCGGCCTCCGCCGCTAGTTCGGCGATTTCAAGGGGTATCTCCGTCGCCAAATGGAGCGCAGATGACAAGATGGCGGGACGAGTCCGGTCTGTCTTCGCAAGCTTCGTCGCCTGGAGAAATCGCTGATAGGCATCGCCATCCGCTTGCATCAGCTCGCGAAGCCGCCGGCCAATTTCACTTAGCCGATTTTCCACTCCTCGTTGTCGGCTGAGGCGCGCCCCCATGATCCCCAGCGAGACCGCGAGGGCGCCCACCAAGGCCGCGACCGTGCCGCCGGCCGGGATCGGAGTCGCCGAGGCCACCGCAGCTAAAAAGTCCGCGAGCGATTGCGCGTGCAAATCGACCTGCACCTGCTCGCGAGACGGGACCTGTCGTGCGGACTCACCTAATAGCCGGGTCTCCAATCTCATTTCCAGCACCTGCGTTCCATCGAACTGTTCGAGTGCCAGGCCATGCCCGGCAGCCTGAACCAGCGCTGCTTGGGGTACAAGCCCGATTACTTCGCTTCCCGCTACCGCCACACCTTTCTCGGCTGCGCGGGCTCGGACTGCTTCAAACGCGACATGGAGCGGCGTGATGAGGTAATCGGTGAGATTCATGGCGACCTGAACCATCTGTCGGCTGGCTAATTCCACGCCAATCGCTTTGAGATGGGGCAGCCCTCCGTTCGATTGGCGAATGTCTTTCGCGATGGATCGGGCCAGCGCGAGGTCCGTCGAGCGGAGATTCACATTGAAGGCGATCAAAGGAGGTCGCGCACCGATCACCAGGGCGCCAGCCGTCTTGTGGAGGCGGGAGGGACCAAAATCCGGTGTCCAGTCCGGATCGGAGGCCATGCGAAAGGCAAGGCCTTGAAGCCCTCCTTGACGGACTGATTCGAGCGGGGCATGATCGCGGTGCAGGGCCGCTTGTTCGTAGAGGAATACCGGGATCTCCAGCTCTGTTCCTATCCGTTGCCCCAACCGCTTCGCCAGATGGATACAATCCTGCATCGTCGCGCCGCGAAACGGCACAAAGGGCACGACATCCGTTGCCCCCACCCGCGGATGGGCGCCCTTGTGCTTCCGAAGATCGATGAGATCGGTCGCCACGCGAATAGCGCGAAAGGCCGCTTCAACGACGGCATCTGGTTCGCCAGCAAAGCTCAAGACGGAGCGATGGTGATCCCGATCCATCGTGTGGTCTAACAGCCAGACACCTGGCACAGACTCCACGGCCTGTACCAACGCACGTACCGTCGTCTGGTTTCGTCCCTCACTGAAGTTCGGCACACATTCGACAATTCGATCCACGTCTTGCCCCATCAGGAATCAAAAGAAAGAAGCCGGAGGTCTGATCATCATCCCTCCGGCTTCTTTCTTTCTCTCCGCTAAATCTCTGTCTGTTCGGCTATTTTGTCTTTCTCACAAACGCTTTATAGATCGTTCCCGACTTCGTCTGCTCTTCTTCGAGCCCGACCATTTGATGGCCGGTCGTGTCACACCAGGCAGGCATGTCCTTTTTGATGCCTTCGTCGTCTGAAATGACTTCAAGCACCTGCCCCAATGTCAGCCCCTTGATCTTTTTCATGGTCATGATGATCGGCATCGGACAAAAGTACCCCAGCGTATCGAGCTTCACATCGGCATGCAGCATAGCGTCCCGTTTGTTTTGTTTGTATGGTTTGTTTAGTTTCTCTGGTTGTGAACCCACGCACCAAACAAACCAGATGAACTAAATAAACAAATTCACGCTGCCCTGTTTGGCTTCCGCAAGATAGGTGGTCACCCCCGCGAACTGATCGATACCCTCGATGAGCGTATCTTTCGTAATTCCCATCAGCCCCATGGTGGTCGTGCAGGCAATAAAGTGAACACCAAGGTCCAGCGCTGTTTCCATGAGTTCAGGCACTCCCGGCATCCGGTTTTGCTTCATGACCTTTTGCATCATCTTTGTGCCCAACCCCCAGAAATGGAACCGCGAGAGGGGAAGGCTGTCTGCGCCCCCTTTATTCAGCAGGCCGAACATCTGACGAAGCCAGTCCCTGGCAGAGCTGGTCGCGCCTTTCCGGCGAATGGCATTGAGACCCCAGAAGGTGAAAAAGACAGTGACCTGCATCCCCATGGCAGCAGCCCCGGTGGCAATGATGAACGCGGCCATCGCGCGATCCATGTCGCCGCTCAGGAGCACGATCGTCACTTTATCAGGCTTGGAGGTCCGTAGGTTGTCCAACGTGACCGCTGGATCCATCTGTGCGATTGCCATAACGCCCTCTTTCCTGCACTGGCCTACATGAGTGCAGCAATTTCAATTGGATTTTCAATATAGTCTCTGCTTCTTTTTCTTGTCAAGGAAGAGGGAAGGAGCGGCCAGGTGCCCTTCTTGCTCGCAGAACG
>JACQEY010000153.1 GCA_016200355.1 Nitrospirota bacterium
CCCTCACCCTAACCCTCTCCAGTCAAGGGAGAGGGAAAAATGGAGCGTTTCAATCGCTGTTCTTGGGTTGGTTGATTGACTGGTTTGCATCGGGCAATCTCTTATTTAGAGTGTAAATTCTGCAAGTGCATGTTGACAACCCTCATTCCGCGATTGCGGAGTGGGGGGTTAATCCTCTTCCTGACGCAATTTCGCCAATACCGCATAATCTTCCAATGTCGTCGTATCGCCCACCGTTTCACGGCCTGCGGCAATATCCCTTAGAAGCCTTCTCATAATTTTTCCGCTTCGCGTCTTCGGAAGATTTTCGGCAAACCGAATTTCGTCTGGCCGCGCAATCTGCCCGATCTCTTTGGCGACATGCGCCCTTAACGCATCTTTCAATTTATCGCTGGGGGGATTGCCCAGCGAAAGCGTGACAAAGGCCGCTATCCCTGTTCCCTTCATCTCATCCGGCCGGCCTACGACAGCCGCTTCCGCCACCATCGGGTGAGAGACTAACGCCGACTCAATCTCCATCGTCCCCAGCCTGTGGCCTGCGACGTTAATAACATCATCGACCCTGCCCATGACCCAGAAATAGCCGTCCTTGTCGCGTCGCGCCCCATCCCCCGTAAAATACATCCCCGGAATGTCCGACCAATACTGCTTTTGATAGCGGTCAGGATCACCCCAAACCCCTCGCAACATCGATGGCCACGGCTTTTTAATCACTAAATACCCCCCCGAACCTAACGGCACCGATTTGCCGTTGCGATCTACGACGTCCACCGATATCCCCGGAAAAGGAAGCGTTGCGGATCCCGGCTTTGTTGGAATCGCGCCCGGCAACGGCGTAATCATAATCGCGCCGGTCTCGGTCTGCCACCATGTATCGACAATCGGACATCGCTTTTTCCCAATGACCTCGTAATACCAAATCCATGCCTCTGGATTGATCGGCTCTCCAACCGTGCCTAAAAGCCGTAGCGAAGAAAGATCGTGCCGCAACGGCCACTCCTTCCCCAGCTTAATCAATGCGCGAATCGCAGTCGGCGCAGTATAAAAAACATTCACCTTATGCTTTTCGACAATCTCCCAGACCCGATCAGGCGCAGGATAGGTCGGCGCTCCCTCATACATGACACTGGTTACGCCATTGGCTAATATGCCGTAGAGGACGTAGGAATGCCCCGTCACCCATCCGATATCGGCGGTGCACCAATAAGTGTCGGTCTCTTTCAGATCAAAAATCCATCGGGCGGTGATCATCGCGCCCAACAAATACCCTGCCGTGGAATGGACAACCCCTTTTGGTTTTCCGGTGGTTCCGCTGGTATAAAGCGTAAACAGGGGATGTTCTGAATCAAGCGGTTCGGGTTTGCATTTGTCGGACGCCCCTGCCATGAGGTCATGCCACCAAAAATCGCGGCCCTCTTGCATGATGACATCGGACTTCGTTCTTTTCACGACGACGGTTTTTTGCACAGACGGCGTCTCTTTTAATGCCTCATCAACCTTGTCTTTGAGCGTAACCACCGCGCCTTTTCTGAATCCGCCATCGGCCGTCACAACGAGCTTTGCGCCTGCATCGTTCATCCGATCCCGAATGGCTGATGCGGAAAAGCCGCCAAAAATTACCGAGTGGGTCGCGCCAATGCGAGCGCAGGCGAGCATTGCAATCGGGAGTTCGGGGATCATCGGAAGATAAATGGCTACGCGATCCCCTTTGACCACCCCCAGAC
>JACQEY010000162.1 GCA_016200355.1 Nitrospirota bacterium
CCTCGACGATGAGGTCTGCAGACTGGTTTGGAGGTAGAGTGGTGGGTTCCACGGGGTAAGCTCCAAGCGACATAAATGCATGATCGTAGCGCGGACCATTCATGAATATCTACTCTGGCATTTGGTGATATTATTTCCGGCGGGGTGGGGTATCGCTCAGATTTCTCGGGATCGGAGGGGATTCGGCGAAAGGCTTGGCGATTCTTTCTAATGGTGAGAGGATGGGGACGCTCAGCGGGAGGGGACTATGATTCTATCGACAACATCGAGTCTCGACGGAAAGAAAGCGGTTAAGTATTTGGGCTTGGTCTCCGGGGATGCCATCCTTGGTGCGAATATCTTTCGGGATTTCTTCGCGTCGGTTCGTGATATCGTGGGTGGCCGATCGGCGGCGTATGAAGCCGAACTGCGCAAGGCCAAAGACATTGCGCTCGACGAAATGCGCGAGCAGGCTCGGAATCTGGGGGCCAATGCCATTGTCGGCATCGATATCGATTATGAAACGATCGGTGCCAGCGGCAGCATGTTGATGGTTAGCGCGAGCGGCACAGCGGTCGTCGTGGAGCCACAGTAGGATTATGCATCGCCTGCCTCAGGCAGAGTATCTCGGGCTTGGTCGCCAGTTAGCCCGCTTGCTAGGCTCCTGCCTTGAAGGAGCGTCGGGTGACGAACTCCGTGAGCTGGCTCGAGCCTACGACCCTTCCGCGAACGAATCACGTATCAGCGCCGAGGTGTTCCTCTTTCACAAATATCTGCTCATGCAAGCTTGTGTCGGCGTGTTCCCCGAATCGGAGACCGACCACATCGTCGGGGGACTGTGTGCAGCGCTCAACGAACGGGCCAGCGGGCTGGAGTTCAGTCCCGAGCGGCAGCAGGCGATGGAGCAGATGTGGCAGCAACGGGCTGCGCAGTTCGATCAGCCCTTCTCGCAGGATCGAGTCCAGTTTCTTGATGAAGGGTCAGGTCCCATCCACTGGAAGCAGACTATCGGCCGATTCTGTCAGAACGTGCGAGAGATTGAAAACCCTCCCAACATTTGGGCCGGATCCGATGGCCCATCCCAAGCAGCGAGCCGCTCTGTCACCGCAGTTCTCGATCACATGGTGGCGGCCCTCGGTGAAATGAATCGGCTCCATTTCAGCGGAGCGGGCTGAGCATGTGGTAAAGCAACCTGTGCTCGCGCCACAAAAGATCTATCCTAACCCCTTCTTTACCAGCCCGACGCAGCCAAGATACAGCACGAGTGAGCCGATCATGGAGGGCCAGAAGCCGAATCGAGGGACGGCTGCTATCATGGCCACGACGTAGACCAACCAGGGCGGGACGAACCATAGCAAGTTTTTTGCATAGCTGACGATTGCATCGTTGCCGCTGTTCAGATAGATCAGCACGAACGTGGCGCCGGTAATGGCGGGGAAGGTGCTGGCAAAGGCGGCGAGGAACGATTTGCCTTGAGACCCGAGGTAGGTAGAGACGCTCACAATGGTTCCGCCCAGCAGAAAGTACAAGGAATATTTCACGAAGTCGCTCACGTTATCTCCTCCTCAGATTCTTTGAAACGCTTCCATCGCTTCCCGCTCCAATGCCTCGCCTTGACCTGTATACCGGGGTGAGAAGTGAAAGACAACGAGGTCGCGCACTTGGGCCTTGCGTGCCATGAGTCCTGCTTGCTTCGCGGTCAGGTGGTAGCGATCGCGGGCCTTTCCGGCATCTACCTCCAGATAAGGCGACTCGCAGTAGAAGAGGTCCGAGCCCTGGACAAGGGCGACGATCTTCGCTTCGTTCTCTTCATCGTATCGAGCGTCGACGACGTAGGAGATCTTTTGCCCGCGTGAGATGGTGCAAAATCGTTCTTTGATCTCGCCCAACACAAGCTCTCGCTCCTCGCGATGGTGCTTGTCATAGAGTGTGGCCGTGAAGCGGAACTCATCCGGTTGACCCTGCCAGATGTACTCTTTCACGTCTTTGAGCCAAGAACCGACCGGCAGGTTCGCCTCGTGGAGCTTCTGTTTGTTCACATTGATGTGGAACTGTTCCTCCAGGGAATAGGCAAACGAGGGAACGCGATGGTTCAAGGAGACCGCGCTCACGGTGAACATGGGATCGTTGAGGACCGTGAATTTACCTGTGGCTGGTTCCGGCAGGAGAGGGCGAGCCGGTTGTTCAACCTGGCGGAACCCGTCGGTTGCGCGGAACAGTGCCCGCCGGACTTCCTGCGGATGAAATTCCTGGACGTCGAGGGTCAGTGGATAGCCATCAACCAGATTCCATGTGTAGCCCTGCAATTTGCCCTGCACATTGTTGATTAATCCAGGAGGGCCTAATAGTCGGACGGTCTTGCCTCGCCCCAAGGCCACTCGCAGGACTGCATCGAACCCGATGAAGTGGTCCACGTGCGTGTGAGAAATAAATATGTCGTTGGCATGCAGGAGCTTCCTCGGTCCCAGCCTGTCGTTGTGGCCCAGGTCGAACAGCAGCGCCCGCTTCGACCAGCGGACCTCGACATAGACTCCGGGATCACCGAAGACATCGTTGACGAGGTAGCTAGAGAAGGAGGGATTCATTGAAATTGAACCAGTGGGTCATTGGATCATAGAATTATTTCAATAAGCCAATCGTCAATGGAAGAATGAAACGATCGTTATCCAATCGCCATTCTCACAGCGCTGTACATCACCATAACTTCGACCGCATGCGCGATGATCGTGGTGTAGAGATTGCGCGTGCGCAGGTAGATGATTCCCCAGATCAGCCCGTCCCATACGGCGATCCAGTGGAGGTGTTGAAAAGTATTCAACATGAACGGATCGAATGCAAATATCAGCGCGCTGGTGGTGAGGGCGAGAGGCGAAAATCGTTGGGCTAAGCCGGATCTCCATAGCCCAGATTCCAGTGCGGCCAGCCGTCCGAGGAGAAATCCACGAAAATTCAGTTCTATAAGGAAGGCGATGCCACAAATGAACCAGGGGACCATGACCATGAGGGGAAGTCGGCCATGCGGCGTGGTTTTGAGGAAGCTGATGTCATAACCCAGGTGCGGATAGGCCGAGAGAATCACGAACGTATTCATGCAGCCGAGAAGCAGGCCTGTCGGAAGTCCCCAGCGCAAGCCCTCCCAGATGTTCCCTCTCTTTAGCCCAAGGCGAGATATGACATCGCGATTGTGCGCGGCCCAAAAACCTAAGGCGAGGTAGGCGGCGATCTGTGGTGCGAACAGCACCAGCGTCTGTTCTTGGAGTGAGGCGGGAAGGGCGTAGTAGGCGAGGGTTGCGGCGATAGGGAACAGCACGAGGGCTGCTCCCCATTCTTTGGCCTGAGCCGGCGGTGCGGGTGGATCTGGCTCAGGCGCCATTGAAGACGTAGTTAGTTCAGTTGGAGATTATAACGGTCGAGGGTGGTGGCTTTGTGCCGCGCGAGATTGGAAAGCGATTTGTTGTAGTCGACTGTGGCGCGTAACTCTTTCCCTTGGGCCGTTGCAAGATCTCGTTGGAAGTCGAGCACAAAGCGTGTGGTGCTGAGCCCCACTTTCAATCGCTCTTGTTCTGCCTGCAATTGCTTCTCTGCCATGATTCTGGCCGATCGAGTCGTTTCGATCCGCTTAAAATCTGTCTGGACGCGCCGGACTGCTTCGCGCACGCCCACGATGATCTGCTGCCGCACACTCACGAGCGACGCTTCGGCGTTCTTTTCCTCCAACTGCCGTTTGTTGTAAGTGCTCCAGGCTGAGCGGTTGCCGAGAGGGTAGCTTAGGACGAGGCCTGCCCCATAATTATAGAAATCGCCGCTGAAGTTATTGTTCAACGAGTTGCTGTAGTCTTTCCCCAGTCCTGCCATTCCCATGGTTCCTTGGAACGAGAGGGTCGGGAGAATCTGATTTTTGGCAAACTTGGTGTTGAGATCGCTCGTCTCCATATTTTTCATCGCTTGGGCGATTTCCGGCCGCTGTTCGATAGCGGTATCGATGGCTTCCTGCAGGCTGATGGGTTCGAGCGTCATGATCGGCTGGTCGAGCGGGGTCAAGCGCAAGTCTTGACGCAGGTCCTCTTCCGCAGGATTGAGCAATCGCCGCAACTGATCTTCCTGGTCCCGAATCGCTTTATCCGCGACCAGTATCTGCTCGACCCGCGATGCGACGGCTGCTTCGGCTTGCAAGACATCGACGATCGACATAATGCCGGCCTTCGCCTTCGCACGGTTGGTGGCCAAGAGTTCTTGCGCCGCTTTCATGGCGGCCTCGGCCACTTTCAGATTCTCATTGGCGAAGACGACTTCCCAATAGGTTTGTTCCATTGTGGCCAGGACGGTGAGGACTCGATCGCGAAACACATGTTCTTCCACGATGGCATTATTCTGCGCAACGCGGATAAAGGTTTTGGTCACGTCGATGCCGGCATTGCGGAGAAGTGGTTGTGTGAAGGTCAGGGCTAGGCCGCCGGTCCAGGACGGATTGAACAAGAAAGATCCTCCAGTACATCCAGGGGTGTTAGGCGGTTGTCCAAAACACGCTTGAGCTCCGGATACATTAGTCCGAGAGGGGCTATAGTTCAGGTCGACGTTGCCGCCGGTGGGCAAATTCGTCGTCGCATCGAGCGTGACGGAGTGGTTCCGTTGGTCGAAGGTCTGGATATTATTGAGCGTGCCCTGTGAAAAGCCGAACACAGGACGATTGAGCGGGTTCACGGTCCGGTTGTATTGGCCGTTCACGCTCAGGGTCGGGTCGAACTTGGCTTGTTCAACAGTGATGTCGGCCTGGCGGCTCTCCTTCGTCTGGCGGCTGATGCTGATGTCCAAATTATGCTGCAGCGCGCGAATGGCTGCGTCGGCAAGGGAGATGGTCTCCCGTCGTTCCGTTGACGGAGTCGTGCCGAGCTCCAGACCCCAACTGAGTCCAGGTAACAGAACCAAGCTGACCCCAACGGCATAGCCAAATGTGCGCCGCCATCTATTTATTCTGGTGCTCTGTTCCATAACGCCCCCTTTGATCGACAAGGAATCTTGCTCCATACTATAATGATGCCGTACGAACCTGTCATGGACTAACTGCAATGAGATTTCAGGGCCATCGGGTCAAGCAAACTGTCTTGCCGGGTTCGATGCTTCCCGCGGCGCTGTCTGTGCTGGCGTTGCTCCTCTTCGCGCTCCCGTCACTGAACTCACAGGCTTGGGGCCAATCGATCTCCAGCGTTCGTTCATTCGACGGAGGGGTCGCGCCGTTGTTCAGGCTGCCAGGTCTGGGGAGTCTCTATCTCGACAATCAGGGTACGCAGGGATTTCTGTACAACCCAGGGAACAATTTCCAATCGTACAGCTTTCGGAATCCCACAACCGGTCAAGCATGGAGCGGGGCTGTGACCACGCTTGGGCCGCAGCTCTCGATCGGACTCATCCAGGGCGCCAACCAGGTCGGTTCACCGCTCGTTCTTCCAGGTCCTCCCCGCCAAACTGCGCCGTTGCCAGCGATTCAGTCCACTATTCTCGACGACATCCCCTGACACAATGCTGAAAAAGACCGCCAGCATCGTTCTCGCATCGCTCAGACCCTCAACGTACCCAGAGGGTACGCCTCGGTCCTTCGCTCGCTGCGGCCTTGCTGAACGGTCTTTTTGAGCATTGTGTAAGACGTTCTTTCGTAATTCCAGTTACTGAGCATAGGTCAGCTCTCAGGCCCTAGCCTAGCGCATATTCTATTGCGCATTCGCCAGCTGCCAAGAGAGTGCAAGGACGTACCGCGCGACGGCTTGCAGAATTTCCGGGTTAATCGTATCGGCGGTATCGGTCGGCTGATGAAAGTGTGGGTGGATACCGCCGCTGACGATGGTGATGGTCGGCACACCAGCCTCTTTGAAGGGCACGTGATCGCCGCCGGGGAAAAATCCGTACAGGTCGAGTTTGTCCGCCAAACCCGCTGCCCGCCCTGCTTCCTCTGCCGTGGCTTTTTCAAACCCTGTGATACCAACGGTTAACCGTCCGCTTCCCACTCCGGCATGGTCGATGTTGATCATGGCCTTCGTGGAGCCGAGAGGGACGACGGGTCTCGATGTATAGAGGCGCGACCCGAGCAGATCATTTTCCTCTCCACTAAAGGACACAAAGAGGATCGTTCGTTGGGGGCGTAGTCCAATTTTCTCTAGAGCCCGTGCCACTTCCAGCATCACGGCTGTTCCAGATGCGTTGTCATCAGCGCCAGGAAACCAGAGACCAGCCGGGCGACCGAAATGGTCACGATGGGCACCGATGATAATGGTATCCGGTCCTGTACCAGGGATCAGCCCCACCACGTTTGTCATCAAGCCGTCCTGTATCGTGGTCTTCCAGGAGAGGGATGCATACTGGTTGGTTAGACGCGATCGTGCTGATGGGGCTTTATTGAGTTGCTCTTGGAGAGCGCGAAGGCGGTCGGCGTCGGGCCCCTCACCGTTTTCGACGAGAAGAGTCTCTGCCAAGTCCGTGCTGATCCATGCGCCAGGGAGCGCTTGGTCAGGGGGCAGCTGCCCATAAAAAGCGCTTGGCCTTCCCGTGACGCCGCGTCGAGTTTCATAGGGATTGAGAATTGGCCCTGTCGCGGTCAGATAGGCCAAGGCTCCTCGATCTCGCGCGGAGCGGACCTTGTCGACATGGCTGACGGGGCGTGGGTAGTGATCTGGTTTGCCACGCAGGAAGAGCACAATGCGGTTGTTCACATCGACGCCGGCATAATCGTCGATCCCTTGGGCGGGATCGACAATACCATAGCCGACGAAGACGATCTGACCTTGGATGTCGACCGAGGGGGAGTCAAAGACTGGGAGGTAGTCCTTGCTTAGCTGTGCTGTGACAAACTGGTTTGCTGTGCCGGTGCGAATGACCGGGTCTGGTACGATGAGTGAGGTGGAGACCATTGAGGCCATGATGCCGATAGGTACGCCCTTCCTTGTTGTGGGAAATGGGAAAGTGAGTGGGCTGTTGTAAATAAGCGGTAGTGTTACCCCTACCAAGGTCAATTCCCGTGCAACCCATTGTGCAGATCGCAAATCATCTTCTGATCCGGCCTGCCTGCCATTGAATGCCGGGCTGCTTAACGTCCGCACATCGGCGAGCATGCGTTCGCGTGACAGGCTGTCGAGCGCTTGAAGCCATGCACGATGGTCTCCCTCCGATTGCGCGAAGCTCTCGGTTCCCAGGGGGAGCAGAACGAGAATGATTCCCAGGAGAGTGACCACAACAAGGGAGGGAGAGAGACTGCGTGTCGAGGCATTCATGCAGTGAGCCTTTCGAGATAGCGCAGAACTATAGCATAGACTGACAGGTTCGTTGCAGAGCGGCTGCAGGCAAGGTACTATGTCGACTTCTAAGGATGAAGATTCGATGACAGATCCACCCTCACAAGCAGATCGTTCTCCGAACCGGCTCATCACAGAAGCCAGTCCCTATCTTCGGCAGCATGCGGAGAATCCGGTGGAGTGGTATTCCTGGGGCGAGGAAGCCTTGGCGCGGGCGAAAGCAGAAGACAAGCCGATTCTCTTGTCGATCGGCTACTCGGCCTGCCACTGGTGCCATGTCATGGCCCATGAATGCTTCGAAAATCTCGAGATTGCCGGGCTCATGAACCAGGACTTCATCAATGTGAAGGTCGATCGAGAAGAGCGCCCGGACTTGGACGATATCTACCAAAAGTCCGCGCAGGTATTTTTGGGACGGGGCGGCGGGTGGCCCCTGACGATGTTTCTGACGCCTGACCAAGAACCGTTTTACGGGGGAACGTATTTCCCGCCGGCGCCTCGCTACAACCTGCCGGGATTTCCCGAGGTCTTGCGCGGTGTCGTCGAGGCCTATCGGAATCATCGAGACGATGTCCGCAAGAATGTGGAGAAGGTAAAAGCCGGATTGCTGCGAGTCGGAACACCTCAGCCATCGGACGATGCGTTGACGGATCGTTTACTCGATGAGGCTGCCAAGAACTTAGGGCAATTTTTCGATCCGGTCCACGGCGGATTCGGTGAGGGACCGAAGTTTCCAACGGTCCCCCCGCTCAATCTGTTGCTGCGTCAGACTGCCAGGACGAAAGACGTCTCCCATCAAGAGCAGGTGCTCTTACAACTGAGAACCATGGCGGCTGGAGGGATCTACGATCATCTCGGTGGGGGGTTCCACCGCTACTCGGTGGATGGCCAGTGGTTGATTCCCCACTTCGAGAAGATGCTTTACGACAACGCCCAGCTGGTGCGGATCTATCTCGATGGATGGCGACTCACCAAAGAGAATCGGTTTCGTGAAGTTGTGGAAGAAACATTGGAGTTCGTTCGTCGCGAACTCACGCATCCTGACGGTGCGTTCTTTGCTGCGCAGGATGCCGACAGCGATGGACATGAGGGAACCTACTTCGTCTGGGAGCCGGGAGAGATTGCTGCGGTGCTAGGGGCTGAAGTGGCTGAGGAGTTCTGCCGATACTATGGGGTGACGGAGAGCGGCAATTTTGAAGGCAAGAACGTGTTGAATCGGCTTGGTGGGATTCAGCTCGCGCCCGACGCGCAAGAAGAAGTGGAGTCCTTGTTGCGGCCTGCCAGGGTGAAGTTGCTTGCAGCACGTGAGCAACGGATGAGGCCGCAGCGGGATGACAACATTCTCACGAGCTGGAATGGGATGATGGTGTCCGCCTATCTCGACGCCTATCACGCGTTCGGGGTTCCTGCTTATCTGGCAGCAGCGGAACGCGCGCTCACATTCCTAGTGGACTATGCGGTCGAGAACGGGCGAGTCTATCGTACGGTTAGTGCGGGGAAGGGCCGCTTGAACGGATATCTAGACGATGCAGCCTGTCTCGCCGCCGCATTACTGGATGCGTTTGAGGCCACGTCGCATCGGTGGTACCTGGATCAAGCCCGTGAGGTGACGGACCATCTGCTGGAACGGTATTGGGATGAGACGATGGGTGGATGTTTTTATACCAGCCGCGACCATGAAGCCCTCCTCCATCGCATGAAGTCCGGGACCGATAGTGCGATTCCATCCGGTAATGCCATTGTCGCCTTGGTTTTGTTGAGGTTGTTCTCTTTCACAAGAGAGCAGAGATATCATGATCGGGCCGAGCAGCTGTTCCGGGTGTTTCGGAGCGCCATGGAGCACAACGCCTATGGCGCATCGGCCATGCTCTGCGCGCTGGATTGGTACCTGACGACACCACAAGAGATTGTTGTTGTCGGAACTCGTGGCGACGCGATGACCGAATCGTTGCTCTCAACCGTCCATCGACGCTATCTGCCGAATCGAACCGTGCTGGTGGTCGAAGCCTCTCGTCGTGCCGGGGAATCCGACTTGGCGCCTGCCGTAGGGAAAGTGAGTGTGAACGGGCAGCCAACGGCATATGTCTGTCAACATCAGACCTGTTCGCCTCCGGTGACGGAACACCACCAATTGGACTTGTTATTGTAGAGAGGGTGCTTATGGGCGCAGGTAACTCGGGCAAAGGTTTGTACGATCACCTCTACCGACGATTCTTCGAGAATCGCGAGTCGCGCCAGGGCTACGATTTTCAGCATGCGCCCGGTGGAAGCTCTCCAACACCGGGCGTCACATTCCCGGATCGTCTTCGATGGTGGGCGTGGGGACGATGGAAACGTCGAAAGACGATCATGGCCGCCCGCGATCGGTTTCAGCAAGACATCCTCGATATCAAGAAACGGTCACCGAAGTAAGAAGAGATTGAGAGGACCCATGCGAGTGAACGTGGTATACGCGTGAGGCCCAGGTATATCGGCAGAGTCGCTGTTGTGCTTGTATTGGCGGTGATTGTTGGTGAGTGGCTCGTCTGTATCGAGCGGTCACAAGCTATTCAGGCAGAGAGCCGGACGGAAAAAGAAGCCAACTTAAAAAGTCAGGCCCAAGGGGGACTGTTTAATCGATGGACCTTCGACCAGCAAAAGCCCGGTGAGGCTCCTGCCGGTTTCTCGATGCTGGGGTTTGGCGAGGGGCCGGCTGCGGACTGGACGATCAAGGCGGATCGCGATGCCCCTTCTGCGTCCAACATTCTGGCCGTGAATTCATCGTGTCAGGCTGTGACCTGCTACCGGTTGATCGTTGCAGATGAGTTTCAGTATGAATATCCGGATGTGTCGGTCAGAATGCGGTTTCCAGTCGATGCTGCGACGGGAGTGGGTGGCGTGGTGTTTGGGGTAAAGAATGCCACGCATTTCTATGCGGCGGTGGTTGATCTTGCGACGAAGTCATTTGAAGTGATTCGGGTGGTGGATGGAACAGAGACGCGGCTCGGGC
>JACQEY010000160.1 GCA_016200355.1 Nitrospirota bacterium
GCCGCTGGCCGGCCTGAGGATTTCCAGAGTCGAACCGCTTCGATCTTAAATTCTTTCGTGAACCGTTGCCGTTTCGCCATCAGACACCTCCACGGGTTATTGTCCCCTTTTGAAAGTGTCCACGCAAACAGGGCTAGCTCAAGGTGCCCCCTTATCCGCGCTGAATTATCTCTGTGAAGATGATGGGTGGCTCTCTCAGCGTCACTGTATGAAGGCTCCCAAGCGAACGCATTTCACAATGCACAGGAGAAGACTATCATCAAGTCGCAAAAGCAAGAGAGGCAAGAGAGAGAAGGCCACACCCGATTGTGGCGGACCAGTTCAGCTCAGTCGGCTCTAACAATAAAAACCCCAAGGGTCAAGCCCAACCTACATTCGACGATCTGCGGCCTACATCACCATACGGACATACGAGTCGTATATGGAGCGAGGCTGCCGAGAAGGCTGTGCCTTGGAAAATTGGCTGGAGGCAGAAAAGGAAACTGTGAGTCGTGCATTCTCAACATAGCGTGATGATCGGGTTGGAGATCTGATCCCCTTTGTTTTTTATCGCAGCGTGGCCGCGTCTGCCCTGGCGGCGGTAATTCTAGATGCCAGGCTGCGTCCTTTGCGCTCCGCCACAACCTTAAGAGTGCGCTGTCGCTTATTGGGGCACGCCAGTAGTTGAGTCTGTCGCATAAATCTACAATCTCTTCCCCCTTTTATTCCTCACACAACTCAAGTGACCTCAGTTAAAGAGTTCATGGCTGGTTTAGTCATGAGGTACTGTCATTGCATCAGTGCGGAGAGAAAAGATCTCTCTGCGGGACTTTCTAGGTGGCCGGAGTTGGTCGGGGGTTAGGTCTGTTCTTTCTCACTGGATGGATCATGGCCGTTGACGGTCGGAGAGGAGAGGCGACGTTCATCGTTCGTGGGTGTGCCATTAGCTCGACGGGAGGTTTGGCTGGCGGCTCGGGATTATTCAACGGCTTGATCGGGAGAGTCATCTTCGCGTGGTGCCATAGCCGTCTGGCAACCGGTCGGGAGCAAGAGCCGGTCTTCCCAGTGACATGTCCGTAGCGGCAACAAGAGGTGCACGGCTGAGGTGGGAGATTCAAGAAAGAACCGGAGACGGCGCGCATAACCAATGAGGACAAACTCAAAAAGATCGTCCCGTGGATTGATCTGGAGGAACGGGTGGCGGTCTATTTTCTCGACCAGCAGGACCTGAATGCGGAAGTGACGGGCTGCAATGCCGAGTTAGTAGACCTCTCGTTGGAGACGCGTGTATCCCATATTGAGGCAAACTATTTCAGCCCCGCTGAGCCCCACGGAAGTTTCAGAAGATTTAGCACGCTACACTTGAGACCCGGAGCGACTTCTCAAACGACGTCGATTAATGTTGGCGTTAATGGCAAACGACTGCCGATCATCTACTTGCGGACAAGCAGGGCTAAGAGGGGAATACACATACGGGGCTTGGCTATCTTGCTCGTCACTCGTCCCGGGAGTCTTAGATAACGAGGAAAGACAGTCGCGATGAATCAAATCCAGGGTCTCGCCCCGTCTACCCAGGCCAATGACCCTCCGATCGGAACGATTGCCAAGGTCCACGGACCGGTCGTCGACATCTCGTGCAACCGTCTTCCTCCATTACATCAAGCATTGTCCTCCGCGATGAACCATGAGACGTACACCTTCGAGGTTTATCAGCACCTCGATGAGCGTCACGTGCGTGCCATCACATTGCATCGAACGAGCGGATTGCGTCGGGGCATGCCTGTATTCGATACGGGCGCGCCCGTGCACGTGCCGGTTGCTCCTGATTGCCTGGGTCGAGTCTTGAACCTGTTTGGTGAGCCATTGGATGGTAAACCGGCCCTCGCTGCTCGTGAGTTTCGCAACATTCTGGCGAAACCGGCGCCGCTGCACGAGACGAAACCCGCGAGTGGCATTCTTGAGACCGGCATCAAGGTGATGGATCTGCTCTTTCCGTTTATCAGAGGCGGAAAAACTGGGTTGTTTGGCGGGGCCGGCATTGGAAAGACCGTACTCCTCACGGAGTTTATGCACGCCATTGTGGCGTTGCATAGCGGGGTGTCCGTGTTCGCCGGCGTGGGTGAACGGATCCGGGAGGGTCATGAACTCTGGCATGAGATGCAGAAAGCCGGGGTAATGCCCCAAACGGTGATGATCTTTGGTCAGATGGACGAGTCGCCAGGCGTTCGGTTCCGGGTGGGGCTGGCCGCGGTGACCTATGCAGAATATTTCCGTGACACGCTCCAGAAAGACGTGCTGTTTCTCATGGACAACGTGTTTCGATTTGTGCAGGCAGGCAGTGAAATATCCGGTCTGTTGGGACGGATGCCTGCAACGGTGGGATATCAGCCGACGTTGATGACGGAAGTCGCAGAGTTGCAGGAACGCATTATTTCCACGACGAAAGGCGCTATCACATCCGTACAAGCCGTCTATGTTCCGGCTGACGATATGTCGGATCCTGCCGTGAGCAGTATCCTGAATCACCTGGACACGCTGGTCATCCTGACCCGCGCGCAGGCCAGCGAAGGAATCTATCCGGCCGTGGACCCGCTGCAATCCACGAGCAAGCTAATGGATCGCCATGTTCTGGGAGATCGGCACTATCGGATTGCCGAAGGAGTGAGAGAGCATCTTGCCCGGTATCGGGAACTGGAAGATATCCTCACCATGCTCGGCATCGAAGAACTGTCAGAGACAGACCGACGCATCGTAGTCCGCGCACGCAAACTCCAACGATACCTGACGCAGCCATTCCATGTCACCTCGGAGCTGACTGGTATTCAAGGTACCTCAGTGTCGTTGGCCGACACGCTCCTCGACTGTGAATCGTTCCTGCGCGGGGAGTACGACGAGGTGCCGGAAGATCGGTGCTACATGCGTGGGTCGATGAAAGGCGCGCGGGCATGAAGTCTTTCATTCTCCATCTGCAGGATGCGACGCACTACGAGCGGATCGACCAGGTCACGAGTTTTGTAGGGCAGGACGACTCGGGTCTGTTCGGAATTCTCGCCGATCATGCCCGGATGATGACGGTGTTGGCCTTCGGACTCGCGCGCTATCGAACCACGGACGACCGCTGGCATTTCCTGGCTGTGCCGCGCGGCCTGCTCTATTGTATCGACAGCAACCTGTATCTGAGCGCACGACGATACATCCGTGACGATAAGTATGCCCGGATCAGCCAGGCCCTTGAAGAGCAGTTAGTCACGGAGGAGACCGCCCTTCGCAGCATCAAAGATAGTGTGCATCGGCTGGAAGAAGAAATGCTCAAGCGGCTCTGGCAAATGGGCCGTGGAGAGTATGCGGCGTTATGAGAAGCGAGCACCAATTGAAGGAGGAAGTGACCAAGCAGATTCGCCGCATGAAGCAAGCGGAACGGGACCAACCCACCCTCCTGAGACAGACCGTTTATCTGGGCACTCTGGGCTTGCTGTTTGTAGTGCCTGTGATCGTCGGTGCGTATGTCGGACGATGGCTGGACGGTCTGGCTGCCGGGTATTCGATGCGCTGGACGCTCAGCTTGATTGTCCTCGGTGTGGGTGTCGGCGCCGTGAGCGTCTATTTGAATGTCAAGGAGTAGCGGATGGGATTGTCTGATCCGTTGAGAGGAACAGGGGTGCAGCTGGGAACCTTCGTCCTTGCAGAGCCGGTTCTCACCACGTGGGGCATCATGCTGGCTCTCGCTGCGGGGTCCTGGATCGTGACTAGGCGGCTCAGCCTCGATCCGGGTCCGGTCCAAGTGGTGTTGGAAGGACTGCTCAATGCGACAGATGAGGCGATTCGAGCCGTGTTGCCTGCACACACAACGCGACTCCTTCCGTTCATTGCGACCCTCTGGCTCTTCATCGTGGTGGCCAACTTGTCCGGTCTGATCCCTGGCGTCCATGCTCCGACCAGCGACTTGTCGACGACGCTGGCATTGGCCGTGCTGGTGTTTCTATCGGTCCACTGGTTCGGCATCCGCACGGAAGGACTCAAAGCATATCTGCGCCACTACTTGGCTCCAATGCCGCTCATGCTCCCGTTCCACCTCATGAGCGAACTGACCCGCACCCTGGCCCTTGCCATCCGGCTGTTCGGCAACATGATGAGCCTTGAAATGGCCGCGTTGCTGGTGCTGCTCGTCGCGGGTTTTCTGGTGCCGATCCCGGTGTTAATGTTACACATCGTTGAAGCGCTGATCCAAGCCTATATCTTTGGCATGCTCGCGTTGATCTATA
>JACQEY010000158.1 GCA_016200355.1 Nitrospirota bacterium
CAAGACTTACACTTCGCTTTGCATCGAACTCGACGTCGCGTCTCAGGGCAACACGATTCGTGAGGCAAAGGACGCGCTCGTCGAGGCAACGACGCTTTATCTCGAAAGCGCGATCGAAAGCAATCTCCCTTATATCCGCCCCGTTCTGCCTGAACAAGACCCGCGCCGCGCAACGCCCAAACAAGTCGTCGCAACGTTTCCGCTCAAGATGAACATCGCCGTCCACGCGTATGCCTAGACTTCCCGCGCTCAAGCCAAAAGAAATCACACGAGCACTGGAGCGCGCTGGATTCTATCTCGTGCGCCAGCGCGGTAGCCACGCGCAATACAAGAAGGGCAATCTCCTCGTCACTGTTCCAATGCACACAGGCGATCTGAACCCAGTGACACTCCGCTCAATCATCCGTCAAGCCAAAATGACAATTGAGGAACTGTTGGAGTTATTGTAACCCATTTGGCACATTTGCCCCGTTGCCTCACCACCTCACTGGCTCTCGAAACTCCCCAAACATTTTTTTCAACTCGCCTGTAATCTCCCCCACCGTCGCGTACGCGCGCACCGCTTGCAACATCGCGGGCATAATGTTCACGCCTGACTGCGCGTCATCGCGCACGCGCACAAGCGCGGCTTGCACTGCACTTGCGTCGCGCTCGGCTTTCACTTGCGCCAGCCGCCGCAATTGTTCCTCCGTCGCCTCGGGCGAGTATTCGTTTAATTCGACTTCTTGCGATGCCGTTTCGCCTTCCACGCGATACTTGTTCACGCCGACTTTGACAATTTCCCCACTGCGAATCTTTTGCTCGTACAGCAACGCTTGCCGCGCGACCTCTGCCTGTACGAGTCCATTGCTCACCGCATTGACGATGCCGCCCATCTCGACATCCACGCGCTTCATCTCCGCGGCAATGCGCTGTTCCATCTCGCCTGTCAGCCATTCGATATAGTACGAACCCGCGAGCGGATCCGCCGTGTCGGTCAAGCCCATCTCGTCCGCGAGAATTTGCATCGTGCGCAGTGAAATCAGCGACGCCTTTTCGCTCGGAATCGTGTACGCTTCGTCGAAACAGCAGAGCGCCATCGTCTGCGCGCCGCTCAGCGCGGAGATGAGCGCGTAATACGCGCCGCGCACGATATTGTTTTCTGGCTCTTCAATCGTCAGTCCAAAGCCGCCGCCGCCCGCGATCATTTTCATCTGGAGCGTGTCGGGGCTTTGCGCGCCGAATTCATCGCGCATCAGTTTCGCCCACAGACGCCGCGCCGCGCGGAATTTCGCGACCTGCTCGAACAAGTTGCCGAAAATATCGAAATTGAACGACAGCCGCCCTGCGAATTCGTCCACGTTCAGCCCGCGCGCGACGACGCGGCGAA
>JACQEY010000015.1 GCA_016200355.1 Nitrospirota bacterium
CATCAACCGCTGGTGGTGGATGGTCAGTTGCTCTCTCTGGCCGACTACATGGGATTCACCTATGTCCGTACGGGGACGCCTGAGTATATTCGGATCATCGAGGTGGGTTCGCTGCGTACGTTCGGCGGCCACACCGTCTGGATTTCCGCGTTCTTCTCGGCTTTCATCTCCATGTTGATGTTCACCATTTGGTGGCAAATGGGGCACTTTGTCGGGCAAGCGTTCTTTTGGGTTAAGGGCAGACGTGGCGTCATGTCACGGAAGAACGATGTCATGATCATCGGTACGGATGAGTTTGCAGCGCGACATGGTACGCCGGATGGGATTGCACCTAGATTGTCGGGCGGAGCTACATTAGCGGAAGGGAAATCATGAACGCCAAAAACATATTTAAATTGTGCGTGATCGGCTCCCTCGGGATGGCGACACTGGGGCTTACCCTGGTGTTCAATGCCTCACCCGCTGCCGCCCACGGGGAGCGCTCTCAGGAACCGTTCCTGCGGATGCGTACCGCTCAATGGTACGACACAAGGTGGAATCCGCAGAAAACCGCTGTCAACGATGAAGCGATGCTGTCTGGCAAATTGCACATATCGGAAGACTGGCCGCGGGCCGTCGTCAAGCCCAATCGTACGTTCATCAACGTGGGCAGTCCGAGTTCGGTGTTCACACGTCTCAGCTCGAAAGTGAACGGAATTCCGATGTTCACCTCGGGCCCGATGGAGATCGGTGGGGACTACGAATACGTGATTAAGCTGAGGGGCCGGTTACCTGGCCACCACCACATCCACCCGATGTTGGCAGTCAATGGGGCTGGCCCTATCGCCGGACCTGGGGGCTGGATGGATATCCAAGGCAATTATAAAGACTTTACCAATCCAGTAAAGCTGTTGGTTGGAGGAACCATCGATACAGAAACCGCTGGACTAGGGGTCGGGCTCTTCTGGCATATTCTATGGGGTGGGCTTGGATTTGCCTGGATCGGCTGGTTCATGATCAGACCAATGTTCCTCATTCGCGCTAGAGTGCTGGCCCAAGAGGGTGGAGACGCACTACTGAACGATCCAGTTGACCGTGTAGTGGCCTATGGGATGCTAGGAGTGGTCTTTGTTTTGATTGCCATTGGTTTCTTCGTTACGGACGGTCAGTATCCGTATACCATCCCGCTCCAGGCGGGTGAACCAAAGATCAAGGCGACTCATTTGAAGTCGGACCTTACGGTAAAGGTGCTCGCTGCGGATTACGATGTTCCTGGTCGCGCCCTGCGCATGACCTTGCAGGTGACCAACAGCGGTGAGCAGCCACTCAGGATTGGAGAGTTCACAACGGCAGGTATCCGGTTCCTCAACAAAGTTGGCGTAGCCAACAACATGGACCCGGACTATCCAGCGGAGATCATGGCCACAGACGGCTTGCATGTCGAAGATGAGTCTCCAATCAACCCTGGCGAGAGCAAAGAAATCAAGATCGACTCGAGAGACTCGCTCTGGGAAGTGCAAAGATTGATGGACCTGGTCCACGATCCTGATCAGCGCTTCGGAGGTCTCATCATGGCTTGGGACGAATCCGGCAATCGCCACATCAACAGCATTGCTGGTAACATCATCCCGGTCTTTACGAGGGCCTCAGCAAGCTAAGGGTTTAGTCACGTAAGCGTGACGCCGATCCGCCACCGTCGTGAGACGGCTGGCGGATCGGCTTTTTTATGGGACGAGAGAAACGAAACCACAATTCTTGACTCTATCTCCCTGCCAGGACAAACCGAGAGACTCGGCAGCCAGGTGAGGAAGCTTGCCTCAGCCGTCTACAACCTTCTTTAGCCGCCGCTCGAGCGAAAATCGAGTGAGACCGAGACTTTTGGCAGCCAGCGTCTTGTTGTAGCTCGACAGCCGCAAGACTTCATCAATGATCATCCGCTCAATGTCGGCGAGGGTCTGTTGTCCGAGTTTCATATCGATCCGAACCATCGAATCTATCCCGGTTCCTGAGGCCACCGCTACATACGGCGCAATCTCACGTAATTCATTTGGCAAACAAGTTGGCGTAAGCGTCCGTCCCTGGCAAAAGATCAACGCCCGTTCGAGAATATTCTGAAGTTCACGAACATTTCCAGGGTATTGGTATCGCTCCAGCATGACACGCGTTGCTGGATCAATGTCAGGAACTGGTTTGTTGAACTCCTGAGCAAATCGCACAATAGCACGCCGACAGAGAGGGAGGATGTCTTCGACCCGCTTCCGAAGTGGGGGGATCTCAAATGCCACAACATTGAGGCGAAAGTAGAGATCTTCCCGAAAGGCACCACGCAGCACTTCCTTCTTAAGATCTCGGTTCGTCGCTGTAATCAGGCGAAAATTTACTCCAAGATCGTCGGTGGCGCCGAGTCTCCGGAATGAACGCTCCTGAATCACCC
Source organism: Nitrospirota bacterium (assembly GCA_016200355.1). Lineage (GTDB taxonomy): Bacteria > Nitrospirota > Nitrospiria > Nitrospirales > Nitrospiraceae > Palsa-1315. Next base: position 2,414 of record JACQEY010000015.1, read on the forward strand.
GCAACAATTTTGCCTGCATCGACTGGTCCAGATCGCCGATCTCATCGAGAAAGAGGGTACCGCCCTCCGCTTTTTCAAGCAGGCCGAGCTTACGTTGATTGGCGCCGGTAAAGGCCCCTCGTTCGAAGCCGAACAATTCACTCTCGAACAATTCTTTGGGAATCGCCGTGCAATTGACACCGATAAACGGCCCAGCCGCCCGCGGCCCGTTGTGGTGAATGACGTGCGCCAGAAATTCTTTCCCTGTTCCGGTTTCACCGAGCAGCATCACCGATGACCTAGGACTTTCAGCCACCTCCCGAACTTGTTTGAGCAGCTGCCTCATGGCAGGACTGTGGGCCTCAAGATTCTTCATATGGTACTGGCTATCCTGCCGGCCCAGTTCCGACTCAAGCCGCCGACGAAGCCTCAAGACATCCAGCGCCCGATCGATCACCGCATCGATACCCTCCAGATCCACCGACTTGACCATGAAGTCGTACGCCCCCAATTTCATTGTCTCCACCGCATCCTGAACCATCCCATATGCAGTCAACATGATGACTATAGTGGCAGGAGCCATCTGGCGCACATGCTTTAACGCATCGAGACCGCTGAGACCTGGCATCCTCACATCGAGCAACACAAGGTCTGGGAGGTTGTGTTGAAGCCCTTCCAGCAACGCTTCACCGGATTCATACCCAACCACGTGATGGCCTTGCCGAGTCAGCCGTTTGGCAATGGCAGAACGAATCGCCTGTTCATCGTCGGTCACATAGATGACTGCCTGCATGGGTTAGCCTTTCACCAGCTGGGTATCCTGGGATAACGGCATCCAAATACTCACGGTGGTGCCTGTTCCGACCTCGCTTGTCAAATGGATATCTCCATGATGGCTCTCGATGATGTTCTTGCAGATAGCCATCCCCAATCCAGTTCCGTGACGTTTCCCTGACGTAAAAAATGGCTCAAAGATGCGCGGTAGCACCTCGGGTGGAATGCCTTTACCGGCATCCCGGATTCGCATCGTAATGCCAGGTTGTTCATGGTGGAATAACTCATTCGCCGTGATTTCTATGACCGATCCGTCCATGGGAGAAGCATCGATCGCGTTGTCGATGACGTTGATGAGCACTTGCTTGATCTGATCTCGATCGGCATACAGATGGTCGTCTACCGCCGACAGGGACGCTCGGATCTTGATATGTTTAGCCTCCAGCTGCCCACTCAGCACCTTGATGACATCGTTGATGAGGTCGGACAACACAAATCGATCCAGCGCAAGACCGCGAGGTTTCGCATAATCCACAATCTGATTCACGATCCGATCCAATCGTTTGGTTTCTTGTAAAATCACATCGACCTCCGCACGTCTCGGATCGGACGGCTCGAAATCATCCAATAACAGCGATGCTGTCGAGCCAATCCCGACCAAGGGATTCCTGAGCTCATGGGCAATGCCGGCCGCCACCTGTCCCAACGTCGCCAACTTCTCAGTCCGACTTAACCGCAATTGCAGGGTATGTAGCGCTGTAATGTCGATGTTGAATCCCACATAGATCGGAGCGGGGCTGTCGAAGCCAGAGATCGGCACGCGCCGGCTCAAGATAGTCAACACGCCTCCGTCCGCGTGGACAAATCGGAAAATCATTTCGCACTGGCGGCCCGCCGCGACGGCCCGTGAAAAGTCCGACGTCACACGATCTAGATCTTCAGAATGAATTCGTGCGCGCAAGGTGACGGGATCGATCGGTTTGTCAGGATCGAGTCCGGCCAAGACTTGATTATGCCGATTGCTGAATGTGAGCTGCATCCCCTTTGTCATAAAGATGCCGATCGGAGCGTGATCCACCAAGCCACGGTACCTGGATTCGGAAGCAGCTAACTCCTGGTTGAGTATCCGGAGCGATGCCTCGGATCGCACCACGTGATCAAGATGTTCCCGAACCTGATGACTCATCTCTCGCATCACCCTGGTGAGCCCCCCGATCTCGTCTTTCCGGTCCAACACTGGGATAACGGGACAAAGCTCACCTGTCGAAGCACCAACGGCCTTCGACAGATTGGCCAGGGGGATCGCAATCGATCGGGCGATCAGAAAGAGCGCGCCGATCATGAGTCCAAACGTGAATAGCCCACCGCCTAAAATTGCAAGAAGTACCGACGTGCGATCTAAACTCATTTGAGCAAACTCGTCTGACGCACTTTGTTGCTCAAATTTTTCGAGTTGCGCCATCCAATCTCGAAAGTCGGACATCAGCACTCTTCCTCGCCCTTCTTTGATATACTGAATCGCAAGCGACTTTCGGCCTGCCTGAATGTCTCGGACGAGTTCCTCCTTCTCTGTAACGAACCGGTTAACGATGACTTCAGCGTCCTTAAGTTTTTGCTGCTGGTCTCCTGAAAGTCTCTTCTCCAGATTGTGTTCGATTTCGCGAAGGTTTTTCAGCGCATTCTGATACGGCGTGAAATCGCGAGCATCTTCGGTCAGCACATACCCTCGAAAGCCCGTCTCCATATCGACCATCAGCTTCATGTATTGGGCTGTCGCCTCCTGGATAAGATAGGTATTATTCAGCCGCTCTTCATCGTGCGAAATGTTTTGCACCTTGATGTATATCAATACGCTGGCAAGGATGAGAGAGACGAGAGGAATCGTAGAGATGAGGAGTAACTTGTGAAGAATCGGAAGATTATTGAACAGGCCAGCGATACGCTTGTACATGAAGTCTCCCTCGCACTCTTGTGAATGCCCAGGATTTAGATCCAGCCATCGTCAAACATCGCGCCAGAATTTGAACACAACAGAGCGAGGCGACGATGGGGCTCCACCTTCATACCAGAATCAACCACACTCGAAGCTGTGTGCCGAGATGGTCATCTTCGGATTTTATGCCACGTCGTGAATTTGCACGACGAGTCTGGCCAGTCCCTAGTGATCAGCTTTATCCTTGGCTACGTCAGCTACCTGTCGGCGTAGCGCGTGCTCTAACGCCCGGTTAACAACCGGTTCTACCAGCTGAAGGTCCACAGTCTTAATGATGAAATCATAGGCTCCCAGTTTCATAGCCTCGACCGCCTCTTCGACTGTTCCATATGCGGTCAACAAGATCACCACCACATCTCGCGATTTTGCGCGAAGTGCCGCTAGGGTTTCGATCCCTGTTTTCCCAGGCATCTTCATGTCGACGAGAACCAGATCGGGAATGTCTTGCTCAACCGCAGCCAGCAGTTCATCTCCAGACTTGAACGCCCTGACTTTGTGCTGGCCTTTAGACAACCGCTTTACAATTGCGTTGAGCAGCGCGGGCTCATCGTCTGCAACATAGATGCTCGCTTGCATTTCGGCACTCCTTTCGATTTAGTGCGGTATATCGACGTGACGTTCAAGTTACATACGGCCATTAAGCACCTCCAGCGCCCCGACTGCAGTTTTGGACGGAGTCGGATCAACCATCCATGGCACTTCCTGGACAGTTTTGCAATATCATATGAGATGCACCCGGCGCCTTCCGCTGGCGCTTCCGTGCATACCACCCATCCTCATGCGAAGGCGGTGAGGTTACCAGGGACTTGACTCACGCGATAGGCCAGCGCGTGGTCCGAGAGCCCACTGAAGTGCTCCATCCCCACGAGAACACATGTATGCCCCGCATCGATGGCACGATCTTGGAACCCGTGCAAATATTCCATGGTGGTATGGTCCACAATCTTTCCGGCCAAAATGATCATATAGTTCGCCTTCATGCCCTCAGGCACCACGATCGCCTTGAGCGCCGCGTCGAGTTTCACCAGATTCATGCAGGTGGCCGACGACAGGTAGATTTTGTAGGGATTCTTCATCTCTCCAACGGTGCCCCGTAACACCGCGTTCGCCGCGACGGTCATCACGCTGCGAGAGCCACTGCCGCTGTCTCCGATGCGGATGACGGGATTGCGGAACAATTCTTTGAATGCGCCCCCTATCCCGCCACCCTGGGGATCATTGGCCGAAGCCCGCACGACATCCTTCACGAGCAAGACGATCTTCGTTGCCACGCCCACGATCATGCCGTCCAACAGATCCGAGGTCCACAGGGTCACGACCACGTTGACCATGGCGATAAGCATCTGCTCCTTCCCGACCGAGAAGATCCGCTTGAAAACTTTGTGCGAGCAGAGTTTCCATCCGATCCACATGAGCAGCCCCGCCAGGGCCGATTTGGGCACATAATTCATGAGGGCTGCGGCGAACAACAGGATGATCAACTGAAAACAGGCATAATAGAAGTTAGCCCAGAGGGTGCGGCCCCCGGCGAGCATGTTGACCGTGCTTTTGAGCCCGCCGGGGATGATCGTCAATCCCCCCAGAAGACTGGAGGCGGTGTTGGAGACCCCCATGGCCCGCAAGGTGACATTGGGATTGGACTTGCGTTTAAACGGATCGATTTTATCGATGGCCTGGATCGTGGCCAGCGACTCGGTCCCGTCGATCAGAACCAGCGTGATAATGATGACAAGGAGAGACCCATATAAGTCTGTTCTGGAGAAGGCTTCGGCAAAACTCGGGAAGACAATGCCATGTTCAAACACATTGAGGGGGACGTGAATGAGGTATTTCTCGTCGATTCCTATGATCCACGAGGCCAGGCCGCCCAGGACGATCACGATCATGGGTACCGGAACGAGCTTCGCCCACGTGGCTTGGATGCGGGACAGGATGCCGCTCAGAAAAAAGAGGAGGAAGAGGGCCACGGCTCCAATGGTACAGATCAATGGATTCAACGCCATGACCTGTTCGGGAATAGAAATGATGGCTTTGGGAATGGATTTGATGGGGGGGATGATGACCCCGAGAAAGGCCGGGACCTGTTTGACAATGATCAGCATGCCGATCGCCATCAACATCCCTTCAACCACCGAGATGGGGAAAAACAGCGCAAATCGCCCGGCGTTGAAGATGCTCAAGATCACCTGGACGACCCCGACAATCGCAATGGCCACCAGCAAGAGTGGATAGCCCACGGCCAAATCCCCGTTCCCCAACGTAATCATACCGGCCAACAGCGCCGGCGCCAGGCCGGCTGCCGGGCCACTGATCGTGATATAAGCGCCACCGAGGAAGGGGAAGATAAAGCCGGCGATGATCGCCGAGATCAGACCGCAGACGGGCGGCGCACCGGAGGCAATCGCAATCCCGAGCGAGAGCGGGATCCCCATCATGGCGACTTGCAGCCCCGCCATCAGGTCGTACTTCCAATGCTTCAGCCCCTTCACCCCGTTTTCGGGTTTCTCTGTGGCTGGAATATCGTCTACTGCTAGAGTCGCTGTTCCATGCGATGACATGCCGTTCCTCCTAAATCTCCGGTTTCTCCATAAGCTCCTTGACGATATACGTTCTTCTTTACTCTCTATGCAAACGTTGTTTTTTTATTGTTCCGCTTGCATGGAATCTCTTTGACTTTACGCACGACCGGTGCCATTGGAGGCATCTCGCACTAAGCGCACATAATAAAGATCGTCATTATAAAAATACCAGTGAGTGCAAGATGTTATAAAAACATATTACTCGCGGTCAAGAGGCATGATGAAATCATGCGGTCCCACTATGGGCGATATCGCACTTATAGCACAGTGCGATATCGCTCTCGCTGTATGGCGAATAATGAGCAATGAGCATGGCCAGAAAATTATTACTTTGAGACGATACGTTGGGCTGACGGCAACCTGACCGGGATCTTTGTGATAGCAGATATGTTGTGAACCAGATACTCTGCGATCACCACGTGCAATCGCCCCAACAACTCAACCCTTCTTCAAAAAAAGAGGGAGCGGTAATCCCTCTCCCTCCCCTAGACTGCGCTACTTCGTCACAGTCCTCAGAACCATGACACCTGACCGCTACAGATTTACACCGCTGTGGTCTCAAAACACAGCGGTGTAATCTCCTCAGATTACTTCAAGAGGTTCTTGTAGATATCCGGTTGCTCTGCGCCCTCTACCTTTATCAAGCCAACGGCGCCTTTTGCGATGCGGAAGATTGCGTGGTCAACATTGATATAGGTTCCAGGCACTTCGACCTTAAATTCTGCCATGGAAGAGCCGCCAGCCGGCACGACAGTGGTTTGGAGGTTCTGCAATGGAGGGGTAATCAAGGAACCCTCGGGGTACACCCTGTCAAAGATCTCGCCGATGACGTGCCAATTGGCGACCAGGTTTGGTCCTGCGTTGATATAGAACATGCGAATGGTGTCGCCCACCTTGGCTGTCAGAGGATTCTTGACCAATGAGCCTGCGCTACCGTTAAACACCACATGTGACGGGTGCTCCGCTAACCCATTATCGAACGAAAACTCCAAGGTATCGCCCTTCTTACCGGGCTTGGTGTAAAACTCGCTTTGCACGACATGAAATTCTTTCTCTACTTTCTTTAGCCCACCAACCGGCTCAACCAAGATCCCGCCGTACATTCCATTCGCAATGTGTTCAGGAATGGATGGCGATGCGGTGGCGCAGTGATAGAAATAGAGACCAGCATTGATGGCCTTAAACCGTAGCTTGCTTTCCTCCCCTGGCTCGGTGTTGAGGCTTGCTGCTCCACCACCCGGTCCAGTGACCGCATGAAAGTCGATGTTGTGGCTCATTTGGAACTAACAAAGGGCTTGACTCTTAACCAGACACTACGATATACCCCAAGAAATTTGGCTCTGTTATTCTTTTCCTTACACACAGACGAAGTGCCAGTGAGACCCCTCACATAGAAAAGACCAGTTGCACATTTGCCTGGAGAAGTTCGCCCAACCATTTCAGAGAGGAGTTCAACCATGATGAAAAGACAATCACCTCAATTGATAGCCATCGCAGGGGCCATGGTCCTTGCGATGGCCGGATTGATGGGATTGCCCTCCGAGGCATCCGCGAAGACCCATGACGTCAAGATGACGGCGCTCGAAACGGAAATCGTGATTGAAGGAACGGGAACGAAATATAAGGCCTGGACGTTCAACGGCCAGATGCCGGGGCCGGCCGTGCGGGTCACGCAAGGCGACACTGTCAACTTCACGCTGGAGAATCCCAAGACCAATGTTTTTCCACACGCCATGGACTTCCATGCGGCGGAAATCGATTTTCTGAAGAACTACCGGGCCATCAATCCGGGAGAAACCATTTCCTTCACCTTTGTGGCGAAGAAGCCCGGCGTGTTTTTCTATCATTGCGGCGCAGCGCCCATGATCCAGCACGTCGCGCGCGGCATGTTCGGCGCGATTATCGTCGATCCCAAGGATCCGAAGGTCTGGCCGAAAGCGGACCGGGAGTTTTTGTTGGTCCAATCTGAGCTCTGGAAGAACCCCGACGATGTCGAGGCCATGTTCGCTCGGAAGTTCGACTATGTGGTCTTCAACGGAGGGATCTTCAAGTATCATCCCTTCTTCATCGGCGCGGAAGCGCTGGAGGCGAAACCGAATGAGCGGGTCCGGATCTATTTTGTGAACGCGGGCCCCAACGAGTTTTCCTCGCTCCACCCGATCGGCGAGATTTGGGACAACGTCTACGAGAGCGGAAACCCTGCCAACAAACTCACAGGGGTGCAAACCTATGTCGTGGGACCCGGAAGCGCCGCCACATTCGACTTGGTCTCCGAATCACCCGGGGTCTATCCGATTGTGACGCATTCGCTCACTGGAGCCCTTCGTGGAGCCATTGCCGCGCTGACGATTACACCGGTAGCCAAGGATGCTCCGCTGATGCCACTGACGCCCTGGAAGCCCTAAACGACCAGAAATATGATATAGGTGTGCACTCGAAGGAAGCCCTCATTTACCTCTCAAAAAAGGAGCGCCTTTCATGAAACAACTTTCTCGCGCCATCAAGACTATGCTGACCGTCGCCGTACTGTTGATCTCAGCGCCGGTGTGGGCAGCCGATGCTCCGTTGCCCTCACTGTATGAACGACTCGGCGGAACCGGCCCTATCACGGCCGTCGTCGGCAAGTTCGTCAGCCTCGTGGGCCAAGACACCCGCATCAACGGGTATTTTGCCAAAGCCGATCTGCCGCACCTGAAGAAACAGCTGGTCGACCAGGTCTGCCAAGCCAGCGGAGGTCCCTGCACCTATGAGGGGAAAGACATGAAAACAACGCATGCCGGCATGAAAATCACGACGGCTGCCTTCAATGCCCTGGTTGAAGACCTCGTCAAGGCATTGGATACGTTCAACGTGCCAGCCAGGGAAAAGAACGAACTCCTTGGCGTGCTGGGTCCTATGAAGAAGGACATCGTCGAAGTACCGTAAAGGGCGACGGGCAGGCGGTGAGATCCTCGCCGCCTGCCCATGAACGCGTTCAAGAGAGGAACACTGCAACTCAGCCGAACCGGAGCTTCGCATGGTCCGACAACTCGCATCACCGTCTATCATGAGATCTTAAGACAAATCGATGAACCTACCCAAGGGCTTCAGATCGCCTCCCTGCAGACAGGTATTCCGATGACGCGAACAGCTCATCGCAGATACGCAAACCGGACGCAGACGCCCTTCGCGAAGAGCGTACCCGCAACCTGCCCACAGCCTCATGTAGACGGCAAGGCCACGCTCAGGCACAACCGTCTGATGCTTGCGATGGCGCTCACCGTGGGTCTTGCCGTATTTCAGCCGACCGAAGCCAGCCACGCTGCCATGGAGAGAGTTCCCATCGTGCTGATAGGACCTGGCTGCTACACCCATGAGAACGAGCTAAGCAGGGCGTTGCTCACCTTGCAGGGTGTGAACGCCGCGCATTTTCATCGCATAGCCGATCATGTCTTGGTGGATATTACCGTTGGCATAATCGTGCCGGAAGAACTGGTTCACCATCTCAATACGGCGGCCACGTCATGGCAATGCCGCGCTGAAATTATGCAGTCCTGCATCACGGCAGACCTGGCCCCCCATACTCGAATAAACGCACCATGAGTGGGCGATTGAAATCCCACCAGTTTCGCACGCTATGCGGGATCATCGCCGGACTGATGTTTCTCCACGAACAGCCACTGCCGTAGCAGGCTTCGGTCAGTTCCTGAAGCAGACGTTGGCGGACCGATCCTGACAGAATGTTCAGGAAAGCAATACCATCAAACTCATGAGGAAGAGCGATGCAGGAGGGCTTATTTCGTGATTCGTTTGGCTGCTTCGACAATCGATCGTGCTCCAATGCCAAAGTGATCGACGAGTTCGTCCGGTTTCCCGCTGTGTGGGATTGTACGAACGGCGAGCTTATACACCTTGATACCCTCGGGCCCGACCGCGCTGAGCACCGCATCCCCGAGGCCGCCGTGCGCATAATGATCTTCAACGGTGAGGATGCGCCCCTGCGTAGCCCTCGCGCTGTCAATCAACGTAGTGCGATCGATAGGGACGATGCTATAGAGGTCGACGATCCGCACAGAGATGCCGGCGGCTTTCAATGTATCGTATGCCTTCAAGGCTTCGAAGAGCGTGACGCCGGCTGCGACGATTGTGAGAACATCCGATGCGCTTTGGCGAATCACCTTCGACCCGCCGATCTGGAACGTTTCATCAGGCCCGTAGAGAACAGGACACTTTGGGCGGCCGGCCCGAATGTAGACCATTCCCTTGTGTGCGGCAGCCATTTCGACCAGCCGATATGTGCAGGTCGCATCGGACGGATACAACACGGTGACGCCCGGCTGTGCAGCCATCATCGCGATATCTTCCAAGCCCATTTGCGAGGGACCGTCTTCCCCGATGCTCACGCCGACATGTGTGCCAACGAGCTTAATATTCGAGCCGCTGATCGCGGCCATACGGATGAAGTCGTATGCCCTGGCGAGGAAACAGGCAAATGTCGCCGCGAACGGGACTTTACCGCAAGCCGCAAGGCCAGCTGCTGCACCAACCATGTTTTGCTCGGCGATGAAGTTCTCGAAAAATCGGTTGGGAAATTTCTTGCCGAACTTGTCCGTGTAGGTCGAATTCTTGACGTCCGCATCGAGTCCCACAACCAGTGGGTTCACTGCACCAAGCGCTTCCAGGGCAACGCCAAACGCTTCGCGCGTGGCCGCAGCGTCGCCTACTTTGTAGGGCGATGGTGGGAGAGGACTGATCGACGGCGGCTCCTGAACCGGCGTCGATGGCTTCTTAACTGAAATGGCTGTGCCGCTCGGCTTCAACTGCTTGGTCAGCTCATCGATCGCCTTCTGAGTTTCCTCGCCTTTGGCGACCGGCTTCCCATGCCAGCTAGGATGGTTCTCCATGAAGGAGACACCCTTGCCCTTAAATGTTTTGGCGAGCAGAACCGTCGGTTTGCCTTTGGTGCAAGCGGCGGTATCAAAAGCCGCGAGCAGAGCTGAAAGATCGTGCCCATCAACCACCAGGGCCTGCCAGCCAAAGCCAGCCCATCGGGAGCGATACGCCTCCATGTCATGTTGCAGCATGGTCGGGTCGCTTTGACCGAGTCGATTGATATCCACAATAGCACAGAGGTTATCCAGTCTATGATGGCGAGCAACCTCGGCGGCCTCCCACACAGACCCCTCAACGGATTCTCCATCGCCCATCAAGACGTAGGTACGGTGATCTAGTTTGTCGACGAATTTTGCGTTGAGGGCGATTCCAATACCGACAGGAAGTCCTTGCCCCAACGAACCCGTTGCCATATCGACAAACGACAAGCGCGGCGTCGGGTGGCCTTCAAGATCGGACGTCAGCGTTCGGAGTTTGAGAAGTTCGCTCTTGGGAAAAAGACCGGCTTCCGCCCAAGCAGCATAGAGTAATGGAGCAGCATGGCCTTTTGACAGCACGAACCGATCGCTATTGTACGCTTTCGGATTTGTAGGATCGTATCGCATGACAGAGAAGAACAGGGCCGCAACAATGTCCGCAGCGGAGCAGCAGCTAGACGGATGCCCGCTCCCGGCTTCACTCGTTGCGCGAACGCTCTCGATCCGAAGCTGTGTGGCCTTGTTCTGCAGTTCAGTAAGCAATTCGGGCGAGGCGGCTGAGCTAGCCATCGGAACTCCTTTCAGGATTGGATGCCAAGGATGCTGCCTGACTCTTCTCGTCTTCTCTATCGGCAGCAACGCGGCGGGGCTTGAGGCTAACAAAATGGAATGAGGGAGTCAATCAACCTACATAAGCGTGGCAACCCACTTCAGACCTGTCCTTTTCCTTCCAAAGTTGACATGTCAATGTTAGGTCATTGGGATCACCGTGGTTTTATGACGGTCCAGCCAAACGCGGCGATGCCGCTGACAAGCAAACCTTCGTCACCAGTCGGATCTGCGATCCAAACCTGTTGCGGTATGGCTGCGCAATGCTTTCGGAACCTCGCCTCATTCTCCGCTACAGCTGCCTCAGCCAGAGAGGTCATGGTCAATCCAACCGCGCTGTGCCTGACAGTCTTAGGCTTCGAATGGCAGCGCCTGCGAATTGTAGATCAACTAGAAATACTGCGGAGGGGCTTCACAGTTGTTATCAGGAGCAGGATAAAGGATGAACATGTAGAACAAAGAGACTGGCAGGTGATGCCGCTCAGCCTTCTTGCAAAGTATTCGAAACCCATTTGGGAAATTGCCCGGGAACAGCCTCTGAAAATCTCAAGCTCGCAACCTGAAACGCTTAAGTCGGGGACACGTCACAGGCTCGGTTAATCTAAAACACTTCCGCACTTCGCATTAATTCTTTGGCCTGGCCTTTTTAAAAATCGAGAAATACTTTTATCGAAGAAGCATGATTCAAACGATCCTTGGTTATCGTATTGATATACTCACATGTGCCAAACTGAAGCAGTTCGTTCAATTATATATAAATTCTCACCTTGAGACGATGCGATGGATAGAGGATATTCGATCTTGCTGGAGCTCTGGTGATCGTTCCGCCGAGTCAGGAAGAATCAAGATCCGATGAACCTCATACCCTGCGCTTACCATGTGCAATCGCCCCAACCGGCTAGAATCGATAGTATAAAGACATCATGACCCGGCGGTTCTCGGCGTTGGAGCCATCAGCATAGCCGGTGCGAGTAAAGTTCGTCTCCAGCCCCATCCGAATTTCCTGCGTGAAATCGTGGTACAGATACCCATAGTACGTGGATTCGCGGTTATAGATACCATGCAGTGTTCGCACCGCCCCGCCACAGGAGCTCGCATCCGCTGCAACCGTCCCACACGTCATTTGGTTTGCATTGGAGGAGTAGACCGTCCCGTAGCCTCCACCGACCCAGGTCTTGCCGTTGTCGGGAAGATAGTAGGTGCCATGGACCATCATCGAGGTGGTCCGAATGGCTTCGAACGTGCCGGTTTTGCTACTCACGGCTGCCAGACCACTATCGATATTGGTCTGACCGAAGGCATTGCCGCCAAACCCAGTGCCCGTGGCATTCCCACACACAGGGCTGCAGACTCCCCAGCTCAACCCGTTAAAGAAGTCCGCAATGCCTGCTCCGGTGACGCCTTCCATAACCACATGGGCAGTATTCCCGATCTCCCCATTCTTTGATGGAAGGACTGGGAGAAAGAGACTGGTGGACACTCCCCATCCGGTCACATAGGTCTGACTGCTCAGGCCAGTTGAACTTGTCGGTCCTCCCGAATTGGCTTCGAGCCTTCGACCGACACCGCTGACTTGCACACTCAACGATCTGAGCGAAGTTTCGGCTGCCTGGGCCCCGTTATAGGGCGCTTTCAGGCCGCTATGTGCAATTTGAACCCCCGCAACGAACGAGGGAAGGGTTGCATCGGCCTGGGGCGGCCGCTCCACGGAGAGGACGGGAGTCAGAGACAGGCTCTCGGTCACCTGGAGCTGCTTCGACAGGCTGGCCTGAATCCATCGATTAAACATGTTGGCAGGGGTTACCGCCGTTGACACTTGCCCTCTCGAATATTGCGACATGAATCCAAAACGAGACCAATCCTGCCCGACCTTCACATCGACCACGGGGGTTTCGGCCAAGAAGAACAGCTGAAAGATCCGGAGGTTCGGGCTGGTCATTTGAGAGAACTCCGTCACGGTGGAGGTACCAACGGCCGGTTGGTTGCCCAGAAAATCCATCGACAAAAACAGGCGGCTCTTGATGCCATCTTGCTCTGGGGCTCGCACATCGAGGATGATCCGGCTGTTCCGCGGGCTCGGATAAAACTGACTGTTGGCCCCGCCAACCGTATTGCTATGCAAGACAGGACGATTGCCGACGAGTTCCTGAAAGCTTCGCGTATTGTCATCAATGAAATTGAATTCGGCGAAGCCCCCCAGTCTGACCTGTAGCCCGTTCCTCGTGAAAAAACTCCCCTGCTTCGCGCGTTTTTCCTCTTCGACCTTCGCCCGTTGTTCCCCTTCCACTTTCACGCGTTGTTCTTCTTCGACCTTTACCCGCTCTTCCTCTTGGACGGCTTGGTCGTACTCCTGTTGCGTGATGATGCCTTTGTTCAACAAGAGTTGCAGCGTGCGGTGTTCTCCCCCTCCCGCGAAACTGAATTGGGTGAGCAAGCACACGGTGATCATTGCAATCGCTCCTACTAGAGTCTGGCCCACAGTAATTCGACCCAGGTATATAGTCACACTCATTCTCGGTCTCCTCCTCTGCTATGCATCTGATCGTGCCAAAGCTATTGGTCAAACTCATCTGATTCGGAGATGTACTAATCGTGGGAAACTTCACCCGCGTGGGGTCACTAGAGACGGATCCTGATTCCTTCTTAGAGTCTGGGCTTGATGGCCATATTCACAATAAGTTAGTATGCCGATATATGATCTGTGTGTTCGTCGTCAGAGTTCTCCAAAGAGTAGCTGGGGTCGTGAAACAGAGTCCATCACCTTTAACAGGGACACAGCGGAGATCGTCCGCCGCGACTCTGAAAACAATGGGCGGGACCATAACACATCCGTCTTTTGCCGCGCTACTGGAATTCACTGCCAACAAGCGGTTGGCCTGTCACGTGACCTCACAGAGCGCGGCCAAGAGGGCCCGTGGATCAGGAATGCAGCATGAAGGTTGTGCTCCGACAAATGCGAACGCCTTGCGCGAGCGAACACTCTTGTTCACGACTACCATGCCAAGGTGGACCACAGAGGGAGGGACATAAGCTCACATGCGGAGTCAGCTGTGGCTTACATCGTTGGATATGTTGAGGGGATTTAACAAAATTCATCCATAAGAACAATGGGATAGCTTGACATGCCAGATGTCTTCACGCAGACTCCCCTACATGCAAGACCAGACGGAGCAGACCCTTCTTGCCAAACTCGCCGAACGTGCCGGTATCGTGACTGACTATTACGATATTGCCGGTAATTTTCACCTCACCTCCGATGACACCCGGCGCGCCATACTGACTGCCATGGGCTTTTCAGTCGATTCAACCGAATCGCTGACACAGGCACTGCAAGAATGGGATGAGGCGCCGTGGCAACGCCCCTGCAACGCAGTGCAGGTCTTGCGTGAGGGCGAGACAGGAAATCCTCTGTCCTGTTATCTGGCGATGGAGGACGGAAAAGAAGGGTCCGTCGTAGTGGCGTGGCAGATCTGCGACGAAGCGAACACCGTGGTGCAGGAAGGGCAGGCAGGGCCTGGACTTTCCGCCGTGGAGGTCCGTTTTCTCAAGGGTCAACGGCATGTGCGTATTGAGATACCGGCTCCGAGTGGTCTCTCGCTCGGGTACTACAAATTGATGATGCGGGCCGATGGGTTGGTCGGGGGAGTCGTGGGAACGATGCGTGTCATTGTGGCGCCACGCCAGTGTTATGTTCCGCCGTCGCTTGAGAGAAACCAACGGCTGTGGGGACTGGCTTTGCAGCTCTATTCGTTGTCCTCCGACCGTAATTGGGGGTGCGGCGACTTTACCGACCTCGGTCATATTGTGGAGTGGGCTGGGAAAGAACTCGGCGCTGGAGTCATCGGACTCAATCCGCTGCACGCACTGCGAAATACCCCGCCCTATCACATTAGTCCCTATGCGCCGGACAGCCGACTGTATCTCAATGATCTCTATATCGATCTCGAGCGGCTGCCGGAGTTTTACGGATCGGAAAAGGCGCAGCAACAGTTCCGTGCTCCCGAGTTTCAAGCCACGCTTCAGGCGTTGCGAGAAAGTCAGCGGGTGGACTACGGTGCCATTGCAACCGCCAAGCGCACCATGCTCGATCTGGTCTACCGGCAATTCCTCACCGATGCTTACAGCGGAGAAGAACCGAATCTCCAACCGAATACGCCGCGCGCTTGGCTCTTAGAACGGTTTATCCAGTCTGAGGGCGCCCCGCTCGAGGCATATGCCACCTTCCAGACGTTGAAAGAAGAACGCCGACTGATTCAATTCAAGTCGACCACCTGGCACGATTGGCCTCAACAATTTCTGACGCCTGGCCCGCCGACGCGTGAATATGCCAAACGGCACCGGAAACGTATTCGCTTCTTTCAATACATTCAGTGGGTGGCGAGCGAACAGCTAAACGAGGTCCGACGGATAGCCGAGCAGCTAGCGATGCCGATCGGACTCTATCATGACCTGGCTCTTGGCGCCGATCGGAATGGTGCTGAAGCCTGGATCTATCAATCCGTGTTGGCGCTCGGAGCCGACTGCGGCGCCCCGCCTGACGCATTTGCGCCGGAGGGACAGAATTGGGGCTTGCCTCCGATCAATCCTCACGCGTTGCGGGACAGCGGCTATGAGCTGATGATCCAGCTATTTCGCAATAACTTTCGATCCGGCGGAGCCATCCGATTGGACCATGTGATGGCGTTCTGCCGGCTCTTCTGGATTCCGCGCGGGAGGCCTGCATCCGAAGGCACCTATGTGCAGTACCCCTTTGAGGACTTGTTGGCGATCGTGGCATTGGAAAGCGTTCGATCCAAAACCCTAGTCATTGGAGAAGACCTCGGCACGGTCCCCGATTGGGTCAGAGAACAGTTGGCAAAGGCGCGGGTGCTGTCATATCGTGTGTTCTACTTCGAGCGCGGCGCAGACGGCACCCTGAAGCCGCCCGGCAACTATCCCGCACAATCGTTGGCTGTGGCCACGACACACGACTTGCCGACGCTCACCGGATTTTGGTCCGGCGAGGACTTGCACGTACGGGCTGGGCTGGGCGCCTTTCCAGATGACACGGCACGCCATCAGGCCTGGGAGGAGCGTCGGCGCGACAAGGCACACATCCTCCGTGCGCTTCAACGGGAAAGCCTCCTGCCACCTGGCATGACGGAGGACCTCGCCAGAGCGCCCGCCATGACGACCCAACTCTGCCAAGCGATTCATCTCTATCTAGCTCGCACACCGTCCTATCTCATCCTGGCGAATCTCGAAGACGGCTTGGGCGAGCTTTCGCAAACCAATCTACCTGGGACAATCGACAGTCATCCGAACTGGACCCGTAAGTATGCAGTTCGTGTGAATGAGATTTTATCCGATGAACGTCTCCAGCAGCTTGGAGCTATCTTGCGTTTAGCCCGTCCGCTAGGGTAAGACCCTCTAGAAGGATGCTGAAAAAGTCCGCCAGCGGCGTTCTCGCATCGCTCAGAGGCTCAACGTACCGCAAGGGTACGCCTCGCCTCTTCGCTCGCTGCGGCCTTGCTGGACGGGCCTTTTTGAGCATCCTTCTGGGATGCTCTTTTCTTGTCCCAGACGTGCAGGCCCTCAATGTTCCGCTGTGCCGAACTGGTTATTCCACAGTCTGCTAAAGAGTGGACCATCGTTCATCGGCAGTCTATGCATCGCCCATTCCCATGTTGAAGCAAAATCGCATTGTGCTGGCAATCGCAGGGGCGGTATTCCTGGCGATCGTCGTGCTCGAAATGGCCGTCCCAGCGAATGTTGTCGGCGCGTACGGTTTTGTGTTGCCGATTCTGTTGGTTGCCACAGTGCGCAGTCGCAGCCTGATGATCGTGACGGTCTTGGCCTGTATCGTGGCGACTTATATGGGGCTAATGCAACCGACCAAGCCGGGTCGGCTGCAATCGGCGGTGATCAATCGCAGTGTAGTTGCGGGCGTACTCCTGGTCGTGGCGTATATCGGCATGACTTGGGAGGAACGCAAGACGAGAGAGGCGGCGGCGCGTGCCGCTCTCGCCCGTGAGACGGAAAATCTCCTGAAGGCCAATACACAGCTGGTTGATGCGAAAGACCAGCTGAATCGCTCGGAACGCTTAGCTGCGGTGGGGCAACTGGTGGCATCCGTAGCGCATGAGATCGGAACGCCATTACACTCGATTGCCTGGCATGTGCAAGCACTGGCTGAAGAGCCGGGCGTCACGCCTGAGATGAAAAAGCGGGTGACCGTGATCGATGAGCAACTCACGCGGGTGGTTCGGATCATTCAGGACTTGCTGTCCTCAACCAGACAGCGCCAACCTGAACCGACATGGTTGCCCGTGGACAAGGTGATTAATCCGGCGGCGGTGCTCATGGAACCGGCCTTCCATGCGAAAGAAATTACCATGACGGTTGAGATTCCCGGAGACCTCCCGCTCGTCTGGGCCGATGCAGAAAAGATGCATCAAGTAATGGTGAACGTATTCGCCAATGCCTTAGCCGCCACACCAGCGCATGGGGCGGTGAGCGTATGCGTAGGCGCCCATGCGGCCTCGCCCGAAGAACTCGAACGCGGCCGCCGGGTGGCCGACGCGATGTCACCTCTGGTAGTCACGGTCGCGGTGCAGGATACTGGATGCGGCATGCCGGAAGCCGATGTGCAGAAAGCGTTTGAACCATTTTTTACGACCAAGGCCGTTGGCAAGGGCACCGGGTTAGGGCTATTCTTGAGCCGCGAAACAGTCCTGGCCCATGGAGGCAGTCTTGTGCTCGAGAGCGAGACTGGGCGAGGCACAACCGTAACCGTGGCCTTACCTGGATTGAAGACTGAGCCGACGCACGTAGCAGAAAGGGACTAATGCAACCAGCGAATATTCTTGTAGCCGACGACGACGCGGTCGCGCGCGATCTCTTGGCTGAAGCCCTAAGGAAGGACGGCTATGCCGTTGAAGCCTTCGCCAGTGGAGAGGAGGTCATCGATCGAGGACGCCAGGGACGAGTGGATCTGGTTCTGACAGACATTCGTATGGGCGCGGTCGATGGACTCACGGTCTTGCGCGAATTTAAACGCATGAGCCCTGACACCGCAGTCGTGGTGCTGACCTCGTTTGGATCCCTGGAAGGTGCGATCGAAGCGATCAAACAAGGAGCGTACGACTATCTCGCCAAACCGTTTAAGAAAGAAGATATCACGCTGGTGGTCAAGCGGAGTCTCGATCACTGCCGACTCATCCGAGAGAATGCCCGGTTTCGTGAAGAGTTGAAGAACAAAGATGAATGGTCTCCGCTGGTAGGGAGCAGTCCCGCCATGCTGGAAGTATATAAGCTGGTGGCACGGGTGACCGAGAGCAGGAGTACCGTGCTCCTGCAAGGGGAAAGCGGGACGGGCAAGGAATTGATTGCGCGCGCGATCCATGCGAATGGGCCTCGTCGGAACAAGCCGTTCATTCCGGTGAATTGTGGGGCGTTGCCGGATGCGCTGCTGGAGTCGGAAATGTTCGGGTATGAGAAGGGTGCCTTTACCGGCGCGGTGGGAAACAAAGTCGGCCTCTTTGAATCCGCCAACGGGGGTACGCTGTTCCTCGACGAAATCGGTGAGATAGGCCAGTCCGTGCAAGTCAAATTATTGCGGGTGATGCAAGATCACGAGGTCCGCCGTGTCGGCGGCACGACCTCGACGAAGGTCGATGTCCGTATCATCGCTGCGACAAATCGAGATCTCGAGCAGCTCGTCAAGGAGGGGAAGTATCGGGACGACTTATTTTATCGGCTCAATGTCGTGCGTATTACCTTGCCATCGCTGATGGATCGGCGGGAGGATATTCCGATGTTGGTGCATCACTTCTTGCAGAAATGCTCGGCGGGGGCGGCGCATGCGGTGCGCGGGGTGCTGCCGGAGACCATGACGTTGTTGATGCAGTACCGGTGGCCCGGCAATGTGCGCGAGTTGGAAAACGCCATTGAGCGGGCTGTCTCATTGAGCCACGGTCCTCTCCTCACGCCCGACGATCTTCCTGCGTCGCTGCGTCGGACGGAGCTACCGGCGAAGGACACCGCCCGTGCGATCGATCATACCGATGAAGGGTGTTTGTCGCTTGAGGAGGTCGAGAAGCGTCATCTCGTCCGCGTGCTGAAGGAAACCAAGGGAAATAAAGTCAAAGCCGCAAAGATTCTCGGCATCGATCGGCGCACGCTCTATCGAATGGCTGACCGGTTTGGATTGGATCTTGGCGATGATGCCGACAGCGGAGAGTTAGAGTAGAAAACAGTGTCAGGAAGATACGGACAAACTGTTGTGGCACACCAGAGCTACACTAGTCTGCACGTCTGAGACAAGACTGGGCTGTCTGGTCCATCTGGTTTATTTTGTTAGTCTGGTTGCTTTGGTTATCTAGTTAGTCTCGTCAACCAAATAAACGAGATAGACCAAACAAACCAAATAACGGTCTTCTTATGCTGGGGACTTTTTCAGCAGCCTGCTAGGAGGGGAAGCCTGAATTCGCAAAGAGCGTTGGTCACTTTGCGTTGATGGCCTTCAATCGATAGACAAGATGGGTATCGGTTTGTAGGACACCTTCGATTTCATGAATCCGTCTCAGAACCAACTGGGTCAGGGCATCCTGGTCCGACACTTCCACCACCACAATAATATCGGGCTTACCCCAGCAGGGATCAATGGTCTTGATCTGCTTGATTCCGGACAAAGCCCGAACCACATCGCTCGTGCGTCCTGGCTGGACATTGATAAGCACGTAGGCTCGATCCGACATGATTCTCCCGCCATCGACCGGAGCGTGAATCGTACAAGGCACCGCAGGATTCGCGTCAACGTATCGGATGCCCGTCTCCTCTGTCAATGCGAGAGCGCCCACAGAGGATAGGGGGAGCGTAGCGACAGCAGATTTGGACTTCTTCATATATCACCTTATTTGGGGGCAATAAGTACGCCGATGGTCAAAGAACCGTTCACCGTAGTGAGGGTGGTTTCGAAAGCCCTCGGATTACCGATGCGGCCATCGGGGTCATAAATAAAGCACACGAGCGACGTGCATCGGCTTTTGGTGAGATAACGCTCGGTATCGATTCGTAGTTGCTCCGTGAGATCTTTGGCCGTGAGACCGTTGCGCGTTTTTTTGACAAGCACCGCAAGCTGATTGTCGTTCAATAGAAACGTTGTGCGAGGGGCTCCTTCAGCGTAACTCGGCGTCCATTCCTCTGTATCGATATCGTCAAACTGGATTCGCAGCAATGCATGCAGCAGATCCTGCACATCGATCTCGTCTTCCACACTTAACGTGGCTCGATGCTCCCCACGGAGTCGCAGCTGCCGGGCAACGGAGTGGAACCGATAACAGAGGGTCTTTACAAGTTCGACAGGGGTCGATCCATTCTGAGCAAGCTGAGATGCAGCCTCCTGGGGTAAGGAGGAGCCGCTCGGCATCAAGGGAAGAGACTGCAGATGCGGAAGGACGGGAGCAGCTTCCTGCGCCCTGGGCTGTGGGCTGGTGGAGGGAATTGAATGCATGTTGGGCTCCGGTTCAGATCGTGGTGGCTGCGATGGACGTCCGGCATGAGATAAATCTGCCTGCGTGGGCTGTGCCACTTGTGTTAGCGGCGGCTGAGGCTCTGGAGCGACATGCGCCACCGGTTGCGGAGGGGTCTGCGACATCGCCGTCGCAGTCGGAGTTGGTGAGATCGGTGATGGATCGGGCAGAGATGTAGCTGCATCCAGGGGCTCAGCCTGTCGCGAAGGAGCTGGGGGAATCAGTGGGGGCTGAGGTGGATTCGATATGGCAGTGACTGGGGCTAGGCCGAGATTCCTGGCCACCGCCACCGGCGGTGGCGTAACCGGCCCTGTTTGCGGCATGGTCATCTGAACCGTCGAGATCGATGCCGGCACTATAGTCATCTGTGGGCGCGTGGGCATTGGTGGAGCCAGCGGCGTTGCTGAGATTTGTTGAGGAGGTGGGCCTCCTTGCAAGTTAAGTTTTTTCTGTTCCAGTGTGGCAATAAGCGTCTTGATCAGGGCGATGCTCTGCCGCGTCTCCTCAGGGGTGTCCATGAGAAGCCTGTGATGACGATGCTCTTGGAATTCAGGGGATCTCTCACCAAACGTGCGGCGAATGCATTCACGGAATTGCAACTCTGTCCTAGCCCTGGCCGCGTCAAGATAAGGGAAACCTTCTCGGCCAAGGTCTTCCACCGACCGTGACAGCTTTAGACCGCACGCGAGACGGTTCTGATGTTCTTGCCCGTGCCATAGGTGTGGAGAAAGTCTAGCCCAGCCTTCACAACGTGGCAAGAAAACATAGAAAAGCAGACAGAGGCACTGTGGGTCAGCTAAGCAGAGTGGCAGTTCTTCCCAAGGGCAATGGTGGTACGGACAACGGTGTGGTTTGGTGCCCCCGATACGAATTGAACGTACGACAAACGGTTTAGGAAACCGCTGCTCTATCCAACTGAGCTACGGGGGCGTGGCTTGAATTTAGCCTACTCACGGGTGGATTGGAAGGGGAGAATGAGGGCCCTGTGCCCATGAAGCTCGCGGTCGACGCTATGTCGGAAACCGTGTCGGAACATCACCGTCAAGCTGGCGTTCGTACACGCGGTCTGCCAAGCCTTGAAAAAGTCTCAGGAGCTGACGGAGAGGCCGATCCTGTCAGTGCCTTAGCCGGAATGTTACTTGTTCACGGAAAGATACATTGTGACCCGTCCACTCTTCTTCACGTCCATGAAGTACAGTTGGATCGTTGAATTCGTTCCAGGTTTACTTACAGAGAACTTGTCTGTCTTGGTGTACAACTCCGCGTCAAAATCTTGATCCAGATCCGTTCCGACCCAACCATTCGGCAAGCTGTTGCGCAGCCGTTTCACGATAACCTCAGCCGCTTTGTCGGCTTCCGACCTATCTGAAAATTTGAAGGTGCAACTCCACTTCGCCCCAGCAGAGTCGTCTTTGTCCCTTACCAAACATTGCTTGGCGCCGGAAAAGGCAACGTTGGACCGCCATGTTGTCCCAGTAGTATCGACAGCTTTATGTCCTGTGCGTAACGTTTTGAAGTCTCCGGAGGACGCCGTGAGAACGGCTTGAATCACTTCACGATCATCTTTCCCAGCGATGCCATCTGCAACTTGCTGGTTGTCGGACGGACAACCCTGCCCGGTGCAGGTAATCCGGTACATCGTCTGCTTCCACTTGATCTTTGAGCGAAATCTTTCGAAACTGACCTCATATTGGCCATCATTTTCTCCTGACATATCCATGTTTGGTTGATAGGGGTTCGCGATCCAGAGGAAGCGGTCGTCTTCGAAGGGAAAAGGATCATTCACGGTCAGCATCAGGTTACCGGAGCGATCGTCATAGCCAACAATGAGGGCCATATGTTGAGAGATGCCATCTACCTTGAATCCAGATGGGGAAACTCCAACAATAATAGGGCGACCCTCATTGATCTCATTTTTTACTTCTGCCTCGGACAGGGTACCGTTCTTCAATTGAACTGTCATCGCGATATCTCCAGCCGCACCGCCTCGTGTCGCTATCAACGGATACTGCTGAAGCATGTTCATCACGGTGGATTCATCGCCAGCAGGGAGATCGCATTCAACGCAATTCGGCATCCCCGTGCAAAGGTTCCTACCCTGCACAATTCCACACTGATAGTCTGTCCGATTCGTAGCGGGAACGTAATAGTATTTGAAGACCATCTCTCCAACGGCTGCCCAACACCAACTAGGGCGTTCCTGAAACACCGGAGGAATATGTAACTTAACCTCCGCTGCCATGGCCGGGATGACTGGAGCCAAGAGAACAAGCAATAGCCCGACTCCGAATGCCGTCATTCTGTTTTTCACTGCTTTCCTCTCCACCACTCTTGATATCTCTCAATCAAGTTCCAAACCCCCGCCTCAACCAACTCATTGACCAAGTCTCCTAATGAGAGCGTCGTCCCCTTCAACACCCGCTGCCCCATCTCACATTATATGGGAGAGGGGCACTGCTTCGATAGACATGGACTCGTGTGGGAGGCAGGTCGCTCATGGACATGTCCTGAACTGTGTGACCAAAGCCAAAAAGCCTTTTCTGGATGTGCCCTTCTCTATCCCCGTGAGGGGCTTTATACCATCACCCGCTACCCCCCGTCACCCAACGAGACAACAAAAATCCCCTGTAACCATTGACAATTACAAGGGACCTTCTATCTCAAGCCAGTTTAGAAAACCGCTGTTCTATCCAATTGAGCTACGGGACATGACGGCTACGATACGTAAAGATCGAAGAACGTTTACCTAGGAGTGCGATTGCAGCCTCCAGCCTCCGAATGGAACTCCGTGGTCATTCATCTAGCCTGCATTATTCACAAGAGTTCGTGACGAAACCGCCGAGACACCAAGCGAGACGGGCGCGCGGAGCGGCGAGGGAGGGAAGCATACTTGACACAGTATGTTGACCGACTGAGCGGCGAGCTCGCCCGCCGTCAGGTGCGTCGCCACCGCGCTTGCGAGGTCGAGCGCCCTGTATATGATCTCGGCGCGAAGAAAGAATACCGCAATACGTTTCGATTTTCGTATCGGCGGTTGCGGTAGAAGTCTTCGTGAATAATGTGGGCTAGGAGTGGAAAAGATCGTGATTCACGCAACTTGGAACGTGAGCTTAGTCATACCACTGAACCTCTTGTTTGGCGGTCGACTTGGTAGCGGAATTATCGTAGGAGAGCGGCGCCGCTGCGAGCACGGCATGGACCAGCTCCATCATAGTCTCAACGGTGAAGGGCTTCTGAAGAAAGGGCACGTGATCGATGACAGTTTGATACGCCTTGCGCTCTTGGTACGACAGGCTCGACATCAAGATCACGCGGAATGTCTCCTTCGTGGCTAGAGCGCGTTGGATGATCTCGTGACCGTGGACCCGTGGATACGGATTTTTAGTGGAGGTTAATTGAAAGCCTGGTGGAGGCAACATGAGATCGGTCAGCAGCAGGTCGATTGGCTCTCGGTGGGTGGCCAAAATCTTTAACGCCTCCGAACTGCCTTCCGCTTCAAGGACAGTAAACCCTTCAGCACGAAGCGTCTTAACGCAGATCAACATCGTTGATGGGTCGTCGTCAACGACCAAGATCGTTTTTGCGAGGGATGGGTGGATCGGTGCGGGGGTATCCATTATGACCTCTGGGTTCTGATAGATACTGAACTGCCTGAGCCGACTGTCATGCCCTTATGTAGACAATGCTATGCGTCTGTATCGGTCTGCGCCTTGGAAACTTAACTGAGGAGACTTAGCAGGATGCTGAAAAAGTCGATCTTCTCACCCGCCCAGCCCCGGCGCACCGAGGCGCGCCTTTTCCCATGCAGCGTTCTCGCATCGTTCAGACCCTCAACGTACCCCAAGGGTACGCCTCAGGCCTTCACTCGCTGCGGCCTTGCTGGACAGCCTTTTTGAGCATCCTGCCCCCGCTCTCATAGCTGTTAGAGAGCGGGGCAGGCTTCTGGCGCCGCCTATAGGTGAGGTGGTGAGGCATACTTCCGTTTCTCGGCTCCAGACGATGTGGCGCGCACAATCGATCGGAGTGGCCACGGCACGGTGAGGGGGCAAGACCGACCGGCTCTGGTTAGTGTCCGGCAGATGTCATCTCCGTTGGGAGGCCAAGAGGTCGTTCTTTATAGGGATCTGTGTGAGCAGGTCGGCGCGAATCTGGAAAATGCCTGGAACTCGTTGCCCCATGGCGTAGGCCAGTCCGTTGGCATGGCTCCCAATCGAGAGTTTCCCCGCGATCTTCCCATCTCTTCCTGTGGCGATAAATTCTACTGCCGGTGTCACAAGGCCATAGGGAGCCAGCGGTCCGGCCTGTTTGATCACGCGCTCCTCGGCTGGGACACTGGCGACACGGCTGACAAACAAGTCAGTGGCCTGTTGATCTAACTT
>JACQEY010000164.1 GCA_016200355.1 Nitrospirota bacterium
TGGCGGTGAAGCTCCAACGGAAGCTTGTCGAAGTGCCGGTCGGCTTCAAATGGTTCGTGAATGGATTGCTCGACGGCTCACTTGGCTTCGGGGGGGAAGAAAGTGCCGGGGCTTCGTTCCTTCGTCGCGATGGATCTGTCTGGACGACTGATAAGGACGGCATCATTATGAATCTTCTGGCCGCCGAAATGATGGCCAAGACCGGCCGTGACCCGGGTGAGTTGTATTGTGACCTGACGAATGAATTGGGCGAGCCGGTCTATGAGCGGATTGATGCCCCTGCAACACCGGCACAGAAGGCCATCCTGTCGAAACTCTCTCCCGATCAAGTGAGCGCAACTGAGTTGGCCGGCGACACCATCGTCGCCAAACTGACGACAGCCCCTGGCAATGGCGCGTCAATCGGCGGATTGAAAGTCGTCACCGAGCAAGGCTGGTTCGCCGCCCGCCCTTCCGGCACCGAAGACGTATACAAACTCTATGCGGAAAGCTTTAGAGGGACAGATCATCTCAAGCGGATTCAGCAGGAAGCGCAGGAGTTGATTGCGAAAGCTCTGACCGGGGACAATTCCGCCTAAGCACTGGAATTCTGCGGCAAACCTGGCGGCCACACCCCCGCAGATCGTATGGTGCAATGGGTTCATTGGACTGGAAACGAAATGATAATCCCTCCCATCACATCGTAGAGCTTATAGTCCCGCTTTGTGCTCAGCTCATGGCTGTTATGGCACGCGACACAGGTTATGGAGACGGCCCTGTCCGGATAAATCGCCTTGAAAAAATGTCTGTCATTTTCGGTAATGATTCCCGTATAGGGCTTCCGGGGATTCTTTGCCACCGCTTCCAGGCCCGCTCGTTCGAACTGATCCGCAGGCCCATTTTTTTTGTAAATTGGTCCCAGGCTGGCCAACCGGATACGAAGCCCAAGCCCGAGCCCTTGAACCTCTTGACCAGTCATCTGTAGCATTTGAGCCGGAAGAGGCAACGTCCCCCTCGATTTCCATTCTTCCACCGCGACAGGGATCTTGAGATCCTGCAGCCGCTCCACGACATGGGTGGAATAAATGGTCCGGTCGGCCTGAATGACCGCATGAATGTACTCTGCCACCATTTCCGGTGGAATTCCCGCCGTCTCTCCGGCCTGCGCGACACCTACTGCGGCACCGGCGAGCATGATGGCGAAGAGGCCACCAAGGATCCGTCCCGCTATTCTCTCGATCATGGCACACCTCTTAATCAGCTCTCTGAGGCAGAACCTGCTTCAGAGGGTACATCGTCATCTGAATCATGGCATCCCTCACCACCCATCTCCGTCGTGTCGCCTGACTTCCTCGATTCTACCGATAGGCCCTCACAAATCTCGAAGTCCCGTTACTGGGATGATGGTTTCGCACGCAGGATAAAGATCTCCCCTCGCATGCTGTCATCAACAAACTTCCCATGGATATTGCACCAGAAATGAAACTGATCGAAGCCGGCGTCAGGGATGTCAAAGCGAAGCATCACGCTGTCTTTCGGCTCAACCCGAACCCCGACGGCGGTGATGGTATACACGAGGGTAGCCCGGCCTGAGAGCTGAAGGTCTTCCGCCTTGAGGAGCAACGGCGAGACGAACTCATGCGCCACATTGTCCTCATTGCGGAGCTGGATAACGATGTCCCTCCCGACCGGCAACGAAAAGGCTGGATTCGGCAGAGGGTTCCCTGGTTGTGCCCCTTTGATCACGTGAAAGTATTTGTCCTTCATCACAAGGATCACATCGGGGTCATACAGCGACTCTTCGGCTGAACTGATCCTGCTGATCCCGCTTATCCCTAGCGCGAGGGCGAGCGGGATAGCGAATGTTGTCACTGATAATCGTGACAGCATTGTTTCGCCTCTTCATTGTTTTTCACAAACGCACTCCGTGGTGAAAAGCCCGCCTCTGGTTTCTTTTAGCCAGTGCATTGTATCGGCCCCTCCCTCTCAGAGACCAGATCGATCAGAGGGCACGATGTTTCCCTCTGAGGTTGACCAGAGGGACCGACAAGACAATGGGAAGCGTGAAGGAAATCGGGTCGCTCGCATCGATCGGACGACCTGTCGTCAGGTGACCTGAGCCTTCATCACCGTATCAGCCACCGGTCTCACCTCTGGTCTCTATGATCAGCAATTCCCCGCGCATTTTTTGCCCATGCTCCTTCCCATGGACATTGCACCAGAAGACATCAAAGCTGGATTCCGTGCCGCCATATTGGTCCACCTTCGCCACGGGGGCGTTAAACTCAAGGGTCACCGTTTGCCCTGGATCGACGCGAACTCCGGTGGCTCGTGCTGTCTTGACCAAGGTGGCGTTGCCCGAAATGCGGAACGGGACATCGCGGAACAGTGTGGACATAAACTCATGCGCCACGAGATCCCGGTTGCGAAGTTGAATGACCGTCGGCGTCCCTGCTATGAGAGTAAAACCACGCTCTGTCGCCCCTTTTGTGACGTGAAAGGCTTTCTCGCTGATATCGATGGCCACGTCAACTTCTCCTGATTCGGCCCCACCAACCGTCCCTTGCACCTTGTCTTCAATCGACCCAGCACTCGCTGTCGCAGCGAAGGCAAGCGCGGCAACGACTCCACTTATGGCCCTGATGTAGCGCATAGCTGACTCCTCCTTGCTAAAGATGGCCTTGTCCGATCTGTTTGCCCCATTCTTTCTGCCGCCGCGTACACGTCTAGCTAACCTCCGTGCCGACGCGGCCATCGCAAATAACCTAGGCGGGAAATTCAGGCAGGTACTTGCGCCAGTTGCCGCCGGGGTATGCCCCTCCGCGTCTTTCGTGGACGTTGCTTCAACCGTCACGCGATCTGCCGCAAGTCTGCTTGGGAGCAATGTGACAGGCTTGTACCTTGGAGAAATACAGACGCGGTAAGCGGTTGGTGTGTTCATTCGTGCCCCTCTGCCACGGGCTTCGCGGGTCGCAATACTAAACCACTATCTACAGCTTGCTGCGGGGAGTTTCATTATCTGCCACATCCGCACTCTCTACAAGTGGCCATATCGCAAGAGCAGCTATTTCAAACTGAGCCACTACCGACACAGGATGAAAAGGACTGGGCGTAGCAACGAATCTCATTTAGAGGGGGGGAGAGATCGCAATCCGCCGAAAGGCTTCCGCATACAGACCGGCTGGGGCGCTGGCCTTGGGATTGGCGAACACGGCTCGCCAGCGGTTCAATCCCAGGACTCCTTCCCCATAGGGTATCGTGGCCACCTGACTGTGATGCTCCGAGATGGCAGCCATCTTCTTGGCCACATAACGGTCGATGTATTCAAGACGGTCCCAGGCAGCGAAGGGGCCCCAGATTTCGTACGCCCAGATGCCACCGCATAGATGGATGCCGGTTTCAAGGACGCTTTCCCTCGCCAGCTTGCCGGCCAGGCGATGGGCCGGATGCCGGTCAAGTTCTTCATCCAGCGTATAGACCTCAGTTGGTCGGAGGCGAGCAAGCATCTCGACGAGTCTCCGTTTGACAGCAGTGGCATTGACCTCGTCCGCCGCGTCCGGTTCGTTACAAAAGATCACCTCTTTTATTCCCAAGATGTCGGCGGCACGGAGCGCCTCTTCTCTTCTCACTTCGGCCATCCGTTGCTCCGTCAATGCGAAGGGGTTGGATGATCGGCCACCGTTCGTCACGACGACGGACGTAATCACAGCCATGGACTCCGCCAGTTTGGCGACCGTTCCACCCATGCCGATTTCCATGTCATCCGGATGAGCGCTGATGATGACAACGTTATGGCTCATGGCCGAGAGTGATCCATTAGGCCTCGGAGGCTACTTGCTGTTCTGCGTGGTAGGAACTGCGGACGAGCGGGCCTGATTCGACGTGAGTGAAACCAAGGGCTCTCCCCTCCTCTTTTAATAGGGCAAACTCGCTGGGGTCGTAGAAGCGGGCAACAGGCAGATGGTCTCTTGTCGGTTGGAGGTACTGTCCAATGGTCATGATGTCGCAGTCGACGGAACGGAGGTCGCGCATGACTTCTCGGGCCTCGTCGATGGTTTCTCCCATCCCAAGGATCAACCCGGATTTGGTGCGCATGCCCAATTGCTTCGCCTTGCCGAGTAACTCGATGGATCGCTGATACTTTCCTTGCGGTCTGATTGTCGGAAACAGCCGCCGGACAGTTTCGATGTTGTGATTCAGGATTTCTGGTTTTTCGGCACAGACCATCGCAAGGGCGTTCTCGTTCCCTTCGAAATCCGGAATCAAGACTTCAATCGTGCAATCATGGCTGAGCTGTCTGGTCTGCCGGATCGTGTCGGCAAAGATTGCGGCGCCCCCATCGTCCAATTCATCCCGATTTACTGATGTGATCACGGCATGCCGAAGGCCCAACGCCTGGATCGCCTCCGCGACTCGCCTGGGCTCATCAAGATCAATCGCTAACGGTCGGCCTGTCTCGACTGCACAGTAATGGCAACGCCTGGTGCAGATGTCGCCGAGGATGAGGAACGTTGCGGTACGTGCGTTCCAACATTCCCATCGGTTCGGGCAGCGCGCTTCTTCGCAAATGGTATGGAGATTGAGCCGGTCCATCGCCTGCTTGATGTCGAGGTAGTCTGGGCCGGTTTTCGCTTGGACTTTGAACCAGGATGGAAGGCGCCTGGAAGAGCTGGTAGCCAGAGACGATCGGAGTTGATTGAGCGGGATAAAGCTCATGTATTCTCCTTCGGCAGGAGTAACTCCACGGGGTGTTCAAGGATGTCTTTGAACTCCTTCAGAAAGCCGGCCCCCTGCACACCATCCAAAGCCCGGTGGTCGCAGGATAACGTCACCTTCATGCGCCGGCCCACTTTGACTATGCCATCTTTGACGACAGGCGCGTCGCGGATGGCACCTACAGCGATGCACGCTGCCTGCGGGGGGATGAGGACCGCAATGAAGTTTTCCACGTCGAACATTCCCAAGTTTGAGATCGAGAACGTGGCATTGGAGTATTCTTGCGGGTGCAAGCGTTTCTCCCTGGCCCGGTCGATCAACGCCCGCGACGCGACCCTGATCTCGTCCAGCGACTTCGCGTCGCAATTGCGAATGACCGGTGTGATCAAACCGTCGTCGATGCCGACCGCGATCGCGATATCAATGTGCGCATGCCGCCTGATGGCCTGGCCAGTGAATGACGCATTGATGTCCGGATGGCGGGCGAGCGCAATCGCTGCGGCTTTGATCAGCAAGTCGGTGACGGAGGGATGCGTGGTTCGGGTAGGTTTAAGTTGATTGCGGAACCGCTCAGCCTGCTCCATATCGATTTCGCTCGTCAGATAAAAATATGGCACCGGCGTTTTGCTTTGAGTCGTCGCTTTCACGATCGCTTTCCGCATCTGGCTCAGTGGCTGGTCTGTTCCGGCCTGCAGCATCAACGGCGGCGCCTTGGCGTTCACCACATCTTCTTCCACGATTCGCCCGCCGGGACCGGTACCAACAATGGTGGAGAGATCGATTCCCCAGTCGAGCGCAAGCGATTTTGCGAGGGGCGAGGCGATGATACGAGTTACCTGTGAACTCTCTGCCGAAGCGGGTGCCGGACCGGCAGCAGGCGGCACCATCGTCATCGTGTTCCCGCCAACCGACGGCGCGGCCGTGATCGTGTCTGTCAATGCTGAGGTGATATCCTCATTCGCTTCGCCGATGATACCGATCAGCGTTCCAGACATCACGGTTGCGCCGTCCTGCACCAGGATCTTGCGCAGGATGCCGGAGGCGAACGCCTCGAGATCCATGATGGCCTTGTCGGTTTCAATTTCCGCGAGCGCCTCCCCTGACTGTACCGAATCCCCTTCGCGTTTCTTCCACGCAAGGAGGACACCCTCTTCCATTGTGTCAGTTAATTTTGGCATTACAACGCGACTAGCCATGTGTGTCCTCACTTTGCCGTAGGAAAGAGCGTAGCACTCGTTTCAGCCACCCGCCCTCCTGCTCTGTACTGTGCGCTGGGTCCGGATACTCAATCCAGGGCTCCTGAGAACCCAAGTAGGCGCCTTTCCTGACGCTCAGTTGACTGCGGAGTTGCGAATAGCCCTGTCCTTGGAGCGTGCGAATTAATTCCTCCAACGCGGCCCCTGGCGTGGCTTGTGCAGTAGTCACCACGTGCGTCGTTTCATATCGCAGAATAGCGTGATACCCTTCGCCGGATTCCTCGAACACCACCGGCCTGCTGAATCCGCGTTCACGTATATCGAAGCCGGCTAATTGATGTTTCTCTGTCTGGTTCATTTGGTCTATCTGGTTTGTCTGGTTTGTTTTGTTGTTTGATCCAAGCAACCAAACAAACTAAATAAACCAAACAAACCTGTGACCCTTCTATCAGAGAGCCCGGAACACTCCCAAGAGATCGCTCAAGGCAATGGTCTTGTTTCGCAGGATGGCGCGCTGCTCCTGCATCGGTGCCATGGCTGCGGCTCGCTCATGGCCGCCTTTCAAGATCGCGGCTCCGATGGCGAGTACGTCCTTGCATTCCTTCTCGACTTTGCTCTTGACCACGGGATTCACCGCCAGGATATCCGCCATCGTTGCGCGCGTTATGGAGAGATGCGCGTGCAGTTCCGCGTCCGGGTATGCTTTCCTGGCGGCCTCATCGAGGCAGCGATCGAGGTATTGTGTCAGGAACACATAAAGCCGAACAAGCGTCTCGGTGATCTCGACATGACTTGGAACCTGGGCTTGTGACGACATGGTATACGTGCCTCCTTCTTTCCTTTACCGTCTGCCGCACACTGTTTTGACGGCGTCGATGACGCGCGGTTTGTCCGGAATGGCGGCGTCTTCCAACGGGCGACTATAGGGCATCGGCACATCTTCGCCGGTCACGCGCTGGATGGGAGCGTCCAGGTAGTCGAACGCCGCCGTGTACACACTCTCGGCAACCTGTGCGCCCAGCCCACAAAAACGCCAGCCCTCTTCGACGATCACGAGGCGTCCAGTCTTTTTGACCGAGGCCACAATCGTTGGGAGGTCCATGGGTTTGAGGGTGCGGGGATCGATGACCTCAACCTCGATGCCTTCTCGACTCAATTGATCGGCCGCCTCCAGCGCCAGCAGAAGCATCTTCGAATAGGCGACGATCGTGACATCGTGCCCAACACGCTTCACTTCAGCCACACCGATGGGGATCGTGTACTCACCGTCTCCGACATCCCCCTTCGTTCCGTACAACAATTGTGCTTCGATGAAGATGATAGGGTTTTTGTCCCGGATTGCGCTTTTGAGCAGGCCCTTCGCATCGTGCGGCGTGGCCGGCGCAATCACTTTCAATCCCGGCACATGACAGAACCAAGCCTCCAGGCTTTGCGAATGCTGCGCGCCTAGCTGGTGCGCTGCGCTGCCCGGCCCGCGAATCACTAGGGGCACCGACAGCTGACCCCCGGACATGTAACGAATCTTCGCGGCATTGTTGACGCTCTGATCCAATGCCACAATGCCGAAATTCATGGTCATGAGCTCGACGATGGGATGCAGCCCCGCCATGGCGGCGCCGATTGCCAGACCCGTGAAGCCGGCCTCCGTGATCGGAGTATCCACCACCCGTTGAGGACCGAATTCTTCCACGAAACCCTTGCTGACTTTGAAGGCACCCTGATAGTAGCCCACCTCCTCGCCAATCAGAAAAATGCGCGAGTTTCGACGCATCTCCTCCCGCATAGCCTGGTTGAGCGCTTCCCGATAGGATATCAGCATATGACAACCTGAGGGCTGATGAAACAGCCTTCCAGCGGCGCGCTCAGGCCGAGACAGTCTTCAACGTATCCCCTCGGGAAAGAGTTGCTCTGGCAACTTGGGGTGAGTAGGTGAAGTAGCCGCCAAGGTGGGCAGGTGAGAGCCGTACGCTCTTTGAGCAACCGGTTACTCAGCCAGAACTTCATTGTAAAGCTCCGATGGCGCGGGGAACGGGCTCTCATCCGCGAACTTGACAGCGGTCGTCATGACTTCGCCGACTTCACGCTCAAGCTGTGTGAAATCTGCCTCGGTACCTAGATTGCTACTCAGGATCGTCTGCTTCAGCAATAGGAGTGGGTCGCGTTTGCGATACTCCTCCACTTCTTCTTTAGTTCGGTAATGTCCGTGTGCCGGATCGGACATTGAGTGACCCATGAACCGGTAGGTCATCGCTTCGATGAATAATGGCCCCTGTCCCGCACGCACCTGCGCGACGACCTTGCGCATCACATCGCGCACAGCCAGGACATCCATGCCATCCACGCGCTCAGCCGTGATGCCATAGGAACGGGCCGTCTCTGCCACGTCCGCATAGAGTGCAATCGCCCGCTCGGCCGGCGTTCCCATGCCGTAGCGGTTGTTCTCGCAGACGAAAATCACCGGAAGTTTCCACAAAGCTGCCAAGTTGAGCGCTTCGTGTGCCTGGCCGCTCGGGATCGCCCCTTCACCGAAGAAGCAGACGGTTACGAGATCGAGGGCTTGATACTTGGTTGCGAACGCGAGGCCTGTAGCAAGGGGAATATGGCCACCGACAATGGCGTAGCCGCCCATGAATCGACGTGGGGCATCCACCAAGTGCATGGAGCCGCCTTTGCCGTGGCACAGGCCCGTCGTTTTGCCGAACATTTCGGCCATCACGTGGCCGGGATCGGAGCCTCGGGCTAGACAATGTCCGTGGTCGCGGTACGCGCTGATCACGTAGTCATCCGATCGAAGGGCAGCGATGGTCCCAACCGCAATGGCCTCTTCGCCGATATAGAGGTGCAGGAATCCGGCAATTTTTGCCAGCGCGTACATTTCCGCCGATTTTTCTTCGAACCGGCGGATCAGCAGCATTTGACGATAGAGGAATAGGCCGTCGCTCCGGTCCATACGTGGCATCATAAAGAGCCTAGAAATCAGACTCAACCACGATCATCAGAGATCAGACGAGCACCTTCACGTCCGTGCCTTCGATCTTCACTTCATACCGTTCCACTTTCGCCTCGGGATTAGCCACGCAGACGCCCGTGGATACATTGTATTGCCATCCATGCCAGGGACAGGTCACGACGAGCCCTTCGAGTTCTCCCTCACCGAGCGGGCCGCCCCGATGGATACAGGTGTTGTCGATTGCGTGGAAGATCCCCTCGACATTGAACACCGCCAAGGTTTTGTCGTTCACTTCTGCGACGATGCCATGGCCCGGTTCCACATCGGTTGTGGCTGCCACTCGCACGAACTCCCCCATCGCCTGTCCCGTCCTTTCGTCCGTCGGCTATGTTTTCGCAAATGGGTTCTTGATTTTGCTCAGCAGGCTTTCGATCGGCGGAACTCCTTTTGCGGCGCCGGTAACTTCCGCGATAATTTTCTGTGCGATTCCCCGGAACGCCGCCGATTGCGGAGACGCCGGATCGGCCACGACGATCGGGTTGCCCGAATCGCCGCCGTCGCGAATTGCCGGGTCGATCGGCACGCGGCCGAGGAATGGGACCCCGAGTGTGGCGGCGGCGCGCTCCCCTCCCCCGTGCGAGAATATTTCGGTCCGCTCGCCGCAGTGGCCGCAGAGGAAGTAGCTCATGTTCTCCACAATGCCAAGGAGCGGCACATTCACCTTTTGGAACATCATCATGCCTTTGCGAACATCGTGCAGGGCGACTTCTTGTGGTGTCGTGACGGTGACAGCGCCGGTCAGTGGGACCAACTGGGTAAGCGTCAGCTGAGCGTCTCCGGTGCCAGGCGGCAGATCGATCAGCAGATAATCCAGTTCACCCCACAGCACGTCACGAAAAAGCTGTTGAATGGCGGTATGGACCATCGGACCTCGCCAGACCACGGCGGTGTCTTCCGGGACGAAAAATCCCATGGAAATGAGTTTGACGCCGTGGCTTTCAGCTGGAACGATCTTGCCGTCTTGCTGTTCGGGGGGTTTGCTCACGCCCATCATCATGGGAATGTTCGGACCATAGATATCCGCATCGAGCAGGCCGACCTTGGCGCCGGTTAAGGCAAGGGCCACAGCAAGATTGACGGAGACCGTGGATTTGCCGACCCCGCCTTTGCCGCTACTGACGGCGATGACATATTTGACACCGGGAATCAGGTTGTCTTTCCCGTGGCCAGCTTGGGGGCCAGCAGGATGTTCCGTAGCCATCGATCTCTCCTCCTCTACATGCGCAATCGAATAGGACTGGCTCTCAAGCCAGCGACTCCATCATAAGCGAAGACTGGGTGAAAGAAAATGGGGCTAATGCGCACTACGGGAAGAGTCACTACTCAGGTAGATAGGCTGAAGACTATACATGATCTTGCAAAGCACGAACCAAGCCATTCAACACCTTCTTGGTTTTTACGGCCTTGGGTTCAAGCAGAGATGAATCCTCGTCGGGCAAGAAGCTCAACCCCTAAATGCCTTCAGCCTATCTACCTGAATTACGGGGAATGTGCAGCAGAATAATGAAACAGTTCGTCGAATGAATATTGAAGAACCGATTACCCGACGGTGGGGTCGTTGCGGCGAAGATTGCTCGCGAGGCCGATCAGCGAAAGAGTAAAAATAATCCATTTTGAGGGGTCGAAATTGTACCACTTTGGTCCGTTGCGAAAATCGCGCGCATAGGCGTGGTGAAAATTGTGATACCCCTCACCAAAACTGACGAAGGAGACCAGCCAACTATCGCGGCTGCTG
This sequence comes from Nitrospirota bacterium, assembly GCA_016200355.1. GTDB lineage: Bacteria > Nitrospirota > Nitrospiria > Nitrospirales > Nitrospiraceae > Palsa-1315. Next base: position 10,637 of record JACQEY010000164.1, read on the forward strand.
TCTTTCTTGCTGTAGGGCTGTGCCCCCACCATGTGACAGAGTGAATTGATCGTGAAGGTGGAGTTCAATACCATGAACATCCGGAAGAGACCGCCCAAGAGGAAACCGCTGATGCCTCCCTGCCAGCCGCCATGCCAGACGCCAAGGACAAAAGGAAGAAGCAGGCCTGTGACCACGATCGGCCAGTAGTAGCGATCTTGCCACATGACGACAGGGTCGCGGCGCAGACGGATCTCGTATTTATCCTTGCGATGGATGCTATTGTAAAAGAGCCAGCCACAGTGGCTGTGCCAGAATCCCTTGCTCGCGTTGTAGGGATCTTCTTCTTCATCCGTCTTGGCATGATGGCGAATATGGTCGCTGCCCCACTTGAGGGCGGAATTTTGCAGTGCCCAACCTCCGGCGACAAGGATACAGGCCTTGACCCAGTTCGGGCATTCGAAGCTCTGATGCGACACCAGCCGGTGATAACCGACGGTGATACCCATCCCTGTGACGATGTACATGACGAAGAACAGCATCCAATCGAAGCTGCTGAATCCGTAGAAGTAACCGTAGAGTGGGAGACCGATAGTCGTAGCGCCCACGATGGCGCAGAATAGAGCAAAGTTTACCAGAGAAAATGGAGATTTGACTTGTGTATCTTCAGCCGTTGTCGCGAGCATTACCTCTCCTTAAAAACACAAACATCTTTCCTGTCATTAGGCCGAGTTGTGGGAAGGGTGCACTAGGCGTAACCCAGCATACCGAATTCATCAGAATGTTTCAACTAAATGCTCTCAGTGTATACTGACGGTACCCCGCCGACTTATTGACAGTGAGGTCCAGATGCCGGAAGTTTCTTCACCTCTCGAACCTATCGTCTACCGTATCGGGGAACAGCTCGCCCGGCTCTCTGCCGGTCGAACTCCGACTCTCTTTGAGGGCCGCTGGTGGTCGCATACTGCGCTCAACCTGGCCATGCAGGACAGCCACTTCAAGGCACAGCTGTTTCGCTTCATCGATGTCCTGCCTTCGATCACAGACGACGAACAGGTGGTCACGTTGGCTCGCGAGTACTTGGGCGATGGAGCCCCCGCGCTCTTTGGCGGCCAATGGGGGCTCAAGGCCCTTTCAGCCACCAGCCTGGGGGCTTGGCTCAGCGGAAAGGCGATCAGAAGCCAGGTCGAACACATGGCGCGCACCTTTATTGCTGGAGCGACAGTCGAGGAAGCGGCGCCGCGGTTGACCGATCTGTGGCAGCATGGACGAGCCTGGTCGGTTGATTTGCTGGGCGAGGCCACCATCAGCGATCGTGAAGCTGATCGGTACCGTGACCGCTGCACGGAAGCCCTCACGCTGCTCGCGCGAGAGGCGGCCTTGTGGCCGTCCCATCCATTACTGGACCGGGACCATCTCGGACCGACCCCACGGGTCCAGCTCTCGATCAAAGTTTCTGCCCTCTCTCCTCATCTTGACCCGATCGACCCGGAAGGAAGCTATCGTTCGGTGGCGATGCGCCTTCGACCCATCCTCGATCTGGCGATGCGCCTCCCCGCTTCATTGATCTTCGATATGGAACAAGCCGATACAAAAACTTTGCTGGTGGAGATTTTTACCAGACTCTTCACGGAGCCTTCCTACAAGGACTATCCCTATGCGGGTCTCGCGCTACAGGCCTACCATCGGGACACGGTACGCGATATCGAAGAACTCCTGGCCTGGGTTCGCCGGCGTGGGACGCCCATTACCATTCGACTGGTGAAGGGGGCCTACTGGGACTCGGACACAATCCGCTATCGGCAGCGAGGCTGGGCCGTTCCTCTCTTTGAGCACAAAGTGGAGACGGATGCCAACTATGAGTCGCTCACGTATCTCTTGTTATCCCGGTCATCGCTCATTCGACCAGCCTTTGGAACGCACAATCTCCGTACGCTGGCATATATCGAGGCGGTGGCGGAATCACTCAAGCTCCCTCCAGAGACGTGGGAATATCAGATGATCTTCGGCATGGCCGAGCCCTTTCAGCATGCCGTCATGCAGTATGGGCGGAGATTGCGGCTGTACACCCCGGTGGGCGAACTGCTTCCAGGCATGGCCTATCTCGTACGGCGACTACTGGAAAACACCTCAAACGAATCATTTCTACGCAAGGAGTATGTAGAGTCTCACTCGTTGAGCACGTTGCTGGCTCCGCCCGTTCTTGAGGAACCGAGTCAGAAGCATCCGCTCACGTCTCATCACGTCGAGATGCAGGAGTTTCAAAATGAACCGCAACGGGATTTCGCACAGGCTGACAACCGAGCGGCAATGCATCAGGCCCTGGCAACCGTGCGGTCGCAACTGGGCCGGCAGTGGGTTTCGTCGTCCGGAGGATTGCGTCTGACGGGGCCTGCCATCGAATCCCGCAACCCTGGGCGTCCGGACGAAGTCGTGGGCCGGTTGTCCAGCGCAAGTTCGGAAGATGTCGAACAGGCGGTGCGCCAGGCAGTTCAAGCAAGGGAATCCTGGCGTGACGCCACAACGGAACGACGAGTGGAGATCCTGCGTGCCGCCGCCGCGATCATGCGGACGCGGCGCGATGAGTTGGCAGCGTGGGAAATATTGGAATGTGGGAAGCCCTGGCGGGAAGCGGATGCGGACGTCGCGGAAGCGATCGACTTTCTGGAATTTTATGCGACGGACTGGCGCAGGCTCGCTTATCCAAAACGGTTGGGACAGGAACCTGGTGAACTGAACCAGCGCCTCTATAGCCCTCGCGGAGTGACGGTCGTCATCGCCCCGTGGAATTTTCCGCTGGCGATTCCCACCGGAATGGTGTCGGCGGCGCTCGTGACCGGGAATCCCGTGATCTTCAAACCGTCTGAGCGCTCGCCAATGATGGGGCATTGGCTCACGGAGATCTTGCGGAAGGCCGGTGTGCCTGAGGAGGTCCTCTGTTGTCTGCCTGGTGGGCCAGACATCGGAAGGGCATTGGTGCGCCATCCCGAAATTGCGACTGTCGCGTTCACCGGGTCTAAGGACGTGGGGCTCGGCATTCTGAAAGACGCCGGCACTGTTATGCCGGGGCAGCACATGGTCAAACGGGTGCTGGCCGAGATGGGAGGAAAAAACGCGATCATCATAGACGAGACGGCAGATCTAGATGACGCGATCACCGGAGTGGTCTCATCGTTCACCGGCTATGCAGGACAAAAATGTTCCGCCTGCTCGCGGGCAATCGTGCATGCTGCGATCTACGAGAATTTTCTGGATCGTCTCAAAGAAGCGGTGCTGAGTTTGAGGATTGGAAGTCCGGAAGATCCGGGCACGCAGGTTGGGCCTGTGATCGATCGTCGAGCGCAATCGAAAATTCAGGACTATATCGAGATTGGAAAAAAAGAAGCCCGCCTGTTGGTGGAAGGGACTGCGATGGAACCCGGTTGGTATATCGGGCCGACGGTTTTCGCGGATGTAGCGCCGACACATCGCGTAGCGCAGGAAGAAATCTTTGGGCCGATTCTTTCAGTGTTGAAAGCCGCTTCCTTTCAAGCTGCGCTGACCCTGGCGAACTCGACAGCTTATGCCCTCACCGGCGGAGTCTATTCACGAAGCCCGGCCAATCTGGAACAGGCGCGGCAACAGTTCGATGTCGGGAACCTCTATCTGAATCGTCCGATCACCGGCGCGTTAGTCGGACGGCAACCGTTTGGGGGTCATCGACTCTCCGGAGTCGGAGCGAAGGCCGGAGGTGAAGAGTACCTGACACAATTCGTGGTCACCCGTGTTATCAGCGAGCAGACCCTCCGTCGAGGATTCGCGCCGCCCGAGTGAGGCCTTCGGCGGTTTGATCTCGTACGATTCCAGTTCTTCCATGATATCCGTGACCACGCCCCGATCTTCCAACCGCGAGAGTTCCTGCCGCTCAACATACTTGACCAAGCCCACGCCCTTGGCAAACCACGCGGTCATCACATCCGTCCCGATGGCTGTCTTCTTCGCGCCGGAGAGATGAATCTGCATCTGCATGCGCGCTTCTACCTTCACAGCGTCCTTGAACGTGCCGGCTGGCACGGTGACCGATTCCATCCCTAGCACCGTCGCGTCGCCCTGCGCCTCGGCCTTTTCGTTGATGCCATCTTGGTCCAGATCGGTGCCGAAGTCCAGGTCCTTGCGGTTGAATTGCGGGAAGGTTGACGAGACCTTCAGCGGGAAGCGCACGATCTGATAGGGCACAAGCTGTTTTTCAAATGGCGTGCCCGGCTCCGATCCGTAATAGACGATGCCGACGCTATCGCGGCGGTAGAAACTATCCGATGGGCCATGGTTTCCTGGATTGGTATCGTGGAATACGGCGACGGTCATGCCTTTGAGGGTTTTCGTGCCGGTGACAGAGGACACGTTGGAGAAAAACTTATGTTCGATCGTTTGCAGAGGCCCTTCAGTAATCTGGCCGCGATAGCGCCATTCGTTCCCGATCTGATCAGGAAAGTAGTCGGAGGATTGGGCAATGACGCCGGCATCTTCCGTTGCAAAGGATATTGACCAGGGGGCTGAGCTGAGCAGCAGAAATGCACCTAAGATAACAGCCCACCGGTATCCCGATTTCTTCAGCGGCATGCGCAAAAACCTCCACTGGTTATAGGATGCGATGACCGTATCATAGGAATCCTGGAGGCGGCAAGGGAAGGTAGTGTTCAAGCCTGCAGCTTGCGTTCATACGATATCCCACCCATAATCGGACCGTTATTTGGTTTGTTTTGTTTGTTTCGTTTGCTTGGTTGAACCAAACCCACCAGATGAACAAGAGAAACCAGATGAACCAGATAAACCAAACAAACCAAATCAACCAGAA
>JACQEY010000165.1 GCA_016200355.1 Nitrospirota bacterium
CAACACCATATGTAGGTAGAGCCCTCGAAAAAATAATGCACCGGCGGTTCGATCCGGCTCATAGGGAGCCTGCATATTCGGCAGGGAGAAAAACACCCGTTCCCGCCGTCCCACCTGCCTGAACGCCGCCGCGAGGGGAGCTGCGATAAGACTTAGCTCATCCTCCTTGAACAAGGGAATCGGTTGCGGTTTGACAAGAAGCCCGGCGAGGGTTCCGCTATAGCCGCTGACGCGGATCAAGCCCAGCAGTTGACGAACTTCATCGACCGTCAATTGAGCCGGATGGCTGTTCAGCGCCGGTGGACTGCCTTCACCCGTCGAGGGATCGTGCTGGATGCCGATTTGAATGCCGCGCTCATCGTAAAGCACGCGCTCCCCGCTGAGGCCGGCACAAGCGGAGACACTGCCAAAGAAGACCAGGCTAAGGATGAGCGGAAGCCATGAGGTGCCGCTGCACGCCATCAAGCGAATCCGACGAGCGGCCATTCGGCGCAAGTTGTGCTCGCTCAATTGCACTTGAATTGCAGTCCCCAAAGACGCTCCTCGATGCCGCCATCGTGGACGGTGCTGATCTGGCCGCGCCAGTGGCGGTCAACTTGCTGGCTCACACGAGGGATCGCTCCTTCATGAACAATGGAGTAGCCTCGCGGACATTTCTTGTCGATGAGCGCGAGCGCATCGTGTCGCCCTTGGGAAGACAAGGTTTCGCTTTCCTTCGTGAAGGAAAATGCAGCAGTCCCTCCCGTCGTCGTTTCCCGGACCAGGGTCGCTTCCTGGGCGCAAGCCGACAGTCCGATCACAAGTACGACGAGCAAAAGCAATGCTCTCCGCGAAGAGAACATCCTCGCAGAGCACTTACTTGCCAGTTGCGCAGTAGGTGTTTTCTTCAAGCGGATAATACCCCGCTCCCACTTCCGGGAAATCGGAAATTTCCCTTCCCTCGGTTTTCCAGATGTGCACGCACTGCGCCACCAGATAGGGTTCGGTCTTCGACGCGCCCTCCACAGACACGACCTTCGCTTGCTGCGTCGTGCCGACCACGATAAAGCGGTTGCCGGCTGTCAAGGCGGTGGATTCTATCTTGCCCGGATACAGGAAGGCAAACTCATAGACTCCTGTCCGTTTCCTGCCGGAGGACGAAGGCCCGTAGGCCGGATGCTCGACAATTGGAAGCTGTTCTCCCACGATCACTACGCCGCCGTTCGAAGGCTCGGCTTGGATGATGCGGCCACCCAACTGAACCTTGCGACCGGGAACGGCATTGGGGGAGGCTCGCCAAACGCTAAAGTCAAAGTCATTGTCGACATCTTTAAGGACGTTGGCTTGAAAAAGCGCAGACGACCCACACGCGCTAAAGAATAAACCCAGTACCGCTGCTAGACCGAAACGAATCATAGGTGCTGTCATTATAGCTCCTTTGCTGCGCCCATGCACGGCGCGAATTGTGGATTTTTACATGTAGCGGATCTGCCATTGTACCAAGAGCATGTTTTGGGCAAAGGGATCGCCTACGCCCTTCGTTGGATCGGGCACAAAACCAGGACCATTGCCGGAATGGTGGCGGAATTCATAGTTGATTTGAACCTTGCTCTGAATCTTCGGCGGCATGTTCTCGAAGTAATAGGTCAGGCCCACAATCGTACGCTGATAGAGATCGTTGCCGACGGTTGTGTTGGGGTCAAACTGTTCATACATCAGAATGGGTTCGAAATTTTCCAAGAGCCCGTCCGTGAAGAGATATTTGCCGTAAACATACCAGGTGCGCCGCTGCACGCCCGGCGCGCCGTCGCCGCCGCACACGCTTTGCGTAGCACAGGCCCCGTTGGCAGGCGTGCCGACCGTCGTCTGGTTGGCGCCGTCATGCCCCTGCCAGTATTCGCCCTGCAGCATTAACCCCGGAAGCAGCTTTGACGTGTAGCGAAAGTCGATCCCGTAGCGATCGAAGTTTCCTTTGCCGCGACCATTGATGTTCGAATTGGCGTTATTGGTCTCTCCGGCAATGACCGTGAAGCTGACCCAGGAAACGTCGGTGGCAAGGAATCTGGTGCGGGAATAAAAGGACTTGGGTGCATTCGCGCCTGTGGCGTTCGCTTGGTAGTTGTTGTTGTTCATCAATCCGACGGCATATTCAAGGCGATTGCCGATCCGTCCTCTGGCATCGATGAAGAAATCGCGCTCATGGATGAAATCTATCGCACCGTTCGTGCCATTTTTTGGCGCGACACCATTCCACGTATCTCTGGCTCCGCCGCTGCCCACAGAAGTCAGATATGGCGAGCTAATGATATCTCGCAGACCGCCTGACGTTTCCGTGAAGATACCGAAGGGCATACGGAAAATGCCCATCCTGATATAATTCAAATTAGGCGCCCAGGCCAGCACCGGCCTGTAGTCAATGTAGGTCTCGCGAAAAAATGTCGCGGCTGTGGCCGTCCCGGCCGCCGTCGAGCTGTTGCCCGTGGGTGTGCTGTTGGACAAATTAATGCTCTGAAACTCATACAAGGCGTGCCAGCGAGGAAGGTTTTCGCTGATTTTGCCCCAGAACAGGAACTCGGACCGGCGGATGGAGATATTGTCCTGGCTCTTGCCTTCCGCCACATGCGCGTTTTGGTGGGTGTAGAGATATTGCAAGGCGTTTAAACCAAAATTGACCTTATCCGTGAGGATAGGCAATTTTTCGACTTTCGATTTCCATTCTTCAAGGAGGTCAGACCGCTTTTCACGATCCGCCTGTTTGTACTCCTCCTCGCCCTTGATCCTGATCCAGTCGTCCATGGTAATCGTGCCCTTTTGGAGCAAGAGGTCCTCGACAGCGATACCTCCCTGGGCGGCATCCGAACTTCCTGCGGAAGGAGGCAAGGCGCGAGACGACGGCGCCCCGGCTGCTTGGGCCACCCTAACAGGCGCCGGCGGCCCTACCGCTTGGACAACCACAGTCGAGGGCAATGGACGACCCGGGTCTTTGGAGAGTTCCCCGGCAAGGGAGAAATTCGTAAACAAGCTTACAATCACCGCCGTGACGGCTCCCGCGTACCCCGTTGTAATTCTCAGTCGCATCATCCGTACTCCCTCCTGTGAGTTTTATGCGAGCGCTTCCGTGAATAATTCTGCAAAATAGCCCATGTGTTTCTGGGTCAGTTGTACTTGGGTGGTGTCACAGTGTGATGAGCGCTCTGTTACGAGCGTGTTAAAAATGCTTGTGGCGCAGGGCCGGCAAGTAAAGACGGCCGGGCCGGTCATGTACTGTGAAGCGCTCGGCAGATGGTGAGAGGAACTGCAGAAAGGCTTTATGTCAGGGTGAACGGCACCGGTCGTGCGGTTAGCGGTCGCCGGTCGTGTGGCGAATGATTTTGCCTTCGACCATGTAGACGACCAACTCAGCCACGTTGGTGGCATGATCGGCAATCCGCTCGAGATATTTTCCGATGAAGGTGAGGCGAATGGCACGGGAGATCGTCTGTGGATTTTCGATCATGAACGACAGCAGTTCCCGAAACAACTGCTCGGTCAGCCCATCTACGAAATCGTCGTCCGCGCAAACCTTGCGGGCCAAGGTCGCATCGTGATTCACGAAGGCGTCCAGGCTCTCCTTCACCATGCTCAACGTCCAGTTGGCCATACGGGGGATGTCGATATAGGGCTTGAGCTGCGGCTCCTCGTTCAACTCGATGGCACGCTCGCAAATATTTTCCGCCAGGTCGCTCATGCGTTCGAGTTCCGTCGCGATCTTCATGGCGGTCGTGATGAAGCGCAAATCCCGCGCGGCCGGCTGATATAACGCGAGCAGGCGCAAGCCGTTCTCGTCCACCTCGACATCCAAGGCGTTGACTTGGTGATCGTTTTCAATCACCTGGTTGGCCAAGGCGGCATCTCGTTCGATGAGCGCACGAAGTGCTCCCTGGATTTGGGTTTCAACCAAGGCGCCCATCCGGAGGAGTTGGTCCTTGAGATCCTTCAGTTCGTCGTCCAAATGTCGGTGCATATCCTCATCCTTGTGTGCTGAGGGCCCGTGTGACCGGCGGCCTTACCCGAATCGGCCGGTCACATAGTCCTCGGTCAATTGATTGGCCGGATTGGTAAAGATGGTTTTCGTCGTGTCGAACTCGACCAACTGGCCTTGGTACATGAACGCCGTAAAATCCGACACCCGGGCCGCCTGCTGCATGTTGTGGGTCACAATCAAAATCGTCACACGTTGTTTCAGCTCAGCCAGGAGTTCCTCCACGCGGCTCGTTGCGGTCGGGTCCAATGCCGAACAGGGCTCATCGAACAACAGAAACTCCGGGTCCGTCGCGAGGGCGCGGGCGATGCAGAGGCGCTGCTGCTGGCCGCCCGACAGATGAAACGCCAAGTGATGGAGCCGATCCTTGACTTCGTTCCAGAGGGCGGCCCCGCGGAGCGCCTGCTCGACTTTCTCATCCAGTTGGTTGCGCTGCGTCGCACCGCGAATGCGAAGGCCATAGGCCACATTCTCGTAAATCGACTTCGGAAACGGATTCGGTTTCTGAAAGACCATGCCGATCCGCATGCGCACAGCAAGAGGATCGACGGAAGGATCGATGATGTTTATTCCCTCTGGATAGAGAACGATTTGTCCTTCATAGCGATTGCCGGGATAGAGGTCATGCATACGATTAAAACAGCGCAAGTAGGTGGTCTTGCCGCACCCGGACGGCCCAATCAACGCGGTGACGTGGTTTCCGGCAATCGGCAGCGTGATGTCTTTTAGGGCCTGTACTGTCCCGTAAAAGAAGCTCAGATGCTTCACATCCGCCTTGAGAGGGGACGACAAATTAGTCGGCATGGCTGATGATTTTACCACTGAATCCGTTTCCGATACCGAGCCCGGAGATAAATGGCAAGCCCGTTCATCCCCAGCGTCATCACCATGAGCACCAACCCGGCCCCAGCGGCGTTCACGTGAAAGGCCTCCTGGGGTCTCGAGACCCAGTTAAACATCTGGATCGGCATGACGGTGAACGGATCGAGCAACCATTCGAACGACAGAAACGGGAAGTCCGGCTGCCAGGGGGCATGAGGCAAAAATGCGATGAACGAGAGGGCGCCGATCGTCATGAGCGGGGCACTCTCGCCGATGGCCCGGGAGAGCGCCAGGATCAACCCGGTCAGGATCCCGCCGGTGGCGGAGGGCAGGACGTGGTGCTGGACCGTTTGCCACTTCGTCGCGCCGAGCGCGAAGGCGGCTTCGCGGAGGCTTTTCGGCACGGCTCGAATGGCCTCGCGTGTGGCCATGACCACAATCGGGAGGATCAACAGGGCCAAGGTCAAGCCTGCGGTCAGGATGCTCTGCCCCAATCGAAGCTGATAGACGAACAAGCCCAAGGCCATGAGCCCGTAGACGATCGAGGGCACTCCGGCCAGATTGGCCATGTTAATTTCAATGAGGTCGGTGAGCCAGTGTTTCGGCGCATACTCTTCCAGATAGACCGCCGCCGCGATGCCAAGCGGGACGGCCGTCACTGCGGTGACCGCCATCACAAGGATGGTGCCGACCCAAGCCGGAAGGATCCCGGCTTGTTCGGCAAAGCGAGACGGGTACGATGTGAAAAACGCCCAGGAGAGACGAGGACCACCCTCCATCAACAATCCGGTGAGCAGCACGAGCAGGGCGCCGACACTGACGAGCATGGCCAGGAGTCCGAGCAGCGCGAACAGACGATCAAGCTGCTTCTGTCCGGTGCCGATGCCGGACCGCTCTCGGAGGGGGTTAGAAGGCATGGTGAAACCGTTTTCGCAAGAAATGTCCGGCGATGTTAAAGATTAGCGTGATAATCAGCAGCACGAGGCCGGCCGCAAAGATGGTTTGATACCCCAGGCTGCCATGCGGCAGATCGCCTAAGCTCACCTGGACAATGTACGCCGTGAGTGTGGCCGCGGGCTCCAACGGATTGAGGGTCAGCGTGGGCTGCATCCCGGCTGCGATCGCTACCACCATCGTTTCCCCGATCGCTCGCGAAATTGCTAAGACATAGGCGGCAGCGATGCCGGACAGTGCGGAGGGCACGACAACCCGAAGCGCCGTTTGGAAACGAGAGGCTCCCATGGCATACGAGCCTTCTCGGATCAGCATGGGCACGGCCCGCATGGCATCTTCACTCACCGAGCTGACGTAGGGAATGATCATGACTCCAATCACCAACCCGGCGCTCAGCATATTGAATCCGGGCAAGTCAGGCCAAATGCGTTGCAGCAGAGGGGTCACAAAGAGCAAGGCAAAGTACCCAAAGACTACGGTGGGGACCGCGCTCAAGAGTTCCAGGATGGGCTTCACGGTTTCCCGAATGGAGAGGGACGCATACTCACTCACATAGATGGCCGTGACGGTACCCAGTGGCACGGCAACCAGCAAGGCCACGACCGTGGTCACGAGCGTGCCCGAGACCAAGGGCAATATCCCATAGTGGGCCTCCGAAAAGAGCGGGGTCCACTGCGAATCGGTCAAAAACTCGCTGAGTGGAACGTGCTGAAAGAAGCCCCAGGATTCATAGGCCAAGACCCCCACGATGCCCAGGGTGATGGCCACTGAGGCCAGCGCGGCCAGAAAGAGGCTGGCCTCAATGCTGCGTTCGCAGAGGTGCCGACGCATTCGTCTAGCTTGTGCAGCCTGCAACGGCGATCCCTTTCGGCTACTGTGATTTTTCGCGTGCCAACAAGTCCTCGATCTTTAGCCCGATCATCGCCGCGCCCTGAAACACGGTCCCAAGCTTGCCATGCTGAAAGTGGCCCAAAGCAAGGCGGTACGCCTCCGGCGGCAACGGCACATATTTCACCTGGGCAACGAGGTCGGCTGCATGGGCGAGGTAAAACTCAGCAAACTGGCGGACCTCTGGTCTGTCGGACGACCGCTTGCTGACATAAATAAAGACGGGACGGGAGAGGGGCTGATAGCGACCACCTTCAACGGTCTGGCGGGACGGCAGCACCGCACCATGTCCGGCATCCACGGCGACGGCCTTGAGTCTCTTGCTGTTCGGCTCGTAGTACGCGAAGGGAATATAGCCCAAGGCAGATTTGCCATTCGCAATCCCCTGCACCAGGGTATTGTCGTCCTCGCTGGCGGTGTAATCGCCACGGCTTGCTTTGGCTTTGCCCACGATGGCTTCGGTAAAGTAATCGAAGGTGCCTGAATCGGACCCAGCCCCGAAGAGCTTTAACGGAGCATCGGGCCAGGTGGAGCGGATCTGGTTCCATTTAGTGATCTTGCCTTGGGCCGAGGGTTCCCACATCTTCTTGAGTTCCGCCACGGTCACGGAGTCCACCCAGCTATTCTGCTGGCTGACTACGATCGTCATGGCGTCAAAGGCCACAGGCAATTCAAAGTATTGAACGCCGTTCTTTCTACAGGCTTCCATTTCTTCCGCCGTGATCGGCCGTGAGGCGTCCTGAACGTCCGTCTCGCCGCGGCAAAACTTTTTGAAGCCACCGCCGGTCCCTGAAATGCCTACCGTCACCCTCACGGCACCCCGGTTGGCCTTCTGAAATTCTTCCGCGACGGCCTCGGTAATTGGGAAGACCGTGCTGGATCCGTCTACCTTCACCAGCGCCGACGTGTGCCATCCACCCATGGCACCGATGAACAAGACGACGGCCATAAAGATTTTCAGGGGGGTTCTCAGATTCACCTTTCGCTCCTTTGTCTCGAAGTGAGACTGGTAATGTCGATGGAACAAGGTGGAAAGCATAGCCCTGCACTGTTTCAAAGCCATGTCCGTAGTGTAAACGGCATGTTAAATCGTCGTCGAACCGGAGGATATCCGTCATAGACTGCCCAAAAGGAACTGACAGGAAGGACGCTTCCTCAACGTGGCCAGACGGCTTCTTGATCTGCAGCAGTCACTAAAGTCTCACCTGGATAAAACCGACAAATAGGTAGGCAGGATTAAATCTCGATGAGTCTTGAGATCATACAAATTATTGAGGACGATCCGGTTCAGGCAGGGGTTTTGGATCGGGCCCTCCGTAAGGTGTCCTATCGGACCAATGTGGCGCATGATGGCCAGACTGGCATCGAGGATGTCAAGCGCCTGCTTCCGGCGCTTGTTCTGTTGGATTTAATGCTGCCCGACATGGATGGCCGGGAGGTCTGCCGGCGCATACGTGAGGACCCGAAAACACAGGACATTCCGATCATCATGCTCACGGGGCTTGGATCGGAAGAACACTGCGTGGGCGCCTTGGATCATGGCGCCGATGACTACATCGTCAAGCCGTTCAAGCAGGCCGAACTCACGGCTCGCATCAAAGCCGTGTTGCGGCGGACGCATCCTCCCGTCCATCAGAAAAACGAATGCCTCGAAGAGGGACTGGTGTTGGAGGAAGATCAGTTCGTGGCCGTCTTCCGAGGACAGCGGGTCATCCTCTCCGGCCAGGAATGGAGGCTGCTGCGCCGCCTTACCGGGTCCGATGGACAGGTGGTGCCGCGCGAAGAATTATCCATACTGCTCTGGGGGGAGGATGGGCTCATCCACGAACATGAATTGGACCGGTGCATCCAGACCTTGAGCCAAAAGCTCACGGACGATGCGGTCTTTTCCGGCAGCATCGTCATGGAGCCAGGCGGCGGCTATCGACTCTCGGCACTGCATCCATCAACTGCTGGAGACGTTCCGCGATCTCATCCCTGACCCGTCTGAAAATCTCTCGTCGCTCTTCCGCCAATCCCTCGGCTTCAGCCGGATCATCGAAGCTCCAATGCAGAAGGAATTTGGCCCCAGGAAAGGTCGGGCAGGACTCCTTGGCCCGGTCGCAGACGGTGATCACATAGTCGAACGGCTGCCCCAGAAACTCGTCGGCCCGCTTCGATCGGTGCCATGAAATGTCTACGCCAATCTCCTTCATCACCTCGACCGCCCCGGGATTGAGCCCGACCGGTTCTGTGCCGGCACTGGCCACGTCAAAACGGTCACCGGCCAGGTGTCGCAAGAAGCCCTCCGCCATTTGGCTCCTGCAGGAGTTGCCCGTGCAGAGAAACAACACGGATGTCTTGGCTCTCGCCTCACTCCTCACGCCTCACCCCTCCCGCTCTTGAGGGAACCAATCTCTGGTCCTGTTGCAGAAGGCGCAGACGGAGAGCATCACCGGCACCTCCACGAGGACCCCTACGACTGTCGCCAGGGCCGCTCCTGAGCCGGGACCGTAAAGGGCAATGGCCGTGGCCACGGCCAGCTCGAAGAAATTGCTGGCCCCGATCAAGGCCCCCGGCGCGGCAACCGAATGAGGGACCTTCACCCACTTCATGAGCCCATAAGCCAAGGATGCATTGAAATAGACTTGCAGCAAAATGGGCACGGCAATCAAGACGACGTGCATGAATTTGCCGGTGATGTTGTCGGCTTGAAAGGCAAAGATCAAGGTCAGCGTCGCGAGCAGCGCCATGATGGTCGCCGGAGCGAAGCGGGGCAACAGGGTGTCCTCGAACCAAGCCTGTCCCCGTTGTCCGATGAACCAAGTCCGCAGCACAGTCCCGACTATCAGAGGGATAAGAATAAAAGCGATGACCGAATAGAAAAGCACGACAAAGGGCACAGAAAGGGACGACGCACCGCTTACCAGAAGCCCGACAAGCGGGGCAAACAGGACGAGCATGATTAGATCGTTCACCGACACCTGGACCAGGGTATAGGCCGGATCGCCGTCCGTCAGATAGCTCCAGACGAAGACCATCGCGGTGCAGGGCGCCGCGGCCAGAATGATCGCGCCGGCGATATACTGATCCGCTTCGTCCGGGCTGATCCAGGAGGCGAAGAGATAACGGAAAAAGACCCAAGCGATGAAGGCCATCGAGAAAGGTTTCACCAGCCAGTTGACCAGTAACGTGACGATCAATCCCTTCGGCCTTTTGCCGACGTTGCGCACGGCCGCAAAGTCCACCTTCATCATCATCGGGATGATCATGAGCCAGATCAGGACGGCCATGGGCACGTTCACCTGGCTGCCCTCGCCGAACTCGAACGATCGAAGCGCGTTGACGAATCCCGGCGACAGCTTCCCCAGCGCCACTCCCGCCAACATGCAGACTCCGACCCAGAGCGTCAGGTACCGCTCGAACAGGTTGAGGCGTTTTTCCGAAGGGATCGCCGGTGTTACGGTCATGGTTATGTCCATGCCTCTCATTTCCTTTGCTTCTGTTTAACGTGCATGCCTTGACTTGCCGGCGCGCACGAAGGCGCTCATGAACTTCCCGTCCATCTGTGCGGCGACGGTTTCGACGTCCAGCCCGGCTCCGGCAAGAAAGTCTCTAGCATCGTTCGCGCGATACACACGGGTCGGCTCGATGGTGATGTTCTCAAACCCGGCTGCGGCCAGTTTGTCGCGATAGGCGGACTCTTCCAACGCTCCCGCCACACACCCGATCCACAGCTCCACGCTGAGCCGAACTTCAGTTGGGACCGGTCCCCGAACGACGATGTCCGACACCGCCAGGCGGCCGCCCGGTTTGAGCACCCGGAAGGCCTCGGCCAACACACGGTCCTTGTCGCTGGACAAGTTGATAACGCAGTTGGAAATAATGACGTCCACCGAGTTGTCGGGGAGGGGGATCAGTTCAATCTCTCCCTTCAAAAACTCCACATTCTCGATCCCTGCTTTGCGTTGGTTCTCACGGGCCAATGCCAGCATTTCATCCGTCATGTCGAGACCGTACACCTTGCCCGTCGGACCCACGCGTTGGGCGGATAGAAGGACATCGATGCCTCCGCCGGAGCCGAGATCCAGTACGGTCTCGCCCGGCATGAGTTGGGCCAATGCTGTCGGGTTGCCACAGCCGAGCGAGGCCGCCAACGCCATGGCCGGTATGCTGGAGGCCTCCGTAGTCTCGTAGAGGTTGGACGTGATCGGATCGAATTTCCTCGCAGGCGGCGTCGCACAGCAGGAACTGCCGCCCTTCTTGGCCTGCAAAGCTGCTTGGGCATATTCGGCCCTCACGATCTGTTTCAGTTCGGCTTTGGTCCGTTCGCTCATAGGTCCTCCTCAATCAATCAATAAATCTTGATGGTCAAAGGCAAAAAAATAGCGCCGCTCAACAGCGCGAAGCCGCCGAGGACCCGCTGCCACGACTTCTCAGTGATTGCACAAACTCGGCCACTTCCTTGATCGTCTCCTGGTTGAGCGAGTAGTAAATCCACCTTCCTTCCCGCCGGTCTTGCAGAATGCCGGCGTCCTTGAGCGTCTTCAAATGGAAGGAGAGACGGGACTGACCTGTTTGCAGGGCATCCGTCAGGTCGCAGACACATTGCTCACCGGCACTCAGACGATCGATGATTTCCAGACGTGTTTCGTCGGAGAACGCATGAAACCACCGTGCGGCACGGCCTATGTCTACTTTACTCACCGTCGTCATGAAGTAAATATATATCAATCAATCTTGATTAGTCAAGAGGACATGTGGACCCGCGTCGCAACGAGCACTGAAGCCTGTAATAATCGGCGAATGGTGAACGGAATCAGCAGGTCGAACGTACAGAGGCCGCTCGATGGCTGACTTCATAGTCAAACCCACGACGACGGAGGATGATCGCACCTTTCCGGCTCATCGTGTCGATGGTCTCGAAGAGTTCACTCCAACTTAGCTCCGGAATCCGCTCGACGAGCTGTTCAATCGTCAGCGAGTCGGCCCGGCTGAGCACGTCCAACACGAGGTCTTCATGGTTCGCGAGGCACTGTGACATGGCTCCCTCCTTTACGCACAACGGCGTCACGCACAATCCGTCGAGAGGCTACCCGATGGCTCGGGCAACCTCCCGATGGATCTCCAGCGCAAGATTCTCGCCGGCATTCCAATCTTGCGGACAGTACCGATGCGGTTCCGATGCGCAGAAGTCAAAAGGCTCTATGGCTTCGTCGCACAACAGAATCGCCTCGTTTGTCTGTCCATTCATACAATGCAGACAGGTCATACTCTCACCTCCTTTCATTCTTTTTTTGTGCACCCGATGCCCTCCCCAGGGGGCACAACCCTGGAGAGAGCATTCAGGCACAGGTTCACGCTACACCAGGCAGTCTATCGGGGCGACATGTCATCCTGATTAAGACCATATTGCAAGAATGTAAAATTTTCACGCCCCTCATGTGGCTGACCGGCCTGACTCCCCTTGGACGGGAGAAAACCGCACGGCCAGGACCCGCATGGCGCCGAGCGTGAGGAGAATGCCACCCAGAACGGCCAGATGGGTCAGGCCCTCACCTTTGAACCATTGGGCGATCACTTCCGTCAGCATGACAACCAGAATGGTGTCTACAATGAACGTGACTTTGACCCGGCCCTCGGAAAAGTAGGTGAGAGTTGTCTTGAAGACCTCGACCACGGCGAGGATGATCAAGGTGTCGATAATGACCTGACGGAGAGCAACCTCCACAGGGCTCTGGAAGAGCAACCGCAGGTCCAGGAAGGTTTTGACCACGCCGCCGGTCAGAGCGGCCAGGATCGTCAGGATCAACAGGCTGAGAACCAGCTTGATGCCCTTCATCCAGAGCTTGGTCAAATCCACTTCGGCAACTTGCTCCATGGTTTGCACCAGCCACGTCATGCAGCCTCTCCTTTGTTACGCTCGATGCACGCTTTTCTTGTGTTCAGAATTCATCAATCGAGACCGGGTGCAAGAGATCCCGCACCGACAGAACGCCGACAATATCGCCTGACTTGAGCACGGCCAGGTGGCGCGTTCCGCTACGCTCCATGAGGTCGGCGGCCTCGGTGATCGGCCGACGCTCATCGATCCCGACGACAGGACTGCTCATGATGTCCCTCACCCGGATGAGATCGGAGGGCAAGCTGGCGCCCACGACCTCACGCACGATGTCCGTCTCCGTGACGATCCCGACAATCCGCGTGTTCTGCTCCACAAACACGCTGCCGATCCTCCGTTCCTTCATGATTCTGGCTGCATCCAGGGCTGACGCCATATGCGACATCTTCGCCAGGTCTTGCTTCATCAGTTGTTTGGCTGTGACCATGTAATCCTCCTTGTATGTTTAGTTGATGTGCACTTTCGGCATCGACACACAGCCGCTTCGCTCCTTGAAACGCAGTAGGGGGTAGAAACGCCGGTGCTTCATTCCACACAGGGTGGCAAGCGCATAAATGAGTGGACCAAGTAAAACCGCCCCCATCAGGAACAGCATCATCAGGCCGGAGAGCTTCGACAGCATAGCCACCTCGCTTCCAAGGCAATAGACCCAGACATTGACCATTACGCATGGTGATATTGCCCGATAGCCGTTCCGCCCGTGTCAACGACACGTAACGAACCGGTAAATTTTACGCGATAGGGAAGACGACGGAACTTTGACAGGGTACCGATGGGGTGGCTAAAACTGCTGGTACCCGGCGCCGGTGGCGTAGGCCACGGCAACCGCGCTGGCCTTGTAGGCATAGTTGGTATCGGCGAGCCGGACCTCCGCTGCGACCAACTCGGTGGTGGCCGTCGTGACGTCGATGATCGAGGAGAGGCCAAGGCGGTAGCGCTCCTTGGCCATGGTGAGGGCCTCCCTCGCCGCGGCCACTTCCTGTTCCGCCACCTTGGTTTGTTGCTTGGCGGTCTGCAGGGTCAGGTAGGACTCCGTCACTTCCAAGGCCACCTTGTTAGCCAGGTCCATCTTCTTGAGTTCTTCCTTGTATTGTTGCTGCCTGGCCTCGGCGACGCGGTTCTCAATGAGATACCCCGTGAAGAGGGGCACGGACAGCGTGGCGGCAGCCCCCCACCAGCGCTGGGTAAAACCGGGGGTTGCGCCAGGGTCTTGGTTGGTCGGCGCGTCGCTGAAGTGGATCACGCCGCCCATGCTGGCCGCTGAAATGGTCGGCAGGTAGAGTGCCTGGGCCGATTTGAGTTGCGCCTCCGCCGAGCGAATCCGGTCCGCGCTCCCCAGCAGCTCGGGCCGTTGCGAGAGACCCTCCTGCGTGAGGAGTTCGAGCGTGTCGATCGGTGAAAGAGTGGCCGGCACGTCTTCGAGTGTGTAGTCCTCCGGCCCGCGCACGCCCATGGCGTTTTTCAGGGTAGCGAAGGCGGCACGGAGATTGTTCTTGGCCTGAACCATCAAGACCTCGGCGTTCCTCAGTTCCACGGAGATCAGGTCCAGGTCCAGCTTCGACTTCAACCGGTGCTTGTAGAGGGCTGCAACCTGGTCCCTGATCGTACCGCGCTCCCGCACGGTTTCTTCCGCGATCTGCACCAGGCGCTTCTGGCGGAGGCAGTCGAGATAGGCCTGCTGCACCGTCAGGATGACCAGGGCCTTGTGAGTCAGGATGTCCTTCTCGGCCGCCGCCGTGTTCGCCCGCTCGGCCAGGACCTTCTGGGCGGTCTGACCGAAATCGTAGAGCAACTGGTTCGCCATCACGCCGGCGTTTTGAATGTAGGACGTCGGCTTGTTTTGGGCGCCGGCCACGTTGAACGCGCTCAGTGGCCGGATGGTTCCGCCGGTCTGAATGGCGTAGGCGTCAATTTGCGGATAGTAGTGGGCCTTGGCCTGCTGGGTGACTGCGTCGGCAGCCAGGGCGGATTGTTGCGATTTCTTCACCAGGGGATGCTGTTCGAGGCCGATCTGGATCGCGGTCTTATAACCGAGAAAAGCCCCGGACTCCTTGGGCGCAGACACAGCCGGTTTCAAGTCGGCTGCCATACTGGCCGTTCCCAAGCCGAGCAGGCAGATCAGCAGAACACAAATGTTGAATGTTGAATGTTGAATGTTGAATGCCGGCTTATGGACTTGGCTCATAATTCAAAATTCACAATTAAACATTCAGGCCTTTAGTCAGTAGCGTGAGAACTCGGAACCGGTCGCATAGGCCAGGGCTGAGTCTCCGGCCAGATAGCCGTACTGGGCCTCGGCCAGACTCGTTTGGGCAGCCAACAGGTCGGCCGTGGCGGTGGTCACGTCCAGGATGGAGGCCAGGCTTGCCTTGTACCGCTCGCGCGCCAGCGTGAGCGCTTCGCGGGCCTGGGCGACCCGGTCCTGCGCCACCTTCATCTGTTGCTCGGCCGTGAGCCGGCTCAGATAGGCCCTGGCCACTTGGAGGACCACATCATTGGCGATGGTCTTCGTGGTCGCTCGAGCCTCGCCCGTCAGCGCCTGGGCCTGTTCGATCTCGGCCTCGATGCGGAAGCCGGTGAACAGGGGAGTCGTCGAAGAAAAACCGGCTCCCCACCAGCCAAGTTGCGCGCCAGGATTGTTCGGATTGCCCTTCGCGCTGATGACTTCCTGACGGGCCCACCACCCATAGCCGGCCGCACCGATGGCGGTGATGCTGCCGTAGTTCAAGGCCTGGGCTGCTTTGAGCGCCTCCTCCGCCGCTTGG
>JACQEY010000173.1 GCA_016200355.1 Nitrospirota bacterium
GATATATTTCTCGCACCCGATCGTCTGCCTGCACCTTCTCGACGGTACCCTCGCAAATGACTGTGCCCTCGTGCAACACCGTCACGATACGGGCGATCTGACGGACAAACTCCATGTCGTGCTCGATGACGATGATCGCGTGCTTCTCCGCCAGTGATTGGAGCAATTGCCCCGTCTGCTCCGTTTCCTTGTCCGTCATCCCCGCGACCGGCTCGTCGACGAGGAGCAAGGAGGGATCTTGCAAGATCACCATGCCGATTTCGAGCCATTGCTTCTGACCATGCGACAGTGACCCGGCTCTGGTATGCGCGTAATCTTTCAGGCCGATCGTTTCAAGATTCTCCTCGATCCTTGCCCGTTCCTCCGCCGTCGATTTCCCAAACAGTGTCGAGAAGACCCCTTTGCTGCTCCGTTTCAACGACAAGTCGAGGTTTTCCCAGACGGTCAGATTTCCATAGATGGACGGCGCTTGGAACTTTCGCCCGATGCCGAGCTTCACGATTTCATCCGCATGTTTCCCGATCAGTTCCGTGTCTTGGCTAAAGACGACACGGCCGGCAGCCGGCTTAGTCTTCCCGCAAATCACATCCAACAGCGTCGTCTTTCCCGCCCCGTTCGGCCCGATGACGACGCGCAATTCCTTGTAGTCAACCATGAAGGTCAAGTGGTTCAACGCCTTGAAGCCATCGTAATCGACGGTCACGCCATCGAGATAGATGATGGAATTTTGAAAGGAACCTTGCTCGGCCATCTCAGCGCTTCCCCTCCAACACTGCCGTCTTCTTATCCGGCACAGCCGATTTTCCCTCAGCGGATTTCCGTTGGGTTAGGAGACTCTTTCCCTTTCGCATGATACCGACCAACCCATCGGGGAACAACAGCACCACCAGCACGAAAAGCCCGCCGAGAATGAAGGGCCAGAGTTCAGGAAAATAATTCGTGAGGACGCTACGGCCATAATTCACACTCACCGCCCCTATGACCGCTCCCGCCAGGCTGCCACGGCCACCCACCGCCACCCAAATGACCATTTCAAGCGACGGCAACACTCCGATCTGCGCCGGCGTGATGATGCCGACCTGAGGGGCATACAGCAACCCTGCCAATCCGGCCAGGCCCGCGGACACGACAAAGACGAACAATTTGTAGTTGGGCGGAGTATACCCGGAGAAGACGACGCGCTTCTCGCTGTCCCGCACGGCGACCAGCACCCGACCGGCCCGTGAACGAATGATCCACTGGCACAAGAGATAGGCCGCGCCGAGACAGAGCACGGTGAGGACATATAAGACCCGTTGCGTACCGGGTTCGGAGAGCCGATACCCGATCACCTGCTTGAAATCGGTCAATCCGTTCGTGCCGCCGAGATTCGTATCGTTCCGGTTAAAGACCAGCCAGGCGGCGAGCGCCAGGGCCTGCGTGATGATCGC
>JACQEY010000174.1 GCA_016200355.1 Nitrospirota bacterium
CTTGTTGTGATCGAAAAGGTGAACATCCTTCCACTCTTTCTCTGTATGGCATTGTTCGCAGGCGCGGCCGAGCGCCTCTTTGTGCGTATCGTCCTTTTTATGACAGGCATAGCAGTCGGTCGGCGTTTTCTCTTTCGCCACCGGAACGGTGTGGCAGCTTTCACACTTCGCCGTTTTGTGCTTGTCCAGTAATGGATATTTGGTGTCCTTGTTGTGGTTGAACGGAGAGGTTTTCCAGTCCTTTTCGCCGTGACAGGTCTCGCATTTTGGGCCGAATATGCCTTTGTGATAGTCGTCCTTCTTGTGACATGAATAACAATCGACCGGTGTCGGTTTATAGCGTTGATCGGGATGGCAGTCTTTGCATTTCGTTTCGATATGCTTGCCTCGGAGCGGAAACTTGGTCTTGTCATGGTTAAACGAAGGCGTATCTTTCCAGTCCTTTTCCGTATGACAGGCTTCACACGCTCGACCTAATACTCCTTTGTGTTTGTCGTCCTTTTTATGACAGGCATAGCAGTCGGTCGGGGTTTTCTCCTTCGCTACCGGAACGGTGTGGCAGCTTTCACACTTCGCTGTTTTGTGCTTGTCCAGTAATGGATATTTGGTGTCCTTGTTGTGGTTGAACGGAGAGGTTTTCCAGTCCTTTTCGCTGTGACAGGTCTCGCATTTGGGGCCGAATATGCCTTTGTGATAGTCGTCCTTCTTGTGGCAGGCCAGGCAATCTGAAGGTGTGTCTCGATACTTGACCTTGGGCTTGTGGCAGGCCTTACATTCTGCCTTCTTTGGATCGGCGTGTGCGCCGTTGAGTGCAAAGTTTGTGTGTGAATGGTCAAAGGTCGATTCGTTGATTGGAGCGATATTTTCCCCTCGCCCTTTGTGGTCCGTATGGCAGCCCTTACATTCCCGTTGCTCCGTCAACAGGCCATGAAACCTCTGCTTGCGTTCGATGTCCTCCCCGACATCTTTGTGGCAATCCTGACAGAGCCGAGTCTGTGCCGCTTTGTCGAAGCGTTTGTGGCATTTTGCACAGTCTTCTTCCCATTTCGCATGTCCCTGGATGACTTGGCCCGGCATCAGCGCCGATTCGAGACTGTCGGCCCATGCGTACCCGATGTTCCAGGTGCAGATGAAGGCAATACCGATGATGAGGTGGAGAAAGACAGCGATAGACCTACTTCGGGGAGATGAACGGCGAGAACTGGAGGGGCGCGAGCATAGAGGTTCGGCGGGAAAAGAATACCGGGTGCGAGATCGCATGCTGTCCTATGGCTAATCGCCTCGCGAGGCCGATGACCACGTGACAGTATTTGTCTGATAGGTCCCGCGGAGGGTGACTTTCTTGCTGCTTGAGAGACCGTCGAAGAAGGCACGTCTTCCAATGGTGCCATACCGCCCAAGAAAGCCGCCTTCCGGAATCGACGACGTGTCGATGGAAGCTCCGAGCAGAACGACGATGGGATCTGCGGCCGACGTGACGAAGCCCTGCACCTGAACGTTCGACTTGGGGTCGCTCCGCTCCACTTCCGTGGCCAAGATCACGTTCCCGCCTCGCAGTTGTCCATGGATACTCAGGTGATCGCCACTATGAAGATCGTCTAGACGCCGTGGACTTCCCTGGCCATCGAGTCGAGTGTGACTGTCAAATTGGATAATGAGTCCAGCTAAGCCCGTCAAGGTCAAGGTGTTACCGCCAGAATCGATCGCGGCGACATTTGCTTGGAGTTCGGTCTCTCCTTCGAACGCCACTTTCGTCGCGGTTACAGTGCCGCCGATCAAGGGGCCATTCACCTCTAGATGGCTGCCGACCACGATGTCGCTGAGTGTCCCACCTTCGAAGGTCGTGTTGGAACTCGTCCGTACATGCACGTTGTTCAAAAAGAAGTCGCCTGGCCCGTCCACCCGCGTGACAAAGTCTTCGATGTCTGTGTCCTGGATGTCTGTGACTCCGAGGGCCTTCGGTTTCACGCTCGTCGCACTCATCCTGGCTCCATAGGGACCCGATCCGCCCGGGCTCCATCGATCGCCCAGAACGAATACCACTAAGCCGTCCCAGTTCGGACTGGTCGGAGAGGGCATCAGACTGATGTCAGTCGTCGGACGCGAATAGTCGACGACGAGAGATCCGATGGCAAAGGTCTTTGCCGTGTGGTCGTGATTCTTGATGACACCCTCAATCTCGAAATGAGGGGTGCCGGTCTGGGGTTGGATCAGCGTTGCGAGGATGGTGCCATCCCCTGTCACAAAGCCGCTGATCTCGACAAGAGTGCCAGAGACTGTGGCCGGATTGAGCACATGGGGAGAGGCCCCTTGGAGCGACGGATCAATTTCCGTCTTCTGATTCACCGACACAACTTGGCCTAACACCACTAGGCTAAGACCGTCGGTGCCAACCGATTGCACCTCGCCTTCGACGGTCTCTTCGTAGGTAATCTTGTCGGCGAGGTGTGTCAGGGTCTGGTTCGATGTGTATTCCACAGTGCGTGTGCCGTTGACGACCACCACCATCCCAATCTTGAGTCGGTTCTCCCGGCTACAGGGGTCGTGGTCGATACAATAGAGAGTATTGGTATTGTCGTATTCCGTCCCGGATACAAAGACGCTGCCGAATTTAGTCACCGGGCCAGAGGCAACCGTGGCCACGGATCCTGTCCCGCCGATGCCTCCCCCAGCTTGGGGGCTGGGTCCGCACGAGGCCAGCAAAAGAAACAGAGCGATGGGAGCAAGAACCTTTCGTCTCATGACGAGGGATTCTCCTGATCAGAATCCAGTCGTTCCTCAAAATGATAGATTCCAAGCCCCACACGCACACGGCCGGTCCCCTTCGAAGCTGGATTCACATCACGATCTCGATGTGAGAGCCAACGGTCGATCGCCTCCAACACTTCCTGCCCCTGGGCGGCGGCGAGGATTTGAAATTCTTTCGCAGCCTCGACCGGCACGTTGTCGTACATGACCTTGCGTTGGAAGCGGGGCTTGGTGGGTTTTTGGTACACGTTATGGTCAATGGTCGCGATGAGATCTGCCGTATCAGCACCAAGAACCTGCAATTTCTCGACCGGACCCTTCTGAGGAATGTACCCGCGAGAGAGCAGGCAAATCCGTCCATCTTTCAGTTGTTTCACCGCACCGACACGGAGCAATTCATCCAACATGGCACGCACAGGGATGTCTCCACTGTAACGTTTGACCAACTCATTGAATGACGCGCGTTTCCCTTCCATCCGAAGTGGATGAGGATGGCCTTTCCCGTCCCCAAAGTCAGGGTCCCGCACCCAGCCTGTGATGACCCGCGAAGCCCGGTGATACTCTTCCTCCACGACGGATTCGGTATCGAGCGGTTGCGCCAACAATCGTTGCACCTCTTTGCGCGTCAATCCGGTGAGGATGGCAACCCTGGATGTCGTCTGTTTTTTGCCCGCGATCCCGAATTCAGCGTTCGCGACCTCCGCATAGACCAACTTGGCAAGCTCAGCGAACGTTCTATGAGAGACATTGTTCCGCAGGAGGATTCTCACCAGTGGACGCAAAAGGCGGAGAGTGGCGGTGGACAATGCTTGCAAGTGCTTGGACTGAGCCATGTTGGGAATATAGTCCCACCGTTTCATCAAAAGCAATGTGTCTAACCCGCATTATTCATGAATACTTCTGCCGCAATTGCCGATGTTCAGGCGAAAGGCACGGGGCTAGAGGCTAGGGGGTGAATAGAGTGGTCCCGCCTTTGCAAATCTATGCCGTTAGTTGGCAGAAACCTTAATAATGAGCGAATAGTGTGGCGTTCCTCCCCAAGAGAGAGGGATGCATGGGGCTTTTCGCGCCAGAACAGCCTTGACCCCTTCTAGCGCAAAGGGCTAGCCTCTCACTTGTAGTTTGTTTTGTCTATTTGGTTGATTTGGTTCATCTGGTTAATCTGGTCAGTCTGATTCAACCAAACAAACGAGACAAACCAAACAAACTAAATAAACGAGATTGGAGAAGGAGTGCAGCATGACCGAAGACTGGGGCGCGATTCTTGTCGTCGATGACGATGCGGAAATGCGAGAGCTTGTCCACGATGTGCTCAAGGATCGCGGGCATCAGATTACGACGGCAGGGAGTGGGCAAGAGGCTTTGAAGCTGTTGGCCGAGCAAGACCATGCCGTCGTGTTAACGGATTTGCGGATGAAAGGGATGCAGGGGACGGAGTTGCTGGCGGAAATCAGGCGGCTCTATCCCGATATCGGAGTCATTCTCATGACAGGCTTCGGGTCGGTGGATACTGCTGTCGAGGCCATGAAACGGGGCGCCAGCGACTACTTGACCAAGCCCGTAAAAAACGACGAGTTAGTTCGCGTCGTCGAGCGTGTGATCCGCGAAGCATCGTTACGGCGTGAGGTGAACAGGCTTCGGCGCGAGGTTCACAAGGAGTACAGTTTCCATCAGATCATCGGCAAGAGCAAACCGATGCAGGAGATATTCGACCTGATCCGGCGCGTGGCCGACAGTCCGACGAATCTGTTGATCACCGGCGAGAGCGGAACCGGCAAGGAGTTGGTAGCCAAGGCGATCCATTACAATAGCGATCGCCAGGATGCGCCGTTTATCCCCGTCAACTGTGCCGCCATTCCGGAACAGCTGCTCGAAAGCGAGCTGTTTGGCCATATGCGAGGCGCCTTCACGGATGCGAAGGCGGACAAGCGAGGCCTCTTTGAAGAGGCGCAGAAGGGCACGCTGTTTCTCGACGAGATCAGCGAACTACCGTTGATGTTGCAGGCCAAAATCTTGCGCGCGATTCAGGAGAAAGAAATTCGCCGCGTGGGGGCCAACAAACCGATCGCCGTCGATGTGCGTATCATTGCGGCGACGAATCTCAACCTGACGGAAGAGGTTAAGGCGAAGCGCTTCCGGGAGGATTTGTACTACCGGCTCAATGTGATCGAACTGCGCCTGCCCCCCTTGCGCGAGCGCCGCGAGGATATTCTGCTGCTCGTGGATTCGTTCATGAAGAAGTGCGGAGAGTCTCGAGGGAAACAGATACAGGGTGTGAGTGAATCCGCGCTGGCGATGCTGGTGGATTATGCCTGGCCGGGCAACGTGCGTGAACTGGAAAATGTGATCGAGCGGGCCGTCACGCTCAGCCGGAGCGAGCAGATTGTTCCTGACGATCTTCCGATAACGATTCAAGGCGCCCGTGGCGATCGGCGCGTGCTGGACGATGCGGCTGAACGGACTCTGCCGCTGGACGAAGTGGAGAAAGAATACATCCTCAAGATCCTCGAAAAGACCGGCGGCAATAAGTACCAGGCGGCCCACATGCTCGGGATCGATCGTAAGACGCTCTATCGGAAGTTGGGCGAGATCGAAGGGAAGACGCCGGCGTGAGCCAAGAATTATCCGATAGCGAGCAGCAGTTTCGTCTCATTGTGGAGGCTGCTCCCAATGGCATGCTGCTCGTGGACGAGCGTGGCACGATTGTGATGGTGAATACCTCCGCGCTCCACCAATTCGGTTACGAGAGAGAAGAGTTGCTCGGCAAGTCGGTCGAGATGCTCATTCCCGGGCCGTCTCGATCCGATCACCGGCAACACAGAGCTGGGTTTACAAAGGCGCCCGAGGCACGATCGATGGGGGGTGGACGTGAGTTGTTTGGCTTGCGGAAGGACGGGAATGAATTTCCTGTTGAAATCGGACTCACGCCTATTCAGACGGCTAAGGGGATGGGGGTGGTGGCGTCGATCTTAGATATTACTGAGCGCAAACGTCTGGAGATGCGACTCCGACAGGCTGAGCGGTTGGCGGAGCTGGGCACATTGGCTTCCGGTATGGCGCATGAAATCGGCACGCCGATGAACGTGATCCTTGGGCGTGCGGAGTATTTGCTCCACCGCACAGCCGATGAAGGAATGAAGAAGGGCCTTGCCACGATCGTCACGCAGGTCGAGCGAATCACCAAGGTGATGAACCAGCTCCTTACCTTTGCCCGGCGGAGGCCGTCGGAGCGGCGGGCTGTCGATCTCGGTGAGATCGTGGACGACAGCCTGGAGATGTTCGAGGAACGGATTGCCCACAGTCGCATCACGGTTGAAAAGACGATTGAATCGTCCTTGCCTCCCGTCCTTGCCGATCGGGACCAACTCATCCAAGTGTTGATCAATCTTGTGATGAATAGTCTCCATGCCATGCCGGAGGGGGGGCGACTTGGGCTGAGCCTTGATCGAGAGAACAGACACGTGCGCCTCGGGGTGTCCGATACAGGCCACGGGATGCCGGAGGAGATCCGTTCGAAGATATTTGCCCCATTTTTCACGACGAAAGATTTTGGGAAGGGAACCGGTTTGGGTCTCACGGTCGTGAAAGGGATCATCGAAGAACATGGCGGGACCATCTCTGTGGAGAGTGTCGTCGACAAGGGCACGACGTTTTGGATCCGACTCCCTCTTGAGGAAGCCCCGCTGAAAACGTGAGGCGTGAAAAGTAACACGTGAAACGTTCCAGAAACTTCGAATGTTCATCCTTCTCGCCGGGTCTCTAACGCCTTAGTCATGACCTCAGCCTCAACCTTCCGATAATGCGGGTTGGTGCTCTGCTGTTGCAATCTGCGACAGCAGCGAGTTGTCATCTGTCGCAATTTTCATCAGGCCTTGGCGCATGTCCTTCCTCAGCCCTGCTCATTCTAAGGAAATCTCAAGCAAGTTGGCCCAGGTCTGGAATCCATCATGTCTCGCCGGCGAGATGGTCCGGCTTGCACGGGTTGTGCATTGTGTCCTACTAGAAAGTGAAGGAGGCCTGACCCAAAGGGAGCAATGGATGGCACAGGGGATGACACAGGAAAGGAAGTCTGCCGTGATACTCATCGCCGAAGATGATCGGGAGATGCGGAGTCTCCTCTGCGATGAGTTGTATGATCTGGGCGTGTCCATCCGAGAAGCGGCTGATGGGGACGAGGCTCTTCGATCGGTGCTCGATACCCGCCCTACGCTGATTCTCACGGATCTCCGTATGCCGGCAGGTGGCTTAGATTATATTTCCAGGCTCCGGACGTTTGCTCCGGGCGTGCCGCTGGTGCTGATCACCTCATTTGGAGATCACCAGACGAAAGCTAATGCCTTGGCCCTCGGCGTCGAAGCCTACTTCGATAAGCCGGTTCGCATCAGCGAGCTTAAAGAAGCTGTGCGGCGTCTCTTAGGCCTGACATTGGATGGGGAAACCCACTGAGACCTTGTGTGCTCTTCACTCTTCAGCCTGTAGAGGTATGAGATGGCCGGATCTCAAAAACAAGCTACTCGCGTTCCCTCTTGTACCGATCCAATCCTCGCAGCTCGACTGGAAGCCATCAAGCAGTTAGCCGGTGGACTTTCCGAGCGAGTGGCCGTCATGGATCGCGATTTCAACGTGATCTACACAAATGAATCCGCATGGTCTGATGATGCATCCCAATTGTCCGGCCATCAGGCGAAGTGCTATGAGGCCTTTACTCATCGGAGCGATCCCTGTGGCACCTGCCCTGCGACAAAGCTGTACGAATCGCCTGATGTCCGGTCCGTGGCCTGCTCTTCCGGAGGGGACGGCACGGCCTGCGGAATGCACCAGGCGTTTCCGCTTGTTTCGAGCAGCGGCGAAGTCGAGTCCGTGCTGGTGTTGCTCAAGGCGCCGTCGAAGCCTGCGAAGCAGACAAGCGGTGAGCGCGCGGAGGCGAAATACGAATTGAAGCTGGGTGAGCTGATCGGCTCGAGTGCGCCGATGCGAGAAGTCCTCGACATGATCCGGCTCGTGGCGGACAGTTCTGCGACCGTGCTGATTCAAGGGGAGAGCGGCACCGGCAAGGAACTGGTGGCCAAAACGATTCACCGCACCAGCTATCGGCGGGATAAGCCCTTCGTCGTGGTCGATTGCGGTTCGTTGCCGGAAACGCTGTTGGAGAGTGAGTTGTTCGGCCATGTGAAAGGGGCCTTCACCGGCGCGCATGCCACCAAACGCGGACTCTTCGAAGAGGCGGACAGCGGGACGATTTTCCTCGACGAGATTGCCGACACGACTGCAACGTTTCAAGCCAAGTTGCTACGTGTCATCCAAGAGGGCGAGATTAAGCCGGTCGGTGGGACTCAGCCGATCAAGATCGATGCGCGGGTCATCTCGGCGACGAACAAGAATCTGTCCGAGCTGGTACAGGCCAAGATGTTTCGTCAGGATCTCTACTATCGATTAGCGGTCTTGCCGATCTACTTGCCGCCGCTCCGGGAACGGCGAGAGGATATTCCGTTGCTGGTCGGACACTTCGTTGCAGACTCCTGCAAGCGTCATCGGCAGCCGCTCCGAACCATCTCGCCGGAGGTGATGCAAGTGCTCACCCAGGCCTCGTGGCCCGGCAATGTGCGGGAGCTGCAACATTATATCGAGCGGGCGATCGTGACGACGACAGGGCCTGCGTTGAGCTGGGCAAATCTGGTCACGGCGGGATCGCAGTCGGTGGAGCATGACCTCCGCTCTGTGTCGCGCGGCGCGGTGATGCAAGCTGAACGGATGCGGATCGTGCAAGCGCTTCAACAGGCCGGCGGCAATCGAGTCAAGGCCGCCAAGCTCCTCAAGATCAGCCGGGCAAGCCTCTACAACAAGCTGCGGGATTACAGCATTCGAGAAGGCTGAAGCATACAGGCGAAAGGCGTGAGATGCCGGTCGAGTATGTCGTGCTGAATCAGGGAGCGCTGGTAGTGGAGTTGTGGATGGGAACGATCTCGCACGACGAAGTGCTCGCACACGAGCGGCGGCATTTGAGCGATTCATCCATCGCGCGCGGCGCATCCGTTCTTGTCGATGCCGCCGGCGCATCGTTCGAGACAGTGCCGGAGGCGGTTCATGAGGTGACCGATCTCTATCGGCGATCCGGCGAAAAGTTGAGAGTGGGGAAATCCGCCGTCCTGGTCAATGAGTCGGCCTATGATCGTGCGCGATTATACGAAAGGCAAGCAACAGACCTTGGCGTACGGGTAATCCTATTTAACTCTTTGGACGTTGCCTGTAAGTGGTTGGGGATCGACAGCACGACGGTGCATAAGGAACTCAAGAAACTGCGGGCCAGTATTTCTCTTATAGAAGCGGGTTCACGGCCGACATAGCCCGCATTATTCTGTGCGCTGTGAAAAGTCGCTGTGTATCTTGCAGGTGCAAGACCCTGTCTGGGGAGTTGACGGGACATCACAGTAGCTACCGAGACGATCAGAAGGGCAGCGCTCGACACGCTCGGCGGCTGACGCCACATTTTAAGCGAGACGGGCGCGACGGGCGGGAAAAGCGCAACACGAAGTTCTGGATTTGAAACTCCGAACACCTTGAGTTCTGCCCCGTTTCTCCCCCCCCCCGACAATTCAACATTCCCAATGCGTCCCACCCAACCTGCTTTTCTCGCGAGTCTCGCTCCTCGCGCTCGTCGCGCGCCCCTGGCAGGTTTCTGCCCCGAATCTCCCCACTGATCCTTATTGATCTGTCTAAGAATTTAGACAGCAGAACTCCTTGAAATCTTGCCATCTTCTTTCTTGTCACGCGCGGCACTGTCTAAGACCGTGGAAAATCTCCTCGCTGCGTCGTGGCCGGCGCAATCCGCGATTTTTCGCTAAGCCACGGATCTCTCAGGCAAAGGGCTCTTTCTCTCAGCATGTGGACACTCCGGCATGTCCATTGCTGTAGAGCAACACCGCTGGTGAAGGTCTGGGTAATTAGGACCGGCCTCCGAATGACCCGCTCCTTCGCAAGAAGGAAACCTTCACCGGCTCTAAGTGTGGAATATTCGCCGGAAGCGGCGGAGGCCGACTAGGACAATGGATGATCACAGAGGGGCAGGATCAATCTCAGCCCGCCACCCGGAAGAGGGATGGCGGTGGAAGAAGGAGGCCGAGGTATGAAAAGGGTATCTGGTTCGCGTAGCTGCCGCGCCTATCGCATGGCAGCAAGTCTGCCGGCAGCGCTGTTCGTCAGCAGCCTGCTGACAACTCCAATGGGGCTGGCTGCAGACCAGCACACTCACCATGGCGACATGGGGGAGGCAGCGGCGGAGAAGGTGATTTATCGCGAAGGCGGAGCAATCCTGCACGACCGCATGATGGAGGAGGTGAAGCGCCAACAGGAAGCCATCGGGAAGAAAGGTGGGTATAGCACCGGCGCGAACAGTCACATGCTGCAGCAGGGCGTTCTGCTGGTGGCGGAGGATCCGACCAAAGTCTCCGTTAGTAGCGGGCAGCGTTGCCCGGCGAATGCGCCGGTGAAGGACTATCACGTCTCGGCGATCAACGTCGAAATCACACTGAGCCGGTTTCTCGACTATTTCCCCGGTTACATGTATGTGCTGAAGGAGAACGTCGAAAAGGTCCGCGGCGAAGAAGCCGCGAACAGGGAAGCGCGGGAGAAGGAGAACGATCCAGGTGCCGTGTCGAACGGCTTGCAGGGCGATGCCATTCAGCCGCTCGTGATCCGGGCCAACCAGGGCGATTGTCTCAAGCTCACGCTCCACAACGAGATCACAGAGGAGCCGACGAGCTTGGTGATCAACGGTTCATCCATGGTGGTGGCGGCTACCGGCAAGCCGGCGACTCCTTCGAATCCAGAAGGCACGATCGCACCGGGCGGGCAGCAGAGTTTTGAGTGGTATATCAAGCCTGATACGCAGGAGGGGGCGCGATTTTTCCGGTCGCATGCGTCGCGCGAGCAGTTCAACCAGGGCTTGATCGGCATGCTCGTCGTGGAGCCGCGTGGCTCACGCTATCTCAGCCCCTTCGACGGCAAGCCGATGGCGAGCGGCTGGGAGGCCATGATCGAAGATCCGAAGGGCGCGGACTTTCGAGAATTCGCGATTTTCTATCATGAGGCCGGCGACGAAGCGTTTCGCCTCTTGAATAAGAAGGGCGAAATGCTGCCCCAGCGCGATCCGCATACCGATTCCTATCGGCCGGGCGCGCGGTTGCTGAATTACCGCAGTGAACCGCATGGCACACGCATCGAGCTTCAGGCCCACATGGGCTTTTACGGCGACGAGTCCATGGCGTACGGATCCTATACCTTCGGCGACCCGGCCACGACCGTTCCTCGATCCTATCTCGGCGATCCAGCCAAGTTCCGGATGGCAGGCGGCTCGGAAATCGTGCACTCGCATCACCTCCACGGCGGCTCTATCCGCTGGGCACGCCAGCCAGGGAACAGCAATCTCGATTTCGCACTGTCGAAGAATGGGCCAGTGAAATTCCCTGCGATCAGCGACCCCTCAGACCGTTTGGACGTGCAGTCCATCGGGCCGACAGAGGTCTACGATCAGGTGATTGAAGGTGGTTCAGGGGGCCTGCAAGCCCTGGCCGGCGAGTTCGTGTTCCATTGCCACATCCCGCAACATTATGTGACGGGTATGTGGGGCTTCTGGCGTGTATATAACACGCTGCAAGCGCCTGGCTCCCAGACCGATGTGATGAAGCCGTTGGTCGAACTGCCGGATCGCGTCGGCAAGATCAAGACGGGCGCTCCATCGGACAAGCTTGTCGGCACCACAGTGGACTGGTACAGCGGCAAGAAGTACGAGATCACCAAGGACAAGACCGATTGGAAAGCCAACCCGGTCAAGGTCTCCATCAAGGATTGGGTGGAGATGATGCTCACGCCGCAAGGCAAGCCGGGCAAGAAGAACACCGAGAAAGAGCAGACCCTGGCCTATGACTCGACCGTCAACGACTGGGCCTGGGACGGGCAGAAGGCCATGAGTGAGCTTGAGACGACGTATGAGTGGGTGAACTACAAATCGGCGACGCCGGGCAAGCGGCAGGAGATTCTTTTCGATCCGCAAACCGGTAAGATCGCCTGGCCATGGTTACGGCCGCACCTGGGCCGGCGCGTGCCGTTCTCTCCGAGCCACAGTGGTGCGCCCTGGCTGGAGCCGATCCATCGCCGCGACGACGGCAGCAACTCCACTGAACCGCCGAAACCGGGTGAACAAGGGCCATGGAGTCTCTGTCCGGAAGGGGCACCGCAGAAGTTCTTCAATATCCATGCGATCACGCTGCCGATCACGCTCAAGAAGGCGACGGCCAAGACGCCGGCAATTGTGGATCCGGGTGGATTGCTTTACGTGCTGCACGAAGAAGAGCAGGAAGTCCGGAAGAATCCCGCCAAACAGATGCCGCTGGTAATCCGCGGCAACGTGCAGGATTGCATCGACGTCGTGTACAAGAGCGAGTTGAAAGATGATGTGCGGCAAGGGTTCTCTAGCAAGACGAACCTGCATCCGCACATGTTCCAGTTCGATACGCAGGCGTCGGATGGCCCGATCATCGGCTTCTCCTATGAGATGTCGTTGCGGCCGTTCACGATCCTGAAGGATGAGCATCCTGGCAAGGGCATGCCCGTCCCGATGAATACAACGATGGAGGCCGATGCCCCGAAGGGGACGGCCAGCATCAAGGTGAAGGATGCCTCACGCTATCACGTCAAGACCGAGTTAGGCGTGGGCATGGACGAAGTGGGAGGATTCGAGTCGGCCCGTATCAGCAAAATCGATGGCAATACGATCACGTTCGAGCGGCCGCTAATGCATAGCCATAAGAAGGGCGAGATCGTGTCGGTGGAGTGGATCCGTGAGCGATGGTATGTGGACGCCGATTTCGGCACCACCTTCTGGCATGACCATGTGTTCGGTCTGGACGGGTGGGGCCATGGTTTCTACTCCACGTTCATCGCCGAACCGCCGCGCTCCACCTATCATGACCCAATGACCGGCAAAGAAGTCCGTAGCGGTCCGGTGGCGGACATTCACACCCTCGAACCGGTGTCCGCGCATATCCGTGGCTCCTTCCGTGAAATCGTGACCCAGGTCATGGATTCCAATCCCCGGACGGCGGAGTTGATTACAGCCGACAATCCGCAAGTGAAAGTTGGAGCGATTTCCGTGGACGGCACTCCGACTGCGGTCTATCCAGCCAAACTCAATCTGTCGCCGATGAAGTTCTTGAACGGCGGCGAAGCGACGACGGGGGGAGGCTACAACATGCGTGTGGAGCCCTTGTCGGTGCGGATGGCAAACAATCCAGATCCGTCGCAGTTGTTCAGCAGCCTGATCCACGGGGATCCCGAGACCCCGATGTTGCGGGCGTACTTGGGTGATCCGATCGTGGTCCGGTTGATCGAAGGATCGGCCAACGAAGTGCACTCCTGGCACATCAGCGGCCACTGGTTCCCGATGGATCGGTACAGCAAGAATTCCATACCA
>JACQEY010000175.1 GCA_016200355.1 Nitrospirota bacterium
CAGTTCGGCGTCCGCACATGCTGTTCTTCAACAAGGACCAGGATCATGTGATCCTCTCATTTCTGAGCGGCCACGTGCTCTTTATGGATGCCAAGACGCGTAAACCGGAGGCCTGCTTGTCGATGGGGAAGAATGCCCATGCGGCTTGGCCGACGGCCGATCAGAAGATGGCGGTTGCAGCGAATATATTGGAGAAGAAGTTTATCCGCATTTGGACTGACTATGCCGCTCATACATACAAGTTCGATCCCGAAAAGGACGTAGTGGATCTTGCCTTGTTGGAGGGTGGAGAGCGTCCGGATACCTCGCCGATTTGCCCGATCACGGAATCATCCAGTCATTATGCTTTTGTGACGCTGCGGGGAGGTGGGCTGTTGGTATTCGATGTCACCACCACGCCGATGAACCTTGTGGCCACACTCAACAATAATGAGATCCATCCTGCCGGCTGTGGAGGCATTCAGGTCGGCGCGACGATGTATGTCAATTCCGGTGGCGGCTGGCCGGTGGCGCCTCTTTCCTATGATGTGTATGCCCTCGACTTGTCCAACCTTCCAAAGTCTGTTTCAGCCAAGTTGGTGTCACAACGGGATGATCAATTTGCTGATTCCCATGGAATGGCCGCGGTCGGACGTTATGTCTGGAATGCTGATCGAGCAGGAAACAATATCGAAATCATCGATACGGTCTCAAACTTGAGCGTGGGCTCGATCGATATAGTGACAGATGGGAACAAGGATCCAGCTCCTGATCTCTTGGACAACGCGCCAGACAATCAGTATGTGTTCGTCAGCCTGCGCGGTCCTACCCCTCTTACAGGGAATGACAAGATGGCACATAATGCCAAAGGGACGATTCCTGGCGTCGGTGTCATTCATGTGGATGGTGGAGGAAAGGTCGGTCACTATAAGGGGCAGGCGGTCGTTACGAACATGAAAGAGGGAAAAGATACGGCGGATCCCCACGGGATCGCCGTCCGCAAGTAGCGTCGCTCTTGGGAAACATCGCGAGGCCGCGGCGTTGTCGCCGCGGCCTCGCCTCATCGTACCCCATCGTCACGTACCCCTCGCAGGCATCAGCAGTCTGTTCACCTTGGAGAGTATGGCATGCCCTTGGCCACCTATAATAATGTGCCGGTTCCTTCGTTCATGTATGGCACGGCGTGGAAAAAAGAGGCCACGACACAATTGGTACAACTAGCCGTGGAGGCGGGCTTCACAGCCATCGACACGGCCAATCAACTGATTCATTACCAGGAAGCTCTGGTGGGGGAAGCCTTGCTGGCCCTTGCGCAGAATGGGGTCACACGCGATCGTCTGTTTCTTCAAACCAAGTTTACGCCGACAAATGGCCAGGACCATCGCACCCCCTACGATGCCTCGGCCAATCTCACTACCCAAGTGGCCCAGTCATTCGACAGCTCATTGGCCCACCTGCACACCGACTATCTTGACTCCTATGTCTTGCATGGGCCCTATCAGCGGCAGGGATTGGGAGACGCGGACTGGGAAGTGTGGGCCGCCATCGAAGGGCTCTATCGGTCGGGGAAAACGAAGATGATCGGCATCAGCAATGTTACGGCTGAGCAACTCACCCAACTGTGTGCCCGGGCGGCGGTGAAACCCATGATGGTGCAGAACCGCTGTTATGCCGCACTTGGATGGGACAAAGAGGTGCGGGAGATCTGCCGAGCCCATGGGATCATCTATCAAGGATTTTCGTTGTTGACTGCCAATCGAGAGGTCTTTGCCGATTCAGGCATGCGGGCCATTGCTCAGCGGTTAGGAACGGGTCTCGCGCAAGTCGTGTTTCGGTTTGCCATACAGATCGGGATGCTTCCGTTGACCGGTACCACGAACCCGCAACATATGAAAGAGGATCTCCAGGCTGAACAGCTCACCCTCACTCCCGAAGACATGCACGCGATCGAAACGATCGGGATGTAAGCTGGCAGGATGCTGAAAAAGTCGCTTTTCTCACCCGCCCAACCCAGGCGCGCCAAGACACGCCTTTTCCCATGCGGCGTTCTCGCATCGCTCAAAGGCTCAGCGTACCGAAGCGTACGATGAGCCTCTTCGCTCGCTGCGGCCTTGCTGGACAGCCTTTTTGAGCATCCTGCTGGGGGGCTTATGAGGGGAGTTCGATGAGCCGAAGGGTATAGAGGTACTGGTAGAGACCTTTATGGTCCATCAGTTCGGCATGAGTGCCGGTTTCCACGAGGCGCCCTTTGTTGAGGACGAGGATCCGATCGGCTCGTTGAATAGTCGTCAATCGGTGGGCGATCACAAAGGTCGTTCGACCTTTCATAAGTTGTTCCAGCGCCTCCTGCACGAGTCGCTCTGACTCACTGTCGAGGGCAGAGGTGGCTTCATCCAACAATAAGATCCTGGGATTTTTCACGATGGCTCTGGCGATGGCGATGCGTTGCCGCTGTCCGCCTGACACATTGATTCCCTTTTCCCCCACAATAGTCTGATACTGGTCCGGAAAGCTCATGATGAAGTCGTGGGCATGGGCCGCACGACTCGCCGCCACCACTTCTTCCTTCGTGGCCTTCTCGTCTCCGTAGCGGATATTGTCGAGAATCGTTCCGCCGAACAAGATCGTCTCTTGCGGAACCAGTGCGATCTGTCGATACCAACTGTCCATGGTGACCTGGCGGAGATCGTGCCCGTCGATGGTGATGTGCCCCTCAGTTGGATCGTAGAAACGGTGGAGCAAGTTCATCACGGTCGTTTTCCCAGCCCCAGTGGGACCGACGATGGCGATCAGTTCGCCTGGTTTCGCTTCGAACGACATATCCATCAAAACCGGCTGGCGTGGATCATAGGCAAAGCTGACATGTTCAGCTCGGATATGTCCTGAGACGGGGGATAGTGTTGTAGCCGTGGGGGAGTCGCTCACCTCGGAGCCTGTGTCGAGAATTTCGAACACACGTTGGGTAGCGCCCTGCGCCTCCCTGATCTGCGCGAACAGGCGGGCAGCGGAACTGAAGGGGCCGATCAGAATTCCGGCAAAAAGGACAAAGGCAAAGAGATCACCCGGCGATACACTTCCGTCGATGACCTGGCGTCCCCCATACCACAACACCGCCGCCGCCGCGGAGAAGGTGAGGAGGCTGATGACGGGAATAAATACCGCCATGACACCGGCCTTTCGCATCGTCAATGCCAAGGTCTGTTCGACTTGCGCCGAAAACCTGGTCTCTTCGCGCTGTGTTTGGACGAAGGACTTCACGATCCGGATGCCTGAGATCACTTCCTCGATCAGGGTACTCATTGCAGCGGTATGATCTTGAATCGAGGTCGAGAGGGATTTCAGTCTTCGTCCAAAGATCTTGGCCACAAGAACGAGCAACGGGAGCAGAACCAGGATCAAGAGGCAGAGCCTCCAATTCATTATCAACAAGAACGTGATCCCTCCGATGAAGGTCACGAGCTGTTTCGCACTGTCGATGGGTGTTTCGGTGACGACCGATTGGATGACGGTCACATCGTTCATGAGCCGTGAGAGGAGCTCGCCTGTTCGCCGGCGGGCAAAGAAGCTCACCGATAGGGTATGCAGATGCGCAAAGAGATGTCGGCGAAAATCAGCGATGATGCGTTGAGAAATCCAGGCAGTCAGGTAGCTATGGCCCATCGAACAGAGCCCCTGCAGGATGACGAGTCCGAGAAAGACGGTGATCATGTCCGTCATTCTGGACTGGTCGTGCTGCACGGTAATGATGTCCCACAGGGTGCCGGCCAGCCGCAGCAGGGCCAGATTGATGGCGGCGACACTCATGACCAGCAGGCCTGCCAGCACCATGCGGGACAGATAGGGCTTCAGGAACGGGAGAAATCGTGAGAAGGTGGACATGATGAAGAGGTGATCTTAGAGGAGGTAGCTACGGAAAACCAAGTGAGAACAGTGAAGGGGAGAGGCAAGCTGAAGGCGTTGTCGACAGTTATAGTTGTGCGATGGACTCGATCAGGTTCTTGTTGATGGCTACGAAGTCCGAGCGATCCTTCTCATCGATCACCACGTCGGTAAGGCTGATAAAGAGACGCTGCTCTTCGTTGATCGCATCGGATACACGATTACGCATGGGAGGAATGAGAAAGTCGCCAACGTAGACGCAGTTCACAGTCCGGACGCGGATGCGAACCTTTTTGCCTTCGGGCACGTCCCTCTCCTCCCCCTTCTCGGGCGAAGCCTAGCTTTTACGACGTTCGAACTTTTGACGCCGGCGCAGCTTCTTGTACTTGTGCTTGCGCATCTTTTTCCGGCGTTTTTTTAGCACACTGGACATGCGTTATCTCTCCTGCAAGGGGCGGAGTGTAGAAGTTTTCGCTGTGAATTGCAAGCTCATCGGTGTATTAAGGTTGATCATGATTGGGACGCGACGGAATGCCTTGTGGCCCTGCGAGCGGTGAGGACCAACTCACGCGCCGCTTGACCTGCCTGATACTTGTTCCTATATACTGCCGTCATCATGCTCCCATACAAATTTTCACTTATTCCCGTCTTACTCCTGCTCGGCTCGATATCTTTGATCGGCATCGGCTGTGGGGGCAAGAAGATTCAATATCCCGAAGATCACGAACGATATCTCCGTATCGATCGGGCTGTGGAATCACTTCGCCAAGCGTATGTGAAGAAAGATTTGTCGAATCTGGCCTCGCTTATGATGCCGGCTGAACAGCTTGACAGGTTGCAGGAAGAGGCCCAGGGAGATTTCCAGACATTTAGTGCTATCACGTTGGACTTCACGGTCGAGCGCATTATGATCGAAGGAGACGACATCGATGTGTTCGTACATTGGCAGGGGCTGTGGAAAAAAGATGCAGACGATCCGGGTTTCCGTCAGCGAGGCCACACAAAATTGCAGTGGGTCGGCACACAGTCGATTCTGTTGCGAGGGGTTCAGGGCGATGCTCCCTTCGGTATGAAAGTTCGGCAGGCCACGATCGACCCCACACGTTCTCCTATGAAGAAGTAGTCCATGCCATCTCGTCAATCTCGTGCTCCGGCACAGGCCGATTTCCTGGTCATCGGGAGCGGTGTAGCCGGTCTTCGCGCGGCATTGGAGTTGAGTCGTGCCGGACGTGTCATAGTGCTGACAAAAGGGCATCCACTTCAGAGCAGTTCGATTCATGCACAGGGTGGAGTGGCGGTGGCAATGAGCGAAGAAGACGATGTGGCTATCCATTTAACCGACACCCTCAAAGCGGGGCATGGGCTCTGCCGGAAAGAAGCCGTGCGGGTTCTCGTTGAAGAAGGGCCTGAGCGGATTCAAGAATTGATCGGGTGGGGGGCCAAGTTCGACAAAGTCGGCGGCAAGTTCGCATTCGCTCGGGAGGCTGCCCACAGCCGAAGCCGCATTCTGCGCGCGCGGGGAGATGCGACGGGGAACGAGATGGTGCGAGTGTTGATTGCCGAGGCGAATCGACAGGAGCGTATTCGGCGACTGGATCATCACTTTACCGTGGATCTCGTCGTTGAAGCCGGACGTTGCTGCGGGGCCGTTGTGCTGGATGAAGGGTCTGGCCGCCAGTTCATGTTGCCGGCTCGCGCGGTCGTGCTGACCACCGGAGGGGCGGGGCATATCTATGCGCGGACGACCAATCCTCCGAATGCCACCGGTGATGGAATGGCCATGGCGCTGCGCGCGGGTGCGGTGCTTCAAGATAT
This sequence comes from Nitrospirota bacterium, assembly GCA_016200355.1. Classification (GTDB taxonomy): domain Bacteria; phylum Nitrospirota; class Nitrospiria; order Nitrospirales; family Nitrospiraceae; genus Palsa-1315. The sequence goes on from JACQEY010000175.1 coordinate 5,674, forward strand.
GGAGTTCGTTCAATTCCATCCCACTGCACTCTACTTGCCGTCGAGTCCGCCATTCTTGCTATCGGAAGCGATGAGAGGGGAGGGTGCGCAGCTACGCAATAATAAAGGGGCGCTGTTCATGCAGCAATACCACCCCATGGGCGCGTTAGCACCGAGAGACATCGTGTCGCGAGCGATTTTGGCGGAGATGGCGGCGACGAAAGCACGGCATGTCTATCTTGACGTCACCCACTTGGGAGCGGAGTTCGTGAAGCGGCGATTCCCGACGATTTATGCGACGTGTCTTCGCTATGACATCGATATCACGGAAGAATGGATCCCTGTGTCTCCCAGCGCGCATTATATGATGGGCGGGGTCTGGACTGAGCTAACCGGCGCGACAACGGTTCCTGGGCTCTTTGCCGCTGGGGAGGTGGCCTGTAGCGGTGTACATGGAGCGAATCGTCTGGCGAGCAATTCATTGCTCGAAGGATTGGTGTTTGGTGCGCGCGCGGCATCAGCAGCCGTGGCGTTTGCCGACAGACAGGAGCCTCTGACACCCTCGTCTCAGGAGGCCATGCTCCGAGCGGGCCAATTCGGCACACTGGAAGATGCGGAAAAATTGAGAAGCTCACTCAGGCGAACGATGTGGGGGCAGGTCGGTGTCATACGTTCGGGCGAGTCGCTTATCCGTGCTTGTGCTCAATTGTCACGGTGGGCACAACTTGTGACCCAGCCGTTTGCAAACCGAGCAGCGCTGGAAGTGAAAAATATGGTGCAGGTAGCCCAATGCGTGGCGGAAGCGGCGCTGTGGCGAGAGAATAGCGTCGGGGCCCATTACCGGTCTGATTTTCCGGAGGCCAAGCGAGCAGGGTGGCAACAACACAGTCGCCTAGTGAGCGGGGAAGTTGTCAGCGGGAAGACGGTTCAGAAGAAATCGCGGGGGTTGCTGTTGACTCTGCGGGGCCGTATCGGTTGACTGGACGTTCCATGATGACGCCATCGCGGACCAGGAACGTGCGGTAATATTGGAGGACCTTACGGACGTATTGCCTGGTTTCATCGTACGGGGGAAGTGCCTGATAGTGGTCGACCGCATTCTCTCCGGCATTATAGGCCGCCAGAGCTAGCGGTAAGTTTCCATGGAAGCGGTCGAGCAGTTGGCGTAAGTACTTGGTCCCTCCGCCCACATTATCATCCGGGTCATACATATCCCGCACATCCAGGCGTACGGCGGTCTGCGGCATCAGTTGCATCAGGCCGATAGCGCCGGTACGCGAAACCGCCCGCGGATCGAAATCCGATTCAGCCTTGATAACGGCTCGGATCAACGCAGGATGGAGCCGGTGTTGCGAAGAGTACCGACGAATGACTGGTTCGAGTTCCCGCTCGGACAAGGTGGCGTGGAATCGGCTGGATTCAACCTCGATTTTTCGATAGCGAGGATCGGAGGGGACATTAGTGAGGGAGATTGAGCCGTCGTGCCCGACAAACTGATAAATTTCTGCCGTGGTTGTCGGTACGGAGAAGGCCAGCGAGCCGATTCCCGCTATTAGTGTTGAGGTGAGTCCAATGGCCGCGCGCCGCCGGAGGGATGTCATTATTAGAGAAAAGGTGTTGTGCATGGTTGCAACGATACCAGCCTGCCACTGGGTGTCAACAAAATGCAGGTCTTGTGCCTGGATATCAGTAGAGAATAGTTCGGAAAAACAACAGAGTCTGCGGGGGTGCGGAACGGCTAGGGTTCGAGAAAACGCGTTCGGTTGGCAATAAATAGTCTGTGGAGTTCCTGAGTGAGAAGCCCCGGTGTTCCATTCCCCACCGGATGTCCGTCTACCATGGTGACCGGCATCACTTCCATGCTTGTGTTGGTGAGAAAACACTCGTCTGCCTTATGAATCACATCGATTCCGAAATGTCCTTCATCAACCGGGATCTGTGCTTCTTGCGCGAGGCTGAGCACGATGTCACGTGTGATCCCGTCTAGCAGGCCGCATGCAAGTGCCGGGGTGCAGAGTCGACCAGCTCGGAAGAAAAAGAGATTGCTGACGGTGCATTCCGTCAGATGCGATTCCCAGTTGAGCAGGATGCTGTCGAAGGCACCGGCCGCGATCGCTTCACGTTTGGCCAGGATATTGTTCAAAAAATTTGTGGCCTTGATCTGGGGTGAGAGGGCGCTGGGTAGGTTCCTTCTCGTTTGGGCGACGATCAGGTTCACGCCGATGCGATATTGTTCAGGTGAGGGGGGGAGAAGCGGTTTGGTCATGATCACCACGGTGGGGGTTGGGCACAGGGCTGGATCAAGACCGATGTCGCCGGCCCCTCGGGAGATGGTGATGCGAAGGTACGCATCGGCGCGTTCGTATCCGACGTCATTCCGTGTCATCGCTTCATGGAGGAGTGCCGGCCATCTGTGCTCAGGAATGGGAATGGTCAGGCCAATCGCGTCGGCAGACCGGCGAAGTCGAGCAAGATGTTGGTCCCGCATGAAGATCCGGCTCCCGTAGGAGCGAATCGTTTCATAGACGCCATCGCCGTAGAGAAAACCATGATCGAAGACGGAGACGACGGCCTCCCTTTCTTTCACGAACCGATCATTGAGGTAAATCCACATGGTTACGTCTGTTGCAATGTGCTGAAAAATGCCTGGGCCTTCTGGAGCGTTTCCTCGTATTCCTTGGTTGGGTCGGAGTCGGCGACAATTCCGGCACCGACCTGCAAGTACCCCTTTCCCGCACACCATACCAAAGTTCGAATCACGATATTGAGATCAAGGTCGCCATTCCAGCTGATGTACCCAAATGATCCGGTGTAGGGGCCACGACGTACCGGCTCCAGCTCCTCGATAATTTCCATACAGCGGATCTTTGGTACGCCCGTGATGGTGCCTCCTGGAAATAGTGCTCGAATGAGATCAAAGAGCGTGGCGTCCAGCTTCAAGGCGCCGCTGATATGAGACACGATATGGCTGACGTGGGAGTACTTCTCGATCGCCATGAATTCATCGACCTGCACGCTGCCGAATCGGCAGACACGGCCCAGGTCGTTTCGTTCGAGATCGACGAGCATGAGGTGTTCCGCCCGCTCCTTTTCATTTGAGAGTAATTCCCCGATGAGACGTTGATCGTCGCGTGCGTCGAGTCCGCGTGGTCTGGTTCCGGCAATCGGGCGTGTGTCCGCCTGCCTGTTGTGCAAACGGACGAGCCGTTCGGGTGAGGAGCTGATCAATGTGACATCGTCAAAATGGATGAGCCCTGAGAAAGGCGAGGGGTTCACGGCTTGGAGACGTCGATAGAGTTCTTGCTCGTAGGGCTGTCGATCTGTGCCATCGTGGTAGGCGTTGGGAGGTTGCAGGGTGAATCGATGCGACAGGTTGGCCTGGTAGATGTCTCCAGCTGCAATGTATTCTTGGCAGCGCCGGACTCGATCGAGGTAGACCTCCCTGGTTTGGTCGGGGTGAAAGGCCATCTGATCGAGGGGGGGGAGATCTTTGAGAGGAGTGGGCCTTCCGTTCAATCTGGCTTCGCACTCAGCCAGTCTATCTAAGCCTTCACGATAGAGTTTCTCGCGGGGTTCTCCTAAAAACCGTTCCATCGGCGGACAAAAGATTATCTGTAGACGATCGGTTTGATGATCGACGGCGGTGATGATGTCGTACAGACCGAATTGCAGATAGGGCAGCTGCAGATCATCTTTGGCCAGAGACGGAAGCGTTTCGAATTCGCGCACGAGGTCGTAGCTGAGGTAACCGACGGCTCCTCCCCAAAAAGGGGTCAGGCCTGGTGGAGGCTCTATTTGAGGAGCAGCGAATAGGCGACAGAGGCTTTCAAAGGGATCTTGCGAGAAGTATTCGCGTCCTTTGTGGGTGCGAAGGGCAGTCTGTCCTTGTCGCCCAGTCAGTACTGAAAAGGGGTTGCTCCCTAGAAATGAAAAGTGATTCCCACCATCTGTGCCTTTCCCGCTGTCGAGTAGGAACGATGGCTGAGAGGGAGAGGCAATCAGGCGGTATAACTCGAAGGGTGTCCTTCCTTGGCCGTCCAGCGAGAAGACTAGGGGCTGTGGAGGTCCACCAAGGAACGATGGTTGGGAGAAACTAGTCATGGGTGAGCGTGTATCACTTTACAGATAACCGACCGTACTCACTATACCCCACTGTTTCGGCTGTGTCATAGCACATGATCGACTTGACAATTTCACAGTGATTCTGCTTGAATTGCGCGCCCGCCATCGGCAGAGTCTTTGCGTCATTAGGATGCACTGCACTCTCCTCTGTGGGTACGACATGCCCCCCTCACAAGATCCATTGTACGCCGGGCTCGGCCAAGCGGTCAGGATCGGAACAGATCTGGTCGCTGCGCTGATTGTCGGAGGAGGGTTGGGATGGGTCTGTGACACATACCTCTTTGGTTCCACCCCCTGGGGGATGGTCGTAGGTCTTGTGTTGGGTATCGTGGCAGGGATCCGGAATGCGCACCGGTCGGCGCAGCGGTGGCCGAAGACATAACGTCGTTCAATTAAAGAAAGTACGAAAGAGCTATGGAAGAAAGTCCGCTTCATCCATTCGAACTTCATAACTGGATCCCGATTTCGCTTGGCGGATTGGATATTTCCATCAATAAGGCCGTTGTCATGATGTGGGTGGTCGTGTCCCTGGTGACGGTGCTCATGGTGATGGCAGGATCGGCGCGCAAGCTGGTGCCCGGCAAGTTGCAGAGCCTGGCAGAAATCATGGTGGATTTCATTCGCAGCATGATCATGGATACGATGGGCAAAGCGGGGATGCGATTTTTCCCTCTTATCGCTACCCTATTTCTCTTTATTCTCTTCTGTAATCTTATCGGGATGATCCCCGGCAGCTACACCGTGACGAGTCAGATTATCGTGACGGCCGTGTTCTCTTTCCTGGTGTACGGGCTCAGCTTGGTCATGGGATTCTTGTTGCATGGGGTGAAGTACCTTGGCGTTCTCGTTCCGCCTGGTACACCCGGGTGGCTGGTGCCATTGATGATACCGATTGAGATAATGAGTCAGGTGGCGAGGCCCATATCACTGGCCGTTCGGTTATTTGCGAATATGACGGCGGGCCACGTGCTTCTTGGAGTCCTGTTCGGCATGGCGATCAGTGGTGGACTGTTGATTGGGTGGTTGCCCTTTGCGTTCACGATTGCGATAAATGGATTGGAAGTGGGTATCGCGTTCATTCAAGCCTATATTTTTACCATGTTGACCTGCGTCTATTTAGGGGACGCATTTCATTTGCATGGCGGTGATGACCATGCGCACTGACAGGCTGCCGAAAAGGCCACCCAGCAGCGTTCTCAGTCGCCGTCCACTCTTCGACGTACTCAAACAGTACGCCTCAGGGTGTTCGCTCTTTGCGGCCTTGCCGGAGGACATGTTGAGCAGCCAGTTCAGGGTTGTAGTGAGTTTTCATTAAAGGAGGGTAGACAAACAATGGATTCAGCAGCAGCAGGGTTAATAGGCATGGGGTGTGCCGCGGCAGGGTTTGCCGGAGCCGGTGTAGGGATCGGCTATATCTTTGGGAAGATGATTGAAGTGGTGGCGCGCCAGCCGGAAGCGGAAGGCCGCGTCACAAAGTATATGTGGATCGGGTTCGCGCTGGTGGAAGCCATCGCGCTGTACGGCCTGGTCATTGCCTTCATCATCATGGGCTTTCGCAAGTAGGAGCAGGCTTAGGTCTGGGTCAGGGCGAGGGAAGCAGCTCAATCTTTTTACCTCAGCCTCAACCTCGGCCTTTCTGATGTGAATTATGCCGCAGTTTGAATCTCACTTTTTTTCTTCTCTGATTTTTTGGGAAGTTCTGTCGTTCGCGATTCTCTTCTTCGTGCTCTACAAGTTTGCCTTTCCTGGCATCTTGAGCATGTTGGAAGAACGGGAAAAGAAAATTAAGGACAGTCTTGATCAAGCTGAGCATCACCGGTCTGAGGCTGAGCGGAAACTCAAGGAGTACGAGGCCAAGCTGAATACGGCCGCGAAAGAGGCGGACGGAATTCTGGCTGCCGCAAAGGAACGGGCTCAGCGGCTCATGGAGGAAAATGAGCAGCGGATGACGGTCGAAGCCGAGCGGATCAAAGGCGATGCGACGCGTGAAATCGATCATGAGCGGCGCAAGGCGATTCAAGATATTCGCGCCCAAACGACCGATTTGGCTCTGATGGTTGCGGAGAAAGTCGTGCAGCGAAGTCTGAACGAGGCGGACCACCGAAAATTCGCGGACGAGGCGCTCGAGGCGCTGTCAAAATCCTACCAGCGATAATTCTTTAATCGGGCAGGGTCAGCCTAGGCTGATCCCGCCCGGTCTGTATCCTTCTAAATCCACACAGACGAAGCGAAACCCAACCTTGCGGAGACGGGCACTGATGTGCGCGCGAAGGTCCGGCTGATTCAGCCGAGAAAACTCCTCTGCTCCGACCTCGATTCGCGCCATCTCTCCATGCTCCCGCACACGTACATGACGAAATCCCTCAGCCTGTAGAATCTCTTCAGCCTGCTCCACACGACGGAGACTCTCGATCGTGATTGGAGTGCCGCGCGGAATTCTTGAAGAGAGGCACGCGGCTGCCGGCTTATCCCAATTCGAGAGTCCTAAAGCCTGGGCGAGTGCCCGCACGTCGGACTTGGAGAGGGAAGCTTCGACCAGAGGGCTTCGAACTCTCCACTCGCGTGCGGCTTTGATTCCTGGCCGATCGTCACCGAGATCGTCGAGATTCGTCCCATCTACAACCCATCGGCTTGCTCGCGGCTCGCGTAGTCCGTCCAGCAATTGATAAAGGTCGGTCTTGCAATGGAAGCAGCGGGCTGCATCGTTCTGTACGAAGGCGGGAACCTCGAGTTGATCGGTGTGGACCAGTTCATGCCGCGCGCCGATCTCTAAGGCCACCTGCTTCGCGCCGTCGAGTTCGATCGTGGGAAACGTCGGTGAGACGGCGGTGACGGCAAGCGCCTGTTCACCAAGTTGTTCATGGGCGATTTTCAGGACGACGGTGCTGTCGATCCCGCCGGAGAAGGCAACCAAGACCGATTGCATGTCCGAGATTACTCGGCGGAGTATATTGAGCTTGCTGTGGAGGGATTCGGTCATCATGAATTCCTGTCTTTAGAGTAGCGACACAGCTGCTAGTGCTTGACCTTCGCTTTGGCGATATTGCCCACCACCACTAAGGCATATCGTTTAGGGTCCAGGTATTGCTTGGCCACGCGCTGGACATCTTCCTTCGTGACCCGGTCTATCCATTTGGGGTAGTCCGAAAAGTACTCGAATCCCAGACCATAGAACTCCACTTGGGCGAGCACGTGCGCGAGTTTCGCGGTGGAATCGAATCGTAGCGGGAAGCTGCCCATCAAGAATGATTTGGCCTCAGCCAGTTCCTGGTCGGACACCGGGGTATCACGAATGGATTTGATTTCTGACAGGACGCCGGTGATGGCTTGATTTGTTGTCTCCGTCTTGGTTTGGAGGTTGACCCAGAATGAACCGGGCATCAGTCTGGCGTCGAAGTGGCTCATGATCCCATAGGCCAACCCCTGCTTGTCGCGGATCGAATCCATTAAGCGGGAGGAAAATCCACCGGCCCCTAGGATGTAATTCATCACTGTAACGGAATAATAATCCGGGTGAGTGCGCGGAAGGCCTCCATGCCCAAGCACAATGGTGGATTGGGTGAGATCTTTCTCGATGAGTTGGACCGTTTTCCGTTCGACCGGCGAGGGCTTTTTTGTATTCCGCGCTGTCGCGGCCCCTTTCTTCCAGGCTCCAAAATGGGTCTGTAGGAGTGCAGAGGCTTGCTCAAGGGTGATATCGCCGACGATGGTCAGGATAGTTTGGGATGGGGAATATTCCCGTCCGTAGAAGGCCTGTACGTCGGCCAGGGTGATTTTGTTGAGCGTCTCCTCCGTTCCATTGACGGGCCAACGGTAGGGGTGTCCGTGAAAGACGAGCTGATTGAACGCTTTCATGGCGATATGGCCCGGGTCGTCGTTGTCGCTTGCCATTTCGCCCAAGAGTTGGGTGCGAATCCGTTCGAATTCCTGCTTGTGAAACGCAGGACGTTGCAGCATGTCCGCAAGCAGAGTAAAGCCGAGGTCGACGTCTTTCTTGAGCACACGGGCGGAGGCCGTGGTGAAATCTTCTGAGGCGTTGGTTTCCAAGGCTCCGCCAACGAAATCGATTTGCTCCGCCTGCTGTTTTGACGTGCGCGTGGTCGTTCCTTCGTCGAGGAGACTGGCGACGAGGTTCGCGAGTCCGGCTTTGTCGGAAGGGTCTTGCGCCGAGCCTGTTTTGATCAGCGCATGGATTTCAACGATGGGAAGGAAATGTTGTTCGAGGACGAGCACTGTGATGCCGTTTGTCGTCACGAATTTCGTCGGGGCGATCTCTGCCGCCGTACTGGAACCGCTTGCCAAGAGCAAGGCGCAGAGTGCCACCACGAGAGTCAGAGTTGTCTGTCGTCGAAGCGCGACAGATTGTCTCGTCGTCGACATGATTAGGGCTTTCCCTGTTGCGTGGTGGCGGAGGGCGCCTCTGGCTGTTTGGGAGGTATGGGAATCAATGTGCCGACGGTCCGATTGTCTTCTGTTAAATATAGACGGGCGACACGCTGAATATCTTTGGTCGTCACCGCCCGGATCCGTTCGACAAACTGGTCGATTTTCCGCCATCCGGCGCCGACGGATTCAGCCTGTCCGAGCAACATGGCATGCCGGAAGTTGGAATCCTGTTCGAAGATATGGGTCGCTTCGACCTGATTCTTCGCCCGTTGGAGTTCTTGCTCAGTCGGCGGATCGGCCTGGAGGCGTTTGATCTCTTGGTGCAGTGCGTCCTCGACCGATTCCGGTCTCTGGCCTGGGCTCACGAGGGCGTAGAAGTAGAAAAGGCCCGGATCGGCCTGCAGCAAGCTATATTCTGCTCCGACTGCCAGAGCCGATTTTTGTTCGTATACGAGACTCTGGTACAGGCGAGAACTTTTCCCATGCGACAGAATCGAGTCCAGAATGTCGAGCGCATAAGAATCTTCGCTCGTAAAATTCGGCGCGCGATAGCCCATCATGACGAAGGGGACTTGCGCATCCCGCTTGAGGAGGAAGCGGCGTTCGCCTTTTTGCTCCGGCTCCATGGTAGCAATCGGTTTAGGCTCCGGTCCTCGCGGGATTGGCTCGAAGAGTTGTGTGATTGTGGGGAGCAGGTTGTCGGCTTTGATGTCGCCCACCACGATGAGGGTTGCGTTGTTGGGGGAGTAGTAGGTGTCGTAATGCCGTTGTAAGTCATCCAGGGTCATCGCATCCAGGTCGCCGAACCAGCCGATCACTGGCCAATGGTATGGATGGCTGAGATAGGCTTGGGCGAAGAGCGCCTCCACGAGCGCACCTTGCGGGTCGTCCTCCGTGCGCAGGCGGCGTTCTTCTTTCACGACTTCTCGCTCCGTTGTCAATTCCTGCCTATCGAGCTGAAGCCCTTGCATGCGATCGGCTTCGAGCTCCAGCGCCAGCTCGACGCGGTCGGCTGCGAGATTTTCGAAGTAGGCGGTGAAGTCTTGGCTCGTGAAGGCGTTGTCCATCCCGCCGTTCTTGCGAATGAGACGGGAAAAGGTGCCTTTAGGATATTTGGCTGTGCCCTTGAACATCATATGTTCCAGCATATGGGAGAGGCCCGCGCGGCCCATGACTTCGTTGCGTGAGCCGACTTTGTACCAGACTTGGATGGTCGCAACCGGAGCTTTGGGAACTTCGACTAACAGGACCTTCATCCCATTGGAGAGGATGAATTCACGAGGTTCCGTTGCGAAGGCGGGCGATGCGAACGCGAAGACGAGGCTACTCGCCGCAGCCAACCATGCTATTCGCATGATGTATCGAGAGTACAGCCAGGTCATATTTGGGCGGTGCGCACGACGCATGCTAGCAACGGGATTCGATTTGTGTCAAGGCACGTTCTGCGTATTCAGGTGAGAGATTACCCAATTGGCCGCAGGCGCCAAGGACATCGCGGCCACGGCTCTTACGGACGAACACATTGAGACCCGCTTGTCGCACGATGGCTTGAAAGGCAGTAATGTTGCGTTCCGATGGACGGCGGAAGGGGTTCCCAGGAAATTCATTGAACGGAATCAAATTGATTTTGCATGCGATTCCGCGGACGAGCTTGGCGAGGCGGCGTGCATCGTCGGCGTGATCGTTCACCCCGGCCAGCAGCACGTACTCGAACGTGAGACGCCGAGTCGGTGGCAAGGGATAACGGCGGCAGGCGGCAAGCAATGTTTTGAGCGAGGCGATCCCATTGACAGCCGGCATCAGGTTGGCGCGCTGATCGTCCGTTGTGGCATTCAGCGAGATGGCCAGATTGACACCGAGTGGCGCAATATCTTTCAATCGCGCTGCCAGGCCGGCAGTCGAGACTGTAATGCGTCTCGGCGACCATCCGAGTCCCCACGGTTTGTTGGTGAGCCGCCGGATGGTCTCTGACAAGGCCTCCATGTTGGCCAAGGGCTCGCCCATCCCCATAAAGACAAGGTTAGTAATCCGCTCACTAGGGTCGAGGTGATCCTGGGCGGTCAGCACCTGCTCCATAATTTCATGTGGCTTCAAGTTGCGTTTCAATCCCATCGTGCCGGTCAGGCAGAATCCGCAATCCAAGGTACAGCCGACTTGTGTCGACACACAGAGGGTTAAGCGGTCTTCATCGGGAATCAGCACAGTTTCAACGGTGAGCCCATCGCTGAGTGTGAGTACGAGTTTTCTCGTGTGATCGACTGAACGGAAGACCGTGCAGCCTGCGGTGCGCTGAATCGTGGCTTGTGAAGCTAGCGTTGTTCGTTCCGATTGGCTGAGGTCCGTCATCTGCGCGATGTCCTTGGCTCGATGCTGATAGAGCCAACGCAAAATCTGACCGGTCCGGTAGCGGGGCCATCAGAATTGCTGCACGAGCCGGCCTATCCCTTCTTCATCAAGTGCCAGGAGGTTCATGGGAGCTGTGTGTGGTGGGAGGGCGTCTTTTTCGTGCCGCATGAGGGCAGCCTACCACAGCCTCAAAAAGTGGAACAAGGTACAGGAATCATGCGGCTCCGCTGGCAACAGAGGAGGCACACTGCTATATATATATTACAGATCGAGAGGGAGACGACGGGTGCGCAATTCTCTACACCAATGGGCCATACGAAACCTGCTCCTTGCCATGGCTATGGGCCTCTGTTGGTTTGCTCTGCCCTCCGACCAGGTGTCCGCCGACTCTTCCTCTCCGTTAATATCGAGTGGCAGCGATGCTTGTGAAAAGGCGGAAGATTGTTTCCAGGCCGCAGTACTGCCGAAGGAACGGCCCGGCAAGGCCCTTAATAAAGAGCAAGTTTTATTGCTCAAGCTCGATCGGCTGCAACGTGTGATAGAGCGATTTCCCGCTACACTCTGGGCCAAACGCGCAGGATTGCTGTCTGGAGTGTTGTCCCTCGATCGGAATCCTGCCGTGGCGATTCAATTTCTTCGCGCAGCACAGCGAGATTTTCAGATCTTGGATGACTATATCCGGCTATGGATGGGAGAAGCGTTGTTGAACTTTGGAGATGCCAGGCAGGCGGCAGACATGTTCGAGAGCATTCGGCAGGCGGTGCCGGACTCCTTTCTGTTGACCAAGGTTGCATATCGAGCAGGGGAAGCGTGGTATCAGGCGTCGAGTTGTCCGGAAGCAACGGCATGGTTTGCAAAAGCATTGGAACTAAATGATAAGGAGCCAGGGGCTCCCCTGGCGTTTCTTCGAAGAAGTGCCTGCCAGTTGCGAGACAACAATGTACGGGAAGGCCGCGAGACATTGATGCAGCTCTGGGTTCGGTTTGCATACAGTGCAGAAGCGAAAGAAGCGGAAACGCTACTGGCTTCGAATCTTGGTGGTGAGCCTTGGGTGGTTCAGTCGAGTGAGCGGCTTGCCAGGGCTCAGGCGTATCTTGGACAATCCTTCCATGCCGAAGCGATTGAGGAACTCCGAAAGTTTCTTGCGGCTGATCCGAAGTCGCCCCGGCGTGCCGAGGCAAAGTTGAAGCTTGGGATCGCGCAAGTACGGCTGAAACAGTATGACGAAGCCCGAGAGACATTCCGTGCATTGGTAAAAGATGGGGGGGCGGAATCCTATGAAGCGTCGGTCTGGCTTGCTCGTGTTTATCTTCGACAAGGACAGGGGGACAAGTTGTTAGATCTCGCTCGGACGTTGCCGACATCTCAACTCTCTGCGGAGCAGAAGGGCCAGATCACTTTGTTCGTCGGGATGTGGTTGGAGGATCAGGGACGCTTTGACGATGCGATTGTGCGGTATCGGCAGGTGGCAAAGGTTGGAGAGCCGGTGTCCCAGCGCGCTGAGGCACGCTGGCGCGTGGGTTGGGTGTACTACCGTATGGCGCGTTATCGTGAGGTGGTAGAGGAACTCCGTCTGCTCGCCGATCAGCACGACTATGATTTTGAGCCACAGGCCCTCTATTGGATGGGGCGCGCGGCCGAATTAAGCCAGCAGCCTCACGCTCGTGATGCGTATGTGCAACTCTGCCAACGATACGTCTATACCTATTATTGCCAGCTGGCTCGCGAACGAATCGATATCACGTTGTCGGAGCCCCTTGCAGTAGAACCGATTTCGGCAACCGCCCCGGTGAACGGTAGCACGCCTGCGAATGGTGAGGCTAAACGCTTGTCGATCGCCAGGGACGAAATCGGGCAGCAGTTGGCATACCGTCGAGCCATTGAGCTTAAGACGCTGGGGTTGGACTCGGATGCTGCGCGCGAGTTGGCGGGGTTGACCGATCGCTATAGCCGAGACCCCGACGTCCTCATGGCTCTTGCGGCGATGTTGAACGAGGTGGGCGCCTACCATGATGCACTCCGACTCGCGAGGGCCAGGTTCCGCGATAAGTTGGAGCGAACCGGCGGCATCGTCGACCCGTCGCTGTGGAAGGTGGCCTATCCGACAGGCCTCCTTCCCACGATCAAAGGCCAAGGTGTAACCGGTGTCGATCCCTATCTGGTGGCGGCGATCATTCGAGAGGAGAGTCAGTACGATCGGCAAGCTGTGTCGCGAGTCGGTGCAATTGGTCTGATGCAGGTGATGCCGGGAACCGCGAATAATGTGGCGCAGCGGCTCGGGCTTC
>JACQEY010000176.1 GCA_016200355.1 Nitrospirota bacterium
GATTAATCACTCACTACCGCACGCATGTTCCTGCCTGGTTCAAGAACAGCCGCTTGGTCACGATGTTTAAGGCGAGCCATTTTTATACGGTGTATCAATCGGTGTCGCGCGTGGTTCCGCCATGATGCGTTGGATTCGTTGGTGGGGCTTGGCGGTATTTGCGTTGGTCGTTGCGGGACTTGGGGCCGGCATTGCGATGTTTGCCGATACCTTAGTTAAGAGTGCCGTAGAAACGGTAGGCAGTAGTGCCAACGGTGCCAAAGTTGAATTAGAGAGCGCGAGCTTGACATATAACCCGATCGGGTTTGTGTTGACCAACGTGCAAGTTACCGACGCGCATGAACCGATGCGCAACGCCGTACAGATTCAACGCGTGAAGTTTGCCCTCGATGGTTATGCGTTACTGCGGCGCAAAGTGGTCATTACCGATTTGAATACCGAAGGCGTGCGTACCAACACGCCGCGCGAGACATCGGGCGTACTGCCGCAAATACCCGCGACCGCAGCTGCACCTGCGGCAAAGCAGGCGGCGTTGTTGGACAGCTTCACATTTCCGCAGCTGGATTTACCCGATGTTAAACAATTCATGGCGAGTAAAGATTTAACGTCTACCCAGCTTGTCGAGCAGCTACGCAATGAGCTGGAACAAGCTAAACAGCATTGGAGCATGCGTCTGACGGAGTTGCCCGACGGTGCCGCATTAAAAAGTTACGACGCGCGCATCCAACAGGCCAAACCGAATTTCAACGGCAACACGCTGCGCGACGCACAAGAAATTGCCGACGCCACCAAACGCTTGCAAGCCGTGCGTGACGATATCGGCAAAGATATTGAGCGTATCAAAACCGTGCGGCAGAGTTGGGACGCCGATTGGGCGGCCTGGTCACAGCACTCGAAAGACTTGCTTGCCGCACCGGGCGCGGATATTGACCGTTTAAAGGGGAAATACTCGCTTAACGCGAAAGGTTTTACCAATGCCAGCCGCGCATTATTTGGCGGACAGATTGCGCAATGGACCGACACCGGTTTGTACTGGTACGACAAGGCCAAGCCGTTGCTTTCCGGCGATCGCGCCGGGCAAGACGTTCCTCCGGCGCGCGGCAAAGGCATTGATGTGCACTTTACCGAACGCGACCAGTTGCCAGGTTTTCTGATTCGCAGCGCCAAGCTCAGTTTACAAGTGCCCGCCGGAACTCTACGCGGGGAAATTCGCAATATCACAAACGATCAAGTCACGCTCGGGCACCCGCTTGCGTTTAATTTTTTCGCCGAAAAAATGCAGGGGGTGCAAGATTTCGAATTGGAAGGCGTGTTCAATCATGTCGTGCCTAGCGCTGCGATCGATAACGCCCGTTTTAAGGCGCATGGCGTGGCGATTGAACGCTTCGAGGTATCGCAGCAGCCGCGCTTGCCGGTGATTTTGAACGATGCAAGCGTAGACCTAGATGCCACTGTGCAATTAAACGACGGCGAGTTTCAAAGCGACCTCGGCGCTATATTTCAATCAGTCAAGCTTGGCGCCCGTATCGATGATCAGGCCGGAGATGTTGAAAAAATATTATCCGCCACGTTGGCCGATGTGCATCAATTTTCACTTAAGGCGCATTTGCAAGGTTCGCAACGCAGTTATGAAATAGATATGCATTCCGATCTCGACGAGTTGTTGCGTGCTGCGGTAATCAAGCAGTTTCGCGCGCGCGTCGACAAATTAATTGCCGAGGTAAAAGTTCAACTCGATACCAAAATTCAGGACGCCCGGCGCGATCTCGATCTCAAGCTGGCCGACCTAAAAAATATCGCTAGCGTTATCGACCATCGTTACCAGCAAGCAAGCCATGCTCAGCAAAAAGCCGAGCAAGAATTGCACGCGGCGGCGGAACAGTCCAAGCAACAGCTAAACGAACAAACACAATCGGCCAAAGAAAAAGCCAAACAAGAGACCGGCAAGTTAAAAGACCGGTTGAAGGATCAGCTTAAGCTCTAAGAATTTCAATACATTGAGTCATTACCTGATACTTCGATCCGCAATCATCCTATTGCAACGACAGTTTCCTCTTTGTCCCGCCGCATACGAGCGCGATCAGTATGCTGATGAGACTCAATGCGCCTCCGCCGCCTGCACGTTTTGACATGGGTGCCGTATTTGCTGTCGTCACATTGCTTGGTTGTACTGCCTCCATGCCCGCCCACTGATAGGCTGAAGTCAGCGTGGCGAATACCTCCTGACGCGTGCCGCTCGCGGGTGCGCCGGCCGGGCAGAGGGTCCCGAAGCAAAAACCCAGATCCAAGGTGTGTTGCGCGCCGCTGATCACGTGGACCTCATCCGAGGTTCCACATCGATACATTACGCCGGGGGCGGCGACATCAACGGGGCGCGTGCCTGCGTCGCGGGCATTGCACAGATTGATGGTTTGCGCATAGGGCACCAGGGTGTCGTCCGTTCCATGCACGATGTAGAGGGGTGGGACATTGGCATCGACTTGATGGTTGAACGAATTTTCGATCAGAAATTCGCTCAGATCTTGTTTCAAACAATTCAGTAGCGCAAGCGGCGGATTGAGCAGATCAATGTTCGCAAGCTCGGTTGCAGTGAGTACTGCGCAACGCGCCAAGTAGCGTGGCGGATCGACGGGGTCGATGCCTGCCAGGTTGAAAACGCGATCCGGAATCTGGGGCACGATGCCCTCGGCGAGGCGCGTGGGGTTGATCGCGCCGTAATCGATCTCCGCCAGGCGAATTTCCGTCGTGCCGTTGCTGGAACCAAAAAAATTCGCAATGCTCTTTAAGCCGAAGCCGCGAAAATTCGCATAGCGCCC
>JACQEY010000177.1 GCA_016200355.1 Nitrospirota bacterium
ACGGCAACTTCGTGGCAGAGTGTGGCGATCCTTGATGGGTCGCGCGTCCTTGCCCGGCATGACCAAGACGCGGCCGGTTCGCATGCCAAGCTGTTGCTGCCGACGATCGATCGGTTGTTTCGTGAGACGGGTCTGACTATCAAGCAGTTAGATGGCCTCGTCGTGTCGATCGGTCCAGGGTCTTTCACAGGACTTCGTGTCGGCCTAGCCACGCTTCTCGGGTTCCGGACGATCAGTCGGCTCCCCTTGGCGGTGGTACCGACGCTGGAAGGTATGGCTTGGAATCTCAGAGGCACCTCAACCCTGCTCTGTCCCATTCTCAACAGTCGGCGTGAAGAGCTCTACTGGGCGCTGTTTCGCTGGACCAGTGACGATCGGTTGGAACGAGTGGTGTCAGAGCAGGTGGGCACACCGGTCATACTAGGAAGCAGTCTCATAGAATCAGTCCTCGTGTTCGGCGAAGGCTGGACGGTCGAAGAGTCAGCCATCCGTGCGTCAATTTCTCCCTCCGTCACGGTGACCGAGGCGCCGGATTCTGCTAAGAAGCCCTCGGCCGTCTCGATCGGATTGGCTGGGATTGAGCGGCTTCGGCGAGGCGAGTATGCAGGAACCGGCATCAGTCCGCTGTATGTGCAGCGCACTGCAGCGGAACTGAAGTACGAGGAGTCCGGCGGTATGTCGCCCGTGGTTCTGCGTCAGGAACGGGTCGCAAGAAAAATACGCGTGCGTCAGGATGCTCAAAAAGGCCGTTTGGCAAGGCCGCGGCGAGCGAGGTAGGCTGAAGCCTGAACCTCAACTTTCTTCGTGTTGGCGGACTGTTTCAGCATTCTGCAGATAGGGACTGGTCATGGGCGAGTGGATCATTGAACCAGCGACCGTCGAGGCTTTGCCGGACATTCTACATATCGAAGAAGCTTGCTTCTCAGCCCCCTGGACGCGCAAAATGTTGGAGGCGGAACTGAGCGGCAATCCTTTCGCTCATTTTTTATTGGCTAAGCAGGTTCTGCCGGGCGAAGCTGGCTCTGTTTCGATTGTCGGGTATCTCTGTTTCTGGGTCGTCTTCGAGGAAGTACGGCTGATGAACCTGGCAGTCATCGAGACGATGCGGCACAAAGGTATCGCCAGGGCCTTAGTCATGCAGGCCCTGGAGATTGGGTTGGCACAAGCGGCGAGGTGTGCAGTGCTTGAATTGCGGGCTTCGAACCATGCCGCGCATGCACTCTACCAGAGCCTTGGGTTTCGCGATGTGACAACCAGGCCAACCTACTACACCAATCCCATAGAAGATGCGTTGCTGATGGAACTGGATCCGATTGTGTCGGAGTCGGGTCGATTGACACAGGAAGTCGGTCGTGAAGGAGGACATATCAGGCCGCTGCAGTAATCTCATAGCCAGGAGGTGCGACATGCTGACAGACAGTATGGTTGCGATGATTGCGGAACGGTTGCGCCAATCGAGCCACGAATTTCGTATACTGGAAGAGGCGCACCACCGTCTGGACCTGGAATTGGTTCAATTGCAGAAACGCCACGTACTGACTCCCGCCGAAGAATTGTCCATGAAGGATTTGCACAAAGAGAAGTTGGCGAAAAAAGACAAGATGGCTGAGATGATTCGTGCCTATCGAGACCACGAGTTGCAGGCCGCTCCGCAGTGAGAAGCATCGCCGTGGAGCCAGCGTCAACCAGCAATCGAGACCGGAGTCATGGCACAGATTCTCAATCCCCTTGCTGCACATATCCAGACCGTCAAGAAGCGTCTGATCATCATCGGGGCCACGATTCTGGTGGCCCTGATGGTGGCCTTCGCCTTTTCCGGCGAGATGGTTGCGTGGTTGAATCGTCCGTTTCCCAACCCGCTGGTGTTCTACGGACCGACGGAAGCCTTGTTCGCCTCGATCAAAGTGTCCTTTCTTGCGGCGATCCTGGCGAGTCTGCCGGTCATCTTCTATCAGTGTTGGAAGTGTATTGAACCAGCGCTGCTCCCCAAGGAGCAACGCTGGGGCGTTCCGCTGTTTGTGCTGGCGGGAGTGCTCTTTGCCTTCGGTTTGATCTTTTGCAATCTCGTCATTCTCCCGCTGGTCATCGACTTTTTCGTCAGCTTCGGCATGGATCACGATGTTACCCCGGAATTGAGCGTCGGCACCTACATCGACTTCAATGTCAAATTTCTCCTGATATTCGGCTGTGCGTTTGAATTGCCGCTGGTACTCACCATCCTGGCACGGGTCGGGGTGGTTTCGGCGAAGGTGTTAGCGAAGTATCGGAAGCACGCGATCGTGGCTTCGTTAATCCTGTCAGCCATCGTCACGCCCGATGCGACCCTCTTCACCATGCTCTTGATGGCCGTGCCCTTGATGGTGTTGTATGAGATCGGAATTCTTGGCGCACGCATTTTTGGACGAGGAGGCCCGACCGAAATCAGCTTGCCGCTCGATCCGGATCTACCGATAGGACCGGCCGGGCACCGTGTCCGATAGCAGCAGAATGCTGAAAAATGGAGCGGGGAGCGGTGAGGTGCCCTTCTTGCTCGCAGAGCCCCCACGATGAAACCGTGGTCGCTCGATGCGCGCAGTAAAGGGCAGCCTCGGCCACTCCCCTTAAGAGAGGTATAA
>JACQEY010000167.1 GCA_016200355.1 Nitrospirota bacterium
CGCCGAGAGAATGACGCCGATGCCGATGGCCACCAACTCAATCGATCGAATCACCATCGCAAGCGCGTCGATCCAATCTTGATTATAGTCAACCTTGGAGACGCCGGCGACCTGTCTGACCCGTTCCGCCCATCGGTTGATCGCATCCGGCGAACGGAACGACGGACTGAGTGCCACGACGAAGGAAGCCGGTAGAGGATTCTGGCCCAGCCCCTCGAGCAAGTGAGACTCCGAAGGAAATTGCGCTTTGAACTCGCCCAGCGCCTGCTCTTTCGAGATGAACAGCAGTGAGGCGACGGCACGATCGCCCCGCAACTGCTGCTCCACCTCAGCGACCGAGTCGGAGGCGAGCCGCTCATCGAGATACACCATGATCTTGACATCGTCTTGAAGCCATCCGGCCGCCGCCCGCAGATTGACATAGAGCAGCAAGAAGATGCCGACACAGGCCAAGGTAAAGGCCGTGGTCAAGATGGCGACCATCGTCGTCGTCCGGTTAGTCCGCATATTGGCCCAGGACTCTCTGAGAAGATACGAGAGCGTCCTCACCCCAATCTCCTATGTTCCGGCAATAACCGGCCCTGTGACAAGGTGAGCACCCGTCGATTCACCTGTTCCATGACTAGAGGATCGTGCGTGGCCACTACGACAGTGGTGCCACGCGCGTTAATGAGTTTAAATAGTTCGATGATCTCGGACGTCAGGGCAGGATCTAAGTTTCCAGTCGGCTCATCCGCCAACAAGACAACCGGGCCATTCACGATCGCACGCGCAATGCACACCCGCTGTTGCTCTCCTGTCGAAAGACCCGCAGGAAGCTGATCTCGCTTGTGCTCGACACCAACCGCCCGTAACGCCTCCGTCACTTTCCGACGAATGTCGGCAGAAGAAACTCCTTGCACCAGCAAGGGCAGCGCGACATTGTCGAAGACGGACTTCTTCGGCAACAGTCGAAAGTCTTGAAACACCGTTCCTACCTTGCGGCGCAGATACGGAATGTCCGATGGCTTGAGCGTCGTCACATTTTTCTGGTGGACAAAGATCTGTCCCTCATCCGGCCGATCAGCCCCAATGAGCATCCGCAACAGTGTCGACTTGCCTGCTCCGCTGGGCCCCATGAGAAGGACAAACTCTCCCTTGCCGATCTCAAGGCTGACATCCGAGAGTGCCGGGCGCTGATCGTACTGTTTCGAAACGTGGATTAATTGAATCATCGTGGGCCTACCAACGGAGATCGTCTCCGGACACCTCAAAGGCGTTCTGAATATGCTCGATCTGCGGAGCGACGCCGTCCGTACCTTGCAGTAAGACGACATCGAATCTGCATAGCCGATTTCTGATGTGGTGGCGGGCCAAATACTGAGCCGCTAACTGGATCAACTTCTCCTGCTTCCGTTGATGGACGGCATGGATCGCTCCGCCGAATGCGTCGGTCCGACGCGCCTTCACCTCGACAAAAACCAGTACCTGACCGTCTTCAGCCACTAAGTCCAGTTCCCCCACCGACGAACGCAGATTGCGAGCCACGATCCGATACCCCTTGTGCCGCAGATACTGCTCTGCCGCCGATTCCCCTTCCTGACCAAAAATCCTCCGGGGATCAAGAATGGTCACTGATTCATCCGTGAAGACTCTCCCGGACCAGTAGGCGAGAGAGACCGCCTACCGCTGTTTCCGCTCAAGAGCTGCGCGACTGGAGCGAATGTGCGCCGATGAATCGCGCAGGGACCATGTTGAGCGAGCCGCTGCAAATGCTCTTCTGTCCCATACCCTTTATGGGAGAGAAAATTATAGTCCGGATAGGTCCGATGATACACCACCATCATGCGATCGCGTGTAACTTTTGCGACAATCGACGCGGCAGCAATCGATATCGACAATGTATCACCCTTAATGATGGAGCG
>JACQEY010000171.1 GCA_016200355.1 Nitrospirota bacterium
CCTCTCTGACCATGCTGCCCTCCCAGTGAGGGCCAGGAGTCTACACAAGAGGACATTTCTACTTTGGTCAAAGCGGACATTCTCATGTTGGGATTACAGCACTCAGCTCATCAGCCTTCCTCGTCGAAACCTCGGCTCATCCCTGCATATGGACATCCAACAAATCAAAGTCTTCTGATGCTTCTCATTTGAGCTCAAAATTAACTGTTTTTGGCCCGAGCGCATGATGCTTGTATATCGAGGTTCAGTTCGGATTGAGTTCGAGGCCAGCCTGCCTCATTAAGGCATCTAGCATCCGCCGGAGAGTCTTATCGTCGGGACTGGATTTGATCAAGTCGCAGAGGCAGGAAATGGAATTGTAATAAAATCCTCTCAATGCGAGACGCCGAACGAAAACCCGGTCGCATTGCGAGGGCGTTTCTCGGATCTGACAATCCTCTTCGCTGCACCGATCGATCAGTCCACCAGCGACCATATCTCGAGAGTGCGATTCAGGGTTCTGCGCGATCGAGATATACCAACGATACTGGAATCGGGCTCCAGCTGGATGTCGTAGTCCTTCAGGTTCACGCAGTCGCAGGTTTCGTTCTGTTCAGTTTGAATGGAATGGGGGAGCTGAACCTCAAGGACAGGCTTAATGGAGCGGGAATCCATCAAGGTGAACATCATTGTTGCGCCAACAGGTGGCCTGGTTCTCAGTATCCAACATATCGAAGGATACTTCTTCATGGACCCCCAAACAGCAGGGGATCGTAGGGGCATTAGCGGATCTTACAAAGGTGCTTCTAGCGCATTTGCTCTAGTCGGCAATGAACATAACGCTAGTAGACTTGCTAGAAGGCCAAGGATGATTCTCCCCATGAGTGCGCTCTCCCGTTGAGAAACTGGCTACGTGCTAGACAGCAAGCGTCGTGCCGAATCATCTGTCTTCGGGAACACTCGGAGACCAAGCAGGTATGGGTCAAGAACGGCCCACATGATCTCGCACCTGAATCTTATGAGATTCAAGAGGGAATCAAAATGATTCACCTTGATCGAGCGTGCGAACCGAAATGGTTTTTTTGGAACAGGCGACAGGATAATTCAAATCAATCGGGAAAACGACCCATACTCCCTTCGATTTCATTTCAAAGAGAGGTTTTGGAAGAAGGCAGGCTCAGCAGAGGCTGGTTTTGCAGTCGGTCACTACGAGGTTGGTGAGTTTTTCGCCCGCGTCGAGTTCTATCACCAGCCAAGCTAGGCCTGCTAGTTGTTCTTCTTTGTGGGGTCCCGATCCTTCTTCGATCAGGCTGACGATGTAGTAGCGTCCGGCTGGAATCTTGGTGAACCAGAAATGTCCGGTGGGGTTAGCTCTGGTTGTGCGGAGATAGGGAGTCAGCCGTTTTTCTGTCTGGAGCTTGGTCAGTGCTTCCTTCGGGCAATCGGTCGGAGTGCGCGGCGCTGGTGTGACGCTTTCAGGAGAGGCAGGGGTTTCTGTTGCTGAACAGGATGTGTTTCTGACGCTGTGATCAAACCAATGACGTGTGTAGGGAGTGATAGGAACGAGATGGACTGGAGCGCCGGCTTGGGTAATGGCCTTTCCAGATGGCGATACAAGAAATGCCTGTCCGGCTAGAGTGCTTCGTCCCTTTTGTTTGTAGGCGAATAAGTCTTTTTCGTTAAAGACTGGCGGTTGTGCTGTCTTGGCGGGAGACACATTGCCAGGCTCGGTAGCCTGCACCTTGTTGGACAAGAGGATTCCAAACAGGAGTAGGATGACTGCGGCGCACAGAAGTCGGTTGCGCAGTGGCATGGCAATTACGTTGTAGGTGAGGACGACTCTGGTGTGTCGCCCAAGGGTTTCGGTGTCGCAGTTGCCTTGTGTTTGAGAGCGCGGCCTTTGTCGGGTGTTGGATCAGTGACGATGCCATAAACTTCCCGGCCTTCGTGGCCTTCCGGGAGATATTCCGTGATCGGCAGACCGTCTTCCCGCACAAATAACAGGCAGTGGCAGTATTTGTAGATCTGCATTTCGTCGCAGGCGCACATCCAGCGGCGGAGTTTGGCCTCTGCGGCTTTATCCTTGTAGAAGTTACAGGGGCAGAGGGGTTTGCCCAGTTCGTCCATGTGCATCGCGAGGCCCTTGACCACGGCTTCGGTGACTGTGGGCATGGGATGCATAGCGGTTCCACTCTTCTCCGCGAATCCCTTCACATACTTCCACATCTTGTCGAGACTCTCTTGCTTGGGCTCGGCCATCGCAACTCCTTTGGCAAAAGGCACTGGGCGAGGGTTAGAAGAGGGACCTGCGCCGCAGGGGTACAGTTTACAAGCGCTAGGGCGTCCTTTACAATCCAGCACTTCCCAACACTTCCTGCAAATTTCGTCGGATCGAGGATGGAGATGTCGGATACTCATAAGCAATTGATTGCCAAACTGGCGGAGGAGCTGGGGCCTGCTACGTCCGAGCATCTGGTTTCCCTCCTCGTCGAGGCTGTTGAGATACCGAATGAAGTGGAAGGTGTCTTGCTGTTGCTCGACGAGTTGCATGGGGTCTCGTCGAAGGTTTCTTACGCCGCGATCGAGTCGTTCCCCGATTTGCAACAGCGGGGTCGGCTCGGTGATGCGGTGGCTTGGCTGGATCTGGGGATTGCGTTGGCCGAATCGTCCGGTGCGATTGGACTGAAGTACTTCAAGGAAAGCCCGCTGGTTTTGGGTCTGATCGAGCCACCATCGATCCGGTCGTTGGTGCTGAAAACCACGTTGGAGCTGGCTGAGCGGGATGCGAATGTTGCACTGGAATTTCTCCGCGTGTCACCGGAGGTGGTGACGGTCATCTCGCCGGATCAGTTGGGGGCTTGGTTGGAGATCGGGTTTGAACTGGCACAGGTCGATTTTGTCGTCGCGCTGGAGTACATTCGCCAAATTCCCGCGATCGCCCGCGTGTTGCCTATCCATGATGCCAGGGCTTGGGCGACGTTTGGCCTGAAACTCATTTCCCAAAATAGTATAGGGAAGACGGACTATTTTGGAACCATCGAATTTCTCCGTACCAGTCCGCTCATCCTCGGCGATCACGAAGACCCGTCGGTGCGGGCCAAGGTTATCACGGTTGGGTCATTGCTGGCCGAACGTGACCCAGGGTCGGGCATTGTCTGGTTATCGGAATCGCCGCGTCTGTTGCGTGCTGTGCCGAGTGAGGGATGGCGGTTAAAAATATTGCAGTACGGGGCTTTGGTGGCAGAGCGTGACGCGGACACGGCGCTGGCCTATTTGCGGCGCGCGCCTGAATTGGTGAGCGTGATCGGCGAGTCTGCCGAGGCCGCGGCTCGTTTCGAGGCCTGGTTCACAGCAGGGATGGAAGTTTTAGCCTACAGTGTCGAAGGAGCCAGGGCCTATTTTGCGCTGGAGTCGCAGAAGGCGCTGACATCGGTGGAAGCGGCCCTAAGCGGTGTGCCGCTTCGGCAGGTAGCCCGTACCGTGAAGCTCTTCGTGCAAGGGCTCTGTGGAACGGATCTGACGATTGAGGCGCTTCCCGATTCGCTGAGCCAGGAAACACCTGCGCGGGCTATGGTGAGCCAGGATGGGCGCACTATCTCACTGCCGGCACTCCTCCGTCGCTATCCCACTGCCGAGAAGAACACGCGTTTGTATCTGGTGATGGCGGCTCACGAAGCGGGCCACGTGGAATTTGGAACGTACCGGCTGACACTTGAGCCGCTTGCCGATCTCGTCATGGCCGTGCAGCAGAAGTATGGTTTGGTGAAGCAGGCTGAGTCGGACACCTTAGCAGCGTTGTTCCGCCTGTATCCTCATCCGGGACTGATCCAAGACTTGTGGATGCTTGTGGAGGATGCGCGGGTAGAGTTTCTGCTTCAGCGGGAGTACCCGGGACTTCAGCGGGATTTGCAACAGTTCGCGCAAGAGGCAGTCACAACGCGGTCGCTGACTCATGGGCTGACCATCAAAGAACTCGTTGTCGATCAACTGCTTCAACTGTCGACCGCTGTGTCACAGTCTGTCGCCATTCACGAAGCTATCAAGGGCGAGA
>JACQEY010000172.1 GCA_016200355.1 Nitrospirota bacterium
CGGCATCCCGGTCCCGGCACAGGTCGGGCTTCGGGAGCAAACCCCGCTGGACGTAATTGTGAAGCGTGCCACGGGAAAGTCCGGTTTGGCGGCACACTTCGTCGAGAGACAGGGCATTGGGTGCTGCTTCAGCCAATCGCACCATTTCAGCCTCCTTCACTCTGACCGCACGCAATCTCGGAGGTAATGACCGCTTCGTATGTTTAGTTTATTAGACAGTAAAAGTGTAGAGCATATTTGTACAGTGTCAACACGCTAAATATGGTGGCAAGCTGCGGTCTGGTTAACTAAATTCTACAAGATGTAGAAATCGTGCGATTCAGCGGATGCGAGCAAGTGATCGAATCAAAACGGGTAGTCAAGGCCGACGAAGACGGTGTTGCCGTCTTTCCCGTTGGCCACGTCCAGCCGCCCCACGACGTTGGGTCTGGAAATCACGCGGATGCCCCCGCCGGGATTGACGTGCGTGTTCGTGAGGCGACCGGCAAAGTCGCGGTTCACGCGCCCCATGTCCAGAAACAGCGCCGCTTCCAGTTCGATGGGATTGTCGAACACGCGCTTCGACAGGATCCGGATGCGTTCCTCCAGATTGATCAGAAACAGGTTATCGTTGGTGAACCGGTTGAGGCCGAATCCCCGCAGCGTGTTCTCTCCCCCCAGCGTCGGCCGCTCATAGAAGGGCACCCCCTCGCTGAAGAGCTTGTCCATCAGAAAGCGGGCCACGAAGACCATGCGTCCGGACGCGTGCGGCATGAGATGGCGGGCGTCCAGCGAGAGCCGGAGCCAGCGGTCTGCCTCGTCGTGTAGGAGGTTGTGACCCAGTTCTCCGTAAAGCGAGACGTACGTGCCCTTCACGGGTGTCAGCAGATGGTCACGAGTGTCGTAGAGAGCTGTCAGGCGATGCGCGATGATCTGCGCGCCTGAGATTCCTTCGATCCCCGGGAACAGCAGTTTGGTTTGAGGCAGCGTGGGAATGATCCCGTTTTCGACCCGCACATCACGGTACCGCTCGGTCCAAAGCAGAGAGAAATCCTCGTTCAGGTTGATGCCGGCGCTGAGCCGGATGTTGGCTTCCCGTGAGGTGTAAGTCGATTCCTTCTCTTCGGCCGCGCTGTTCCCGACGCCGAAAAACCGGGTGAAGGCGTTCTTGAACCAGTTGCCTTCGGCCGCCAGGATATAGCGGCCGCCGCCGGCGCCCGTGTCTTTGAAGCTGAGTTCGAAATGCCGCTCGACTTTCGTGGCATAGGCCGCGATCGCGCGATACTGCACGGTTTCGTTGCGATAGCCATAATAGTTGAGCGAGAAAGTCTCGTTGATGAATCTGTTGTGGAGATAGAGGGGCGCAAAGACGTCTTCGAGTTCATCCTTGTCGTTCGCCCTC
>JACQEY010000168.1 GCA_016200355.1 Nitrospirota bacterium
GGCGTCCCGTCAAGCCGAAGCCGACTCATCCGTGGCATCGCCGCATCTTGCCCGACCATCAAACAACGGCGGCGACCCCGATGACGTAACGCGGACATTTCTACTTTGGGAGAAAGAGGACATTTCTAAACTGGGTTGACAAGTAACCAGTCGTTCGTTGCCCGCCCACCTCAAAACGGTTATACTTGCCGCTATCATCATGGGACAGTTTCCTCTTACTTTAGGCAGATTTATCGCGCAGAAGCAGGAGATTCCCCCAGGAGCCGCTGGGGAACTTTCCAGTCTTCTCACTCAGATCGGCCTGGTTGGGAAGCTCATTGCGCAGGATCTCAGACGTGCAGGGCTGATCGATATCCTGGGAACGACCGGCGAGATCAATGTACAGGGTGAGGCAGTCAAGAAGCTGGATGAGATTGCGAATAAGACATTTCTCAAGGTGTTTCACCATAGCGAACAAGTGTGCGCATTGGCGTCGGAAGAGATGGAAAAGCCGGTCTTGCTCCCGGAGAACTGGCCACAGGCCCAGTACATGTTGCTCATCGATCCTCTCGATGGCTCATCGAATACGGATTGCAACATGCCACTCGGCACGATTTTTTCCGTTGTGAAGTCAGAGCGTAAAGCCCGAATGCCGACCGAGGATGACCTCGCTCGCAAGGGAACAGAGCAGGTAGCAGCCGGCTATCTCCTCTATGGGTCGAGCACCATGCTGGTCTATACGGTTGGACAAGGAGTCCATGGGTTTACATTGGAGCCAAACATCGGCGAGTATCTGCTATCCCATGCGCAGATCCGGATTCCTGTTCGAGGCAAGATCTATGGCGCGAACGAAGGGAATTATCATAAGTGGCCAGGAGGAACGAAGAAATACTTCGACTATCTGAAAGATAAAGATGCAGCCACGGGGCGGCCTTACAGTGGACGCTATTCCGGCTGTCTGGTGGCTGACGTGCATCGGATTCTCCTCAGTGGAGGCATTTACCTCTATCCTGGTGAGCTGGATAAGCCGGAGGGCAAGCTTCGGTTGTTGTACGAAGCTAACCCATTGGCATGGGTTGTGGAGCAGGCAGGAGGAAAGGCCAGCACCGGGACCATGCGCATTCTCGATGTGGAAGCCAAGCAAATTCATCAACGGGTGCCGCTGATCATCGGCAGTGCGAACGACGTATGCGATGCAGAGGAGTTCATCCAAGGCAGACGATAACCGTGCCGAATGTAACTATTCAGATAGATGGGCTGAAGGCTGAAGGTCGGAGTTCGAAGTTCCGAACACTTCAGCCTTCAGCCTGAACACCTGAGTAGGCACTAACGAATAACATTTCTCGTTTTACACATCTACGGGAGGTTGGGTATGGCTGATCGGGTACAAGAGATTCTCGGCTGGTACAGCAGTGACAATGCGGGAACAAGAACGAATATCGCCCGACTGTTGCGCCATGGCAAGTTGGCGGGCACAGGCAAGCTGGTGATTCTGCCGGTCGACCAGGGGTTCGAGCATGGTCCCGCCCGGAGCTTTGCGCCGAACCCATCCGGGTATAGTCCCCTGTATCATTTTCAATTGGCCATCGATGCCGGCTGTAATGCCTACGCGGCTCCGTTGGGGTTTCTTGAAGCCGGCGCCGCTGAATTTGCCGGCCGGGTTCCTCTGATTCTGAAGTTAAACAATCACGATGTCTTGCACGATGAGAAAGATCCCTTGCCTTCGGTGACAGGCAGCGTGAAGGACGCGCTCCGGCTCGGTTGTTCAGCGGTTGGATTTACGATCTATCCTGGGTCATCGCACTGCAACGCCATGTATCAACAGCTGCGTGCGATTGCAGAAGAGGCCAAGGACTGCGGCTTGGCGGTCGTGGTGTGGTCGTACCCGCGCGGGTCGGTGCTCAGTAAGGAAGGGGAGACGGCGATCGATGTGGTGGCCTATGCGGCGCAGATTGCGGCCCAGCTCGGCGCCCATGTCATTAAGGTCAAGCTTCCCACGGCGCATCTTGAACAGGCCGCGGCGAAGAAGGTGTATGAGTCGGCCAAGATTCCAATCGCAACGCTGACGGAGCGGGTCAAGCATGTGGTGCAGAGTTCGTTCGATGGTCGCCGGATCGTCATTTTCTCAGGAGGGGCCAAGAGCGAGGACCAGCATGTGTTTGAGGAAGCGCGTGCTATTCGAGACGGCGGGGGGTTCGGCTCCATCATCGGGCGGAATTCGTTCCAGCGGCCTCGTGCGGAGGCGATGAAGTTTCTCCATACCATCATGGGGATATATTCCGGAGAAATTCTGTAATGTGCCGAGATGCATCGGTGGCATGTGAATTGTTCGAGCCACGAGAGATGAAGGGCAAGGATCATCTATGAAACTCGTTCGTGCAGGGCTGGTTCCGCTCGCCTTGGTCACTGGAGGGATCATCATCGGGATCGTGGTGGCTTCCAACATGGGTTGGTTGCCGACCGGCACGGCCGGGCCTGAGCCGACTCCCAACCCCATCGCTCGTCCAGTGGCGACCGCGCCGCAGCCGCCCATGACAGGGGCAGGGGGGAGTGGGAAAAACTTCGTTGAGATTGCCAAATCGGTGAAGCCGGCGGTCGTCAACATCTCGGCGACGAGAAGTGGAAAACCCGGAGATGGTCCGCACGGTTCACCGCACGACGACCCGTTTTTTCGCAAGTTTTTCGGCGAGGAATTTTTTAAGCGTGATGCGCCTCAGCGAGAGCCAAAAGAGCGCGGCCAGGGGTCCGGGGTCATTGTGGAATCCAATGGTTTGATCGTTACCAATAACCATGTAGTGAACAAGGCCGACGAGATTCGGGTCTTTTTGTCGGACAAGCGGGAGTTTAAGGGCAAGCTGATTGGAACCGATGCGAAGACGGATATTGCGATCGTGAAAATCGAAGCGACAGGGCTCTCAACCATTCCCTGGGCAGACTCCGACCAGCTGGAGGTCGGGGAGTATGTGTTGGCTGTGGGGAGTCCATTCGGGCTCACCCAGACCGTGACCATGGGGATTGTCAGCGCAGTCGGACGAGCCAGCATGGGCATTGCCGAATATGAAGATTTCATCCAAACCGATGCTGCGATCAACCCAGGCAATTCCGGAGGTGCATTAGTCAACGTGCGTGGCGAATTGGTCGGGATCAATACGGCGATTTTCAGCCAAAGCGGCGGCAGCATGGGTATTGGATTTGCGGTGCCCAGCAATCTGTCGCGTGCCGTCATGGATCAGTTGGTGCGGACGGGGAAGGTCGTCCGTGGCTGGCTCGGTGTGGCGATTCAAGATTTGAATCCTGAGTTGGCCACACAGTTCGGGATCGCCGATACGAAGGGCGTGCTCGTCAGCGACGTCATGGAGGATAGTCCTGCGAAGAAGGCCGGGGTCGAGCGCGCAGATGTCATAGTCGAATATGACGGGAAGCCGATGGAATCGCCGACGCATTTGCGGAATGCCGTCGCGCAAACTCCGATCGGGAAGAAGGTCTTGGTCAAGTTGATTCGAGATAAGAAGCCCAAGACCATGGAGATTGCCATCGTCGAGCAGCCGAAATCGTTAGGACAGCCCGGCGCAGAGGAGAGCAGGGAGTCAGCGGTACCAACGGGGGTTCTCTCGGATGTTGATGTCCGCGAACTCAACGAGGAAATGACTGCTCGCTACGGATTGAAGTCCACCGATCGTGGCGTAGTGGTAGTCAGGGTCAAGCCTGGAAGCACGGCGGAAGAAATGGGTGTGCGTGAAGGCGATCTTATACTCGAAGTCAATCGCAAGGCGGTGGGCTCGCTCAAGTCCTATGAGCAAGCCGCTTCCGGTCTCGCCAAGGATCATGCCGTCCTCTTGTTGCTCAAACGGAAGGGCCAAGCGATCTACCTCACACTGCGGCCCTAACGGGCTGCGAAAGAGTTACCTGGTTGATCTGGTTTGTTTAGTGTATTTGGTTAATTTGGTTCATCCGGTTAGTTTCGTTCAAGCAACCAAACAAGACCAACCAAACCAACCAATTAAACAAGACAGGCGACCTTGTCTATGACCTCGACTCGCGCGCCTCGCGTCGAACCGGTCTCTCGTCAGGCCCCTTTGGTGGTGGCGCTCGTGCCGGCTGCTGGCCGTGGGCTTCGGATGGGTGGCTCCGTCCCCAAACAATTTCTGTCGTTGGGTGGTGAGCCGCTCATCGTTCAGTCGTTACGGACATTGCAAGCCTCTCACGTGGTCGATCAGATCGTTCTTGCCGTTCCTCTTGCCGACGTTGAATACTGTGAGAACGAGATCGTTTCGCGGTATCGATTCACCAAAGTGACAAAGGTGGTGGCGGGGGGTGCCGAGCGCCAGGATTCGGTGCGGTACGCGCTCGCTCAAATTACGTCAGACACAGAGATCGTGCTCATCCATGATGCCGTACGGCCTTTTGTGACGCAAAGGATGATCGAAGAGGTCGTGGCTTCGGCGAGGAAAGAGGGCGCGGCAATTATTGCGCTTCCGATGCGGGATACCGTGAAGCAGGTGCGGACGGATGGGACGATTGAGCGAACGGTCGATCGCACCTCCTTGTGGCTCGCCCAAACTCCGCAGGCCTTTAGACGGGACTGGATCGAGCGCGCCCACAAAAAAGCGCATGGCGAAGGGATTCGGGCCACCGACGACGCCTTCCTGGTGGAGTGGTTAGGGTATTCAGTGGCGGTGGTGGAGGGAAGCGGGGAGAACATCAAAGTGACGAGGCCTGAAGACCTGGTGATCGGTGAGGCGATCTTGGCTTCCCGGTCGAAGAAGGGTCATTAGTCATTGGTCAATCAGAAGAACAACATGACTGTATGTGGCTTCGTTTACATTGACGGTTGACCATTGACGAAGGGGGGGCTATGCGAATCGGTTGCGGCTACGACATCCATCCGTTGGGACCAGGGCGAAAACTGATTCTCGGTGGGATCGAAGTGCCCCACAGTAAGGGTTTGTTGGGACATTCTGATTCCGATGCCTTGGTCCATGCCCTCTGCGATGCGCTGCTGGGAGCGATGGGTGAAGGAGACTTAGGCCTGCACTATCCCAGTTCCGATCAGCGGTTCAAGGACATATCGAGCCTGAAGCTGCTGGAGGATGTCGTCGGGAAGATGCGGGGGAAGGGATATCGCCTCGTGAACGCCGACACAGTCATTATCGCGCAAGCCCCTCGGCTCAGTTCGTACTTGGCAGCCATGCAAAAGCAAATGGCGCAGGTGCTCGGGGTCGAACCGAACCTCGTCAACGTCAAGGTGAAGAGCGGAGAGGGAATCGGCATGATCGGTCGGGAGGAAGGGATTGCCGCTCAGGCGGTCTGTTTGATCGAACGGCCTCAGACAGCGTAAGATATTTTCATTATGGTCCTGAAAGCCATTCAAAAAGATCTCCGCGCGGTCTTCGACCGAGATCCAGCTGCGACCAGCTGGCTTGAAGTCGTGCTGACCTATGCAGGTTTTCATGCGCTGCTGGCCTACCGCATTTCCCACTGGTTGAAGTCCTACAACGTGCCGTTCGTTCCTCGGGCGATTTCTCAGATCGCTCGCTGGCTCACAGGCATTGAAATTCATCCCTCAGCTAAAATAGGCACGGGTTTTTTCATCGACCATGGCATGGGGGTCGTGATCGGCGAGACGGCAGAGATCGGAGATTATGTGACCCTCTTCCAAGGCGTGACGCTTGGAGGGACGGGCAAGGAGCGGGGTAAACGCCACCCCACGCTTGGCAATCACGTGGTCGTCGGGGCCGGCGCAAAAATCCTCGGCGGGATCACGATCGGCGACAATGTGAAGATCGGCGCCAATTCAGTTGTGCTCAAGAATGTCGCCGCCAATTCCACCGTCATCGGCGTGCCGGCCCGCGTCATTAAAACTCAAGGTGAACGGCTGCCCGACGCCACCATGGACCATAGCAACCTGCCGGACCCAGTCAGTGACCGGCTCTTGGCACTCGAGCAGGAGTTGATCGAACTGCGCAAGAAGCTGGAGAATCAGGATTCCTCCCGCTTGTTCTAGCGGGGCGGGTTGATTTGGTTTATCTGGTTTGTTTTGTTCATCTGGTTCGACTAGTTCAACCAAACAAACCAAATAAACAAGAGAACCCAGCCGGTTTTCACGTTTTGCGCGCCATTGCTCGGAGCGGTTGGCATGAGGGAGTAATGTGGGAATGTGTCCCGCGGCCCGAACGGGCCGCGGGACGAAACCCTTAGCTTGATAGGCAGGTACTCATAAACGTCTTGCGTTCGTCGCCTTTGAGGCCCTTTGCACCTGCTTCTTTATTACACGATTTCATCTTGCTCTGTTGAGTCCCACCCGCCGCTGTCGCCGCCTTCGTCGGCTTTGCGGAGAGGCATTCTTTCATAAACGCCTTCCGCTCGTCGCCCTTTCCTTCACCTAATCCTTTGGCATTGGCTTCTGCGTTGCACGTCTTCATCTTGTTTTGCTGAGCTGGTGCCGCGAGTGCAAACGGCGCGATGCACAGCCCAGATACAAAGAGGAATGCCACCACGATGCCGGCTGTCTTAGTCATATGCATCTCCTTTGGTGATAGTGGGGGGTAGAATAATGCTCAGAGCATACCAAATCTACTAAGGTATGTCTCGATTAATTTAGGCATCCTTTCCTGATGGTTCCCGACGCACGACTCTGGACCATCTGGAAGCCGTTCGAGACATGCGAGACTGGCGAGAGGGTTGATCTGGTTTGTTTTGCCTATTTGGTTATCCGGTTAGTTTCGTTCAACCAAAAAACCAAACAGACCAAACAAACCAAATAAACAAGCCGGTTCTCGCGCTTCGCTATTCGTAGTCTACGCGCATGAGAAAGAGTCCCTGGGGAGGGGCGGTCTGGCCTGCTGCCCGCCGATCCCTGGCCGTCAGGACTTCTGTGAGACTGTCGGGAGTGCGTTTGCCCAGCCCCACTTCGACCACCGTTCCCACTATCGCGCGGACCATGTGCTTGAGAAACCGGTCTGCGTAGGCCTCAATGAGAATCTGGTCGTCGTGGCGGATGATCGCGAGTCGTTGCAGATGGCAGACGGGATTGTTGTTGTCCGTGAGACTTCCCTCGAAGGAGGAAAAGTCTTGCGATCCGATCAGCGTCGCTGCTGCCTGTTGCATGGCAGCTTCATCCAGCGGTTTGTAGATGTGCCAGACGAACGCGCGATCGATGGTGGGACGGGCTGGACGATGGAGTATCCGATAGGTGTAGAGCTTGCCTCGCGCATCGTGTTGGGCATGAAAACGGTCATCCATGAGGGTCGAGGAGCGAACGGCAATGTCTTTCGGCAGCACGGCATTGAGCGCTCGCATCCAGTTGGAGGCGGGCCAATCCAGGTTTGTGAGAAAACTCGCCACTTGTCCGCGCGCATGCACGCCGGAGTCCGTGCGGCCTGCGCCGATGACGGATACCGTGGCCTGGCTGACCTGTCGGATGGCTTGTTCGACGGCTTCTTGGATCGTGAGGTGATTGGGTTGGCGCTGCCACCCGGCGTAGCAGGTCCCGTCGTACTCCAAGACTAATTTGACCGTAGGCATCGACGTAGGGGATAGAACAGCGCGCAGGTCATCGCGTGGCGAGCTTCGAAGAAGCGAGGAAGGATTTTACGCCCTCCATCAGTGCTTCTGCCACGCGGGTGGTGAAGCGGTTGGTTCGGAGCAGGTCTTCTTCATCAGAGTTCGAGATATAGGCGATTTCGGCCAGGATACTTGGCATGCTGGTGAAGCGGAGCACATAGAAGGGCGCAGTCTTCACCCCATGGTCCACCAAGGGATAGTGGTCGTTCAGGTTGGTCACCATGGCTTCCTTAGCGGTCCAGGCAAGTTCAAGGGACTCTTCGATCTTTTTCGCCGTCAGGAGATCGGCGACGAGATATTCCCATCCCACGCCGGTGCTGTTGAGGGGGGTTCCATTTTCTCGTGCCGCTACTTCGAGCGCC
Organism: Nitrospirota bacterium; assembly: GCA_016200355.1. Taxonomy (GTDB): domain Bacteria; phylum Nitrospirota; class Nitrospiria; order Nitrospirales; family Nitrospiraceae; genus Palsa-1315. Next base: position 7,905 of record JACQEY010000168.1, read on the forward strand.
CGTTGATCCTTGGCCTCTCCGAAATGGTAGACTTCAATCCCCTTCACGGAGCGCTGTGGGTGGGAGTTGACATGGATCGACACGAAGAGATCCGCCTCCTGTCCATTGGCAAACTTCGTCCGGTCTTCCAACTCGACGAACTCGTCCCGTTCACGGGTCATGAGAACACGGACTCCCCGCTGCTGGCTCAAGAGTTCGCGTAGTTTCAACGCGACTTTCAGCGTAATGTCTTTTTCTTCCGTCCCACGCTGCCCACGTGCGCCAGAATCTTTCCCACCGTGCCCTGGATCGATCACGATGGTCTTAAAGGATTTGGTTCGCGGCTGTGCAGGTTGCGGAGGGGTGGGGAGTGGAAGTCTTAGGCCTGGTGTTGATTCAATAGGCGGAGCTGTCAGGGGTTCACTGGGAGGCACCACATCGATGACAAGTCGTGGAGGGTCTGCCAGCGTGAGCCATTTATAGCTTTTAAATGAACCAGTTGGCAGAGAGACATGTACAGATCGTTCAGATGGCTGGGTAATGATAAACGGCTTGGCAAGCTTACCTGCTGAAAGTTTTGTCTTGGCGGATGAACCTAAAATAGTATTGGGAATCTCGATGGTCACCCCCTCGGCCTGGAATTGGGGATGTTTGCTGGGACGGACCTTTGTGTCGAGATCGAGCACGAGCCTCGTCAATCCCGGCGAGCTGGCCGTCCGGAGGTTCTGAATCGTCGTCAGGCCGAGAGGAGTGGGGAGCATGCGTATAGGGGAGGTACGAGACCGTTTGGGCTTGGTAGGAGGCTCCTGATTGGTGGTACTCGTTGCTGCAAATGCCTGATCGGCGTGAAACGGAATGAGGGCATGCCCAGAGAGGCCGAAGAGTCCGACTAGGAAGGTGAGGGTAAGGATGCGCCACAGAGCTGATCGCATGGGTATTCAGAACGTGTGATGGGTTGGGATGAGATATAGAGTTTTTTCTCAGATGCATGCGTCGTTGTCAAGAGGATCAACCATATTAACTGGTAGCGTGGCCGATTGACAGTGAGCGATGCGAGCGGTAGGGTCTCGTGTCATGGCACTTCACCTGATCGTCGACGGGTACAATCTTTTGGCACTGACGGGTTGGAGTATCTTCTCTCGACGGGGAGAAAAAGCCGATCAGGTGATTCAACGTCTGGCTGCCGAATTCGGGTCCGCCTGCGCGGTGGTGAGTTCCGATCGTGAGATTATCAACGTGGCGGCGGCGCAGGGAGCCTTCGTCATGAAGGCCCAGGAGTTTATCGGGAAACTGCAGGGGCCGTCGAGCGTGGCCCCTGCTGTTCTCCACAAAGAGCTGGATACAGGGGAGGGTCTTCGTCCGAAGCGAGGCCCGGAGAAGCGCGGGAATCCGCGGAAGTTGCCCAAGGCGCTGCGACAGCGCAACCGGCAGCTCAAGCGATTTTGAACAGGCGTTTTGCATTTTCGGTCGTGATGCGTCCAATGGTATCGACCGACATGCCTGGTATATCGGCGTGAATCTCCGCCAGTTTTTGCGCGACGAAGGACACGTAGGCCGGTTCGTTTCGTCTGCCTCGATGAGGGATGGGTGTCAGGTACGGGCAGTCGGTTTCGATCAGGAGGCGGTCTAACGGAGCGATCTTGGCGATATCTCGGAGCATCGTTGCGTTTTGAAACGTGAGAATACCGGAGAACGAGAGGTAGAACCCTAAGTCCAGCGCATCCTTTGCCAGCCACGCATCCCCTGAGAAACAGTGAAAGACCCCGCCGATTTCTGACGCGCGTTCCTCTTTCAAAATTGCAATCGTATCGTCTTGGGCCTCTCGTGTGTGAATGATCACCGGGAGTTTCAACTCGCGTGCGATCTGGATTTGTTCGCGGAATCGCTCGCGCTGCTCTTTCGGTGACGAA
>JACQEY010000169.1 GCA_016200355.1 Nitrospirota bacterium
ACATTTGCCTGCCGTGCCGCCTCCAGGAGCCGGCGCGTTCCCTCTTGGTGGACCGCTTCGAATGTCCCCCGACCATTCTCGCGGAACGTTCCCGCGAGGTGGAGCACCTGTTCGACTCCATGCATCGCCGCCTTGAGCGATGAGGTATCAGTTATCGTGGCGCGGCAGACCGAGCTGGCCGCCGAACGCAGGCGCTCGAAATCCGCGCGGCTCCGGACCAGTGCCCGGACCGGATGGCCGGCCTTCGAGAGCCGCTTCAAGAGGTGGGCGCCAACAAACCCGCCGGCACCCGTAACGAGGATCATGTCACACGTCAGCTTTTGCGCGACGTCTTGCAGAAAAAGGTCGAAAACATGGGTTCCGGCTTCCCTGCCCCACACTTGGGGCATTTCAGCCTCTTGCTCTCCCGCTCCTTGATCCCCATGGTCAGCGTGAACTTCTTCCCACAGTCCCGACACTTGAAATCATAGGTAGGCACCGGTATCCTCCTTCAATGACGCCAGAAATGACACAAAGACCTTGTCTAAGACACAATCCTTAAGGTTGCGGGACAACCGGACGACTGACTTACGATGCCTCTTTCAACTTTCGTAGGATGCGTTTGATCCGCTTGATCTTGACGCGACTTTTCCTCAGCAGCTCCCGATCCTTCGTGCCGAGCGCCTTGGCCCTCTCCTCCTTGAGAGCCTTGATCCGTTGCTTCCACTCTAACGCCTGAACCGGCTGGCGTTTCTGCTCCTCCTTTGGCCGAAGCCCGAGGCGCACCTCTTCGGCAATGATCGCTTCGACCAGGTCCTCCTTCTTCAACCCGGAGACCCCTTGAATCTCCGGGTACTTTTCCAGCGCCAACTCTCTCAGCTTTGGCGCCGTCATCTGCTCGAACTCAGCCCGCTCCATCGGTTCCTCCTCGGTTGACCCTCTTAGATCGTTTAGCAGAGAAGTGCGACAACAAGATCAGTCTATTATAGGTCCGATGGTTTGAAAAAATCAAGGCGGGAAAAGGAGGAAGGATGAGTTGAGCGAGCGTC
>JACQEY010000170.1 GCA_016200355.1 Nitrospirota bacterium
ACATCGGTCCACGCAAGAGCATTTCGCTGGTATCGGTCGCAGGGGAGTTCCTTATTGTCGGCATGACACCGACGGACCTGGTGCCTCTCGGCCACATCGCGGATCGTGAACGAGTCCAGCAGTTTCTGTCCGCAGCGACATCCGGTCGGTCGGTCGTGCCTGGCAGACCGTCGGCTCGCACTGACCCCCAGGCTCCAGCGCGCGATGGGACGGCAGAAACTGGAGGTGGCCATGTCGGCTAATGCCCGCGTGTGTCCACGGCCAGCGTTTTCCGCGCGACGGCCACAAGGCTACCGTGCCTGTCTCCTGCTGATCACCGTGGTCTGCCTGTTCCTTGGAATAACCCAGGATGCCGTTGGCGGGGCCAATCCTTCTGTCACGATCGACCTCGGCCAGACGGGCCCCAAGCAGACCGCCGTCGTCCTCCAAATTATTGCATTGCTGACGGTCCTCTCCCTAGCGCCGGCATTCTTCATCATGGTCACGTCCTTCACGAGAGTCGTGATCGTCCTCTCATTTCTCCGCCAGGCATTAGGGACGCAGTCGGTGCCGCCCAATCAGGTTCTCATCAGCCTGGCCTTGTTCATTACGGTCTTTGTGATGGCTCCGGTAGGGGAGGCCGTCTATAGCCAAGCCTTACAACCTCTGCTTGCGGAACAGATCTCTCACGAAGAGGCCTGGACAAAGGGCATTCAGCCGATTCGCACATTTATGCTGAAACAGGTTCGCGACAAAGATCTCGAACTCTTTATTGAGCTGAGCAAGCGGCCAAAGCCAGAAACGGTCGATCAGGTTCCCATTCATGTGGTGATTCCCGCCTATATCTTGAGCGAATTGCGAGTCGCGTTTCAGATCGGGTTTCTCATCTATATTCCGTTTTTGATCGTCGATATGGTGGTGGCCAGCGTGTTGATGTCCATGGGCATGATGCTGTTGCCTCCAGCCATGATTTCCCTCCCATTCAAACTCATTCTCTTTGTGCTGGCCGATGGGTGGAACTTAGTCGTCGGGTCGCTGGTGAAAAGCTTTCAATGAAACGTGATGGGTAGAGGTATTCATGACACCTGAGATGGTCACAGAGATCGGCCGTCAGGCCATCGAAACCACGCTGATTGTGTCTGCGCCGATCCTGGGACTCGCCCTAGTCGTAGGGCTTGCTGTCAGTGTTTTGCAGGCCATGACGCAATTGAATGAAGCGACGCTGACGTTCGTGCCGAAAGTGGTGGCCGTATTTGCCGTGATTCTTGTGTTTCTGCCCTGGATGTTGGGCGTGCTCACGTCGTTTATGACACAGCTTTTCCTGAATATTCCCAATTATGCGCAGTGATTCAGTTTTGATGCATTCAATGACAAAAGAACTATGAGCACGGTGCCATCACTTCATCTTCTCTTGCCGGAATTCCAGTCGTTTCTGGTCTTGGTGTCCCGTATCGGCGGTATCGTCGCGGCATTTCCGACGTTGGGCGGACGGACGGTTCCAGTTCAAATCAAAATCGCGCTTGTCGTGATGCTAGGGATTGCCCTTCCGCCGCTCATTCGGCTTCCGCCGTTGTCACAGGACACGATCGAAATGACGGCCGGGCTTGCGAGTGAACTGCTCATCGGCCTGGTGATTGGGCTGGCTGTCCGATTGCTGTTTGCAGCGCTCGAAGTGGCCGGCGATATGCTTGGGGTGCAGATGGGATTCGGCGCGGTGCAGCTGTTGGATCCAATGACCTCCCAACACTCGTCGTTGATCAGCGAGTATTTTCGAATTATCGCTACGCTGGTCTTCCTTTCGCTGAATGCGCACATGATCGTCGTGGCTGCCATCGTGTCGAGTTACGACACCATCCCGCCATTCGGCGCCAGGCTCTCTCCCGCCCTTGGCGAAGAAGTGCTCCAGCTGTCTCAGCATATGTTTCTGGTCGCGTTGCAGCTGGCGGCGCCGGTACTCGTAGTCCTGATCCTCATCAATCTTTTGCTGGCCATGTTGGGCCTAGCCGTGGCGCAGATCAATGTCTTTGTGTCGAGCTTTCCCCTGACGATCGCGGGGGGACTGTTGGTCTTAGGTCTGGCGCTGCCCTACACCGTCTCGCTGTTTGAACGGGAATTTATGGGATTACACGACACGATTGAGAGGCTTGTAAGGATACTTGGGCATGGCTGAAGATCGCGACAACAAGACAGAACCGGCTACTGAGAAACGAAAAGCGGATGCTCGGAAGGATGGCAACATTTCGGTGAGCCGGGATGTGACCACTGCGGCACTCCTTTTCGCCGGCATCGGGCTGTTGGCACTATTTGCCGGTCCGGGCATCCATCAGCTGACCGATGTCACCCGCTTGGGTCTCACGAAGTCGTTCGACCGCGTGGTTCATGCCAGCTTGACGGTCGATCAGCTTCATTCGTTGCTGATTGAAGTAAGTTTCACGGGCTTGGTGTTCATGCTGCCGTTTCTCGGCGGGGTGGCGCTCGTAGGTGTCGGGGCCACCCTCGCTCAGACCGGGTTGCTGTGGAAGTCCTCCCTGCCGTTCGACATCGGCCGTTTGAATCCGATCAAGGGGTTCGGCCGCATCGTGAGTCTCCGGTCTGTCTCGGAGTTGGTCAAAGCGCTGCTCAAAATTGCAATCATCGGCGGTATCGGCGCCTTTGTACTCTGGCAGGATCTTCCGCGTCTCCCGGAGGTGGTGGACTATGACATATGGGGCCTCCTGACGGTCATGGGGTGGCTGACGTTGAAAGTCGCAACCGTGATCACGGGCGCAATTTCCGTGGTGGCGGCGGCGGACTTTTTCTATCAACGGTGGGAGTGGGAGCGTTCCCTGCGGATGACCGT
>JACQEY010000178.1 GCA_016200355.1 Nitrospirota bacterium
AAACGAACCTTCTTGCCGGGCTCGCATGGCGCCTCTTCACCAGGCCCCGCGCCACAAATCTGGCACGTAAATCCGTTGCGTTCGAGTATTTGTTTTCGCAGTTTCGCCGAGACACCTATGCCGAAAATTGGTCGCGGCTCGGGAGTTTCCAAGATGTATTCACCCGGTTTCAAATCGTTCCGATCATTGTGGCTCAGCACCTGCAGACCGTCGAACTTACGAAGATCTCGAATTCTCCTTTGTGGGTCGGAGATTTCTTCGCCAGCGACGGCGCGAAGCTGTCTAATGTTTACTTTCCGACCGACATTGTCTAGAAAGAACGCGCGAAGTTTCACACGCGTGCCAACTTTGCGTTGCTTCTTGCTCAAGAACGAAATCCTCCGATGCCGTAAGAATTCTTCTGGTGGCTTTCTCTATCTAGAATGCTCTTGAGGTGCTCAGCAATTGCAAGGCCAAACGGCGGCGGAACGGCGTTGCCGATCTGGATGCCGACCTTGATTCTGTTTCCACAGAACTCAAAATCGTCGGGAAACCCTTGTAGCCTCGCAGCCTCTCGATGAGTGATCGGGCGATTTGCTTCGGGGTGAAGATATCGCCCTTTTTCCGGCTTGTAGAACTCCGTGCGTATGGTGACGGCTGGACGGTCCCACCAAAGCCGACCGAATAGATCGGTTCCCCCTTTGGTTTTCCTCTTCCAACATGGTGGCATGAGCGAAAGTGGCAAATTCCATCGGTTCCCACCTAGGGGAATGTGGGCATATCGCTTGAGAGACATTGGTGTTGGATTGCGACCGATGTGCCAGTCTCGTCCCGTTGGCTTGAAGGACAAGTCGCCGATAGCGTCAGCCACTGTGCGCCAAGATGGGAGATGGGCGGTCAAAAGATTCCGCTTTGAAGGATCAACATGGGCTTGAGGAGGTCGAGTCGGAATGTTGCCAAGACAGCCGATGACGATTGCTCGTCGGCGGACTTGGGGCACGCCGTAATCGGCGGCGTTCAGGACCCAGCTGTCCACGGTATAGCCAAGCTTTTGTGCTTCGCGGCGAATCTCGACGTACTCTTGGGACTTGAGCAGTGGCGCGACATTTTCGATCATAAAGACAGCCGGACGCACCTGTGTCACGGCTCGGAGGAATTGCCTCCACAACTGTCGCCGGGGGTCGAAAGGGACTTTTTCACCAAGGTTGCTAAATCCCTGGC
>JACQEY010000179.1 GCA_016200355.1 Nitrospirota bacterium
CACCCTGTCAGGCCGCAAGTGTTTCGTTCAGCAGCTGTAACGGACCTCGATCTTCCCCAACTTAGTTGTCACGATATTTCCCGGCTTGGTTGCTCCCCTTTCGCCCTTTCCCGAGCCTGCCTCGACCGTCAGCAGGCTGGGATAGGATCCTCAGGTGTGCGGACAGAACCAGGTATCCCACCGGAAGACTCCAGATCTCAATAAGGAAAGCCCCGGCGCAAAAAGCGCGTCTTCGCGTCTTCGCGTCTTAAACTCCAAGGCCAAGCTCGGGAAGCTGATCCCAGTCCTGTCTCGTTGAAGCACGAACCCCGCCGAAGCCGTCGGCAAGAAGACTCCCAGTAGACGGGGAACAATTTGAGAAGAAAAGCTTTGTTCCCTGGGGGGAAAAGCGGTCCGTTATAGTCAGATTCTCGTTGATAAGCCTCGCATGCCTGGCCGCCTATCGCAGCGCGAGTTCCGTGGATCGTTCTGTTCGGAGGAGTAAGAATGGCGCTAGGCATACGGCGATCTGGAAATGCAGGAAGGAATGCCGATGCCACGCCCACAACAGCGACCCCACAATCGCTACCGCAGTCTCCAAGCATGCCAGTAACGTGACCTCACCAGCCGCAATTGACTCTTTGGTCGAATGAAACCGCATACCATAGGATATTCTGGCATCTTGTGACGGAAGAGGTCACGGGGACTGCGCTGAATGGGCTTGCCGCATTCGCTTGACGCTATTAGGAATTCTGTTTCAGAAGCGCCGCTAGCTCCGATTTGCCGCCACTTCGCCACATCTCGAACCGCTCCGAACCCACTCTCCTGCTGAATCAGTCCTGGTGTATCCTGGTGTATCCTGTTGTTTTGGCTACATGCTGCCTTCACTTGAAACACTATTCCTAATTCTGTTTCAGCCTGCCGGTCTTCCAACCAGTGTTTGGGAGAAGTGGGACAAGACGGAACCCTTTCTTCCAACCCCCGGCGGGCTTCGTCCACAAGATAAGGTTTCGGGACGGATGGCGGACCCGTTTTGCTGCTCCAGTATGGAGCCATGAAGTAAGGGCTATGCCCGCGTCTCGATGGATGGTCAGCCGGATTCAGCTACCAAAGCCTCCCATTCTTCGCGTGCTCCAACGATCTTCTCTCATTGCGGCCTTCCCTTCCAGTCTGGTTCAGACAGGTTGCGCAATAGTGATTATTGCCCCATCGTGTGCGCGTTCCGAGGTCAAACCCATGCTCACTGCACTCAGTCCAGGTCTGACCTCGTATCGCTGAACGCTGAAAAGGCTGCGGCCAAGCCGCGCGCCCTACGGCGTGTTGAACGACCGCACCACAAACACCGCGATCTGCCCCCAGGTATTGGCATCGCCCGGGCAGTACGTCGTCGTCGTGCACCCCGCCGTGATCCCCAGATCCTTCATCTTCTGAATGAAGGGGAAGAAGCTGTCCGTTGCCGGTTCGTCAGAGAAATACGGCGTCGGGTTGAACGTGAAATCCGTACCATTCTGAACGTTCAACTTGCCGCGAATCAGGAACACCGACATCTCCCCACGAGTGACAGGCCGATCCGGGCAGTAGGTGGTTGTCGTGCATCCGACAGTAATCCCAAGTTCCTTCATCTTCTGGATGTAGGCGAACTGGGGATGTGTTGCCGGTACGTCGGTGAAGAACGGCAAAGTAGCGAATGGGAAGTCATTGCCAAGCTTTCCCTTGATCACAAACTCAGCCATCCTGGCGCGAGTAGTAACTGTGTCGGGGCAGAAGTTGCCGCCGCCGCAGCCGGTCATCTCGCCAAACAGCCCGGCGAGGTAGATGTAGTCGAAGAAGATGTGCGAGGTGGGCACATCGGTGTAGGGTTGTGGCGTCCCCACGCCCTTCTGAAGGATCTGCAC
>JACQEY010000182.1 GCA_016200355.1 Nitrospirota bacterium
CCACATGGTCCGTTCAAGAGCCTTCAAGAGCAAATCTTTTTCAATGCCGTCGATCAGCGCTTCCAAATCCAACCCGTCTTCGGGCAAATCGGTGGGCACACCCTGCTGCTGAGGGGTCACGACCCGATGAAGCCAGCCACGAATATCCTCATCCGAAATAGGCGTACCGACAGAAAACGTCACCACGCGCTCAATCAAATTCTCAAGCTCGCGTACATTGCCACGCCACTCATGGCTCAGCAACACATGCATCGCCTCAGGTGTCAATACGGGAACAGGCTTGCCGCTTTCCTGTGAAAACTTTTCGAGAAAATGTTTAACGAGAAGCGGGATGTCTCCTGTTCGAAGCCGCAACGGTGGGAGCCGAATCGGAATCACATCTAAGCGGTAGTACAAATCTTCGCGAAATGAGCCGTCGGCCACGGCTTTCTCAAGATCCTTATTGGTCGCGGCCACAATACGCACGTCAACCTTGACATCCTGGGTACCGCCCACACGCCGAAACTCTCGTTCCTGAATGACGCGCAGCAGCTTGACTTGAATGGTTGGAGTTGTATCGCCGATTTCATCCAAAAAGATCGTGCCGCCATTGGCGACTTCGAACAATCCCGCCTTATTGGCCATCGCGCCGGTAAAGGATCCCTTCATGTGCCCGAAGAGCTCGCTTTCGAGCAACGTCTCCGGCACAGCGCTGCAATTCACCGCCACAAACGGCATCGGACTCCTGGCACTATTATAGTGAATCGCTCGCGCCACCAACTCTTTTCCTGTCCCGCTTTCCCCGCAAATCAACACATTGCTCTTGGCGTCAGCGATTTTGCGCACCACGTCGAACACCTTCTGCATGCTCTCGCTTTGGCCGACGAGTTGCGCAAACGACGACTGGCTCGCCATTTCACGCTTTAATAGAATATTTTCCGTTGAGAGACGTCGTTTCTCCAAGGCGTTTCGGATGATCAACTGCACTTCATCAACATGGAACGGTTTGGTCAGGTAATCGTACGCGCCCTGCTTCATGGCATCGACCGCTGAATCCGCGGTCGCAAACGCCGTAATGACGAGGACTACGGTTTCAGGAGAAGAAGATTTCACTGCCTTCAGGACCGCCATGCCATCGGCTTTCGGCATGCGAAGGTCGGTGATGACGAGATCGAAGATTTCCTTGCCTATATGACCAATGGCTTCTTCGCCATCCGACGCTTCGGTCACGACATAGCCCGCGCGTTTGAGCATGATGCTCAGAACTTCACGCAGCCCTCGTTCGTCATCGACAACTAGGATCTTTTCCACGGCGTCCTTCCCTCATGCCACAACCGCACCCCGGCGTCCCCTGAGCCAGGTATACATACGACAAACCGTGAGCCTTGACGCTCCTGACTTTCAACCTTAATCCACCCTCCGTGCAGATCGACGATACGGTGCACAGCGGCGAGACCCAACCCAGACCCCTCTTTCTTCGTCGTGAAAAATGGAAGAAATATCTTGTCGAAGTTCTGTTTCGGAATACCTTCCCCAGTGTCTTGAAACGCAATTTCGATGACGTCGCCCTTGCGTCCGCCGGCATCGACGTGGCGACAGTTCGTCGAGATCGTCAACTGCCCTCCCTCCGGCATCGCTTCAAACGCATTCGTCGCCATATTCCAAAAGACTTGCCGGAGCTGATCTTGATCGACCAGTGCCGTGAGCGCCCCTGCTGCCAAGGACGTGACGATTTTGATCTTGGGACGTGTCCGCGCTTCATGTTGAACGAGATCGAGCGTCTCGGCAAGTACTTTGTTGAGATTATGCTCTGCGAGATTCAGCGCCGGCGGACGTGCATACTGGAGGAATTCGGTAATAATATTATCGAGCCTGGTAGCCTCTCGAATTGCAATATCCATTAATCGTCGATCGGTTTCGTCTTCCATGCCATCTTTTCGAAGCATTTGCATCGCGCCAGCCAATGCGCCAAGTGGGTTCCGAATCTCATGGGCCATCCCGGCAGACATCTCGCCTAAACTCGCCAGCCACTCCTTGCGCCGCATTTCCTCTTCGAGATCTCGGATCTGCGTGAGATCCTTGAACACGCAGACTAACCCTGTCTCCTCTCCCTGTTCGTGCAAAGGCGCGAGCGTCATGCCGAGGACCAATCGATTGCCGTCGGCCCGCTTACATTCCACTTCGAACCGCATGTTGGCGGACACGTCAAGCAAGCGTTCATCCTCTTGCTCACTGGGATGCCAATTGAACACTTCCCGCCAGGGGCGCCCCTGGACTTGCTCGATACTATATCCCGTCGCCTCCTGTGCGGCGGGGTTGAACGAGGTAATGCACCCTCGCTCGTCCGTTGTGAAGACACCGCTGCTGATGCTATGAACGATATTTTCATGGAATGCCCTGAGGCGGCTCAGTCCTTGCTCTTTTTCACGAAGCGACTGGTCTGCGCGCCGGAGCTGATCGGCAAGAGCTCCG
>JACQEY010000183.1 GCA_016200355.1 Nitrospirota bacterium
AAATCCGCGAGGAGCCGAATCCCCGCGATTTTGCGGCGCAGTTGTTTGCTGAGTGCGAAGAGAAGTTTTTCGAGAACAGTTATTTGGACGATCTGTTCCCACGCGGTGTGTCGCAGGCATCGGGACTCAAACGGCGACTCAACGAACTCTGTGCCCGTCTTACGCAGGAGCTGACACAGGAATCGCTCTGTCTCGTGCCGGGACTTCCGATGCTGTGGTGCGCCTCTCACAAGATTCCCTCTTGGACCATAGAGGTACATCTCGGCCATAACGTCGAACGAGCAGAAATGTTTGGAACGATGGCCGTTGGAATGGAGGGCGATTTCTGCGAGGCGCCTCCCTCGGTGAAGAGAGCCCTCAAACAAGCATCTGGCCAGGCAATCATCCTCGTTCAGCCGCAAGAACTGTCTCTGAAGATCGGACGAACCATGATGCCTCTGTGCATGAGGAGAGGCAATCGGTTGGAGTGGAGCTGGATACATCGGTCGCCAGTCGTGGCGACCGAGACGCAATCTGAGGCCGTCACAGTCGGGCCGACACTTGTCTATGGGAAGGACCGCCAGCCTCGTACAGTGGCCGCCACCTCAGCCGATCAGGTTGTGCGAATCGGGTGGGCATGGACAATCGTGGAAGAGGCCTGGCCGGAAGGACATGAGATCCTCTCGCTTTTGACCGCTCGGATCATCCCGCTCAAGGCCAAGGATGTCGTCAGTTTCAGTTACCGCCACCGGCCTGGGCTCTCCTTTATTAACTGTTTCGACCGAGACGATCTTGATCTGATCGACGATGTGATCCACGAGAATAGTCATCACCATTTGAACCTACTGCTTCGGAAACAGATTCTCTATCACGGGGATCGCAACCAGCAGATCTTCTATTCCCCCTGGCGCCGCAGCCTGCGTCCGCTCAGAGGCATTCTCCATGCGGCCTTTACATTTACCATGGGAGCGATGCTGTTCGAACGACTCTCGACGTGGGCATCGGGGCGGGGTGGATCGGCTCGATGGAAACAAGCAGGACTGACCTCCCGCGATCTGCAACGCGCCAGGTTTCGCTGTCTCGAAGAAGTGGAATCCGTTCGCTACTCGATCCAGGATTTGGAGTACGCCAGCTGGCATCTCAAGTGGCTCACTGGCTCAGGCCAACGGCTGGTCAAGCAGTTGGAGGAAACGATTAAGCAGGTCGAGCACAACATCGCGCCCCACAGAAAAGCAGTCCTAGCCTCCAAATTCGGCCCAGCCCTTAGACGTCATGTGAAAGAACTCCACCAAGCCCGCCAAACATACGGACCGGTGCGACTAAGCAAGACATAATCCGGATTTGTTCTTCCGCCAGGTCTTCGATATCATCGAGGTATGAAAACCAAGAAGGTGAGACAGAAAAAAGCGAAGATTGGGGTCGGCTCGTCACAAATCAAAGCTGTGATCAAAGAGCTTCGCAAGCAGTATGGGCCGATGCTGAAACGGCTAGCAGAATAATGAGTTGGCGGGCTACGAAAGACGCCGGTAGAACTCGGCGTTCTTCTCCATCACACGCTTGGCAACGGCGTGGAATGCGTCATCAGGCTGGCCAATAAAGTCGTTGATGCCGAGGCGCACCATCTGCTCGACGGTCAGGCCCTCGCGCTTACCCAGCACTTCCAGCCGCCGCATTTCTTCATCCGAGAGGGAGATTGTGAGCGTTGCCATGATCGGCTCCTTCGCTTAGGGTGCTAGGTCTTGTACTGCGGTAAGTATAGGGGAAAGAACTAGCGAGGGCAAACCCTTGAGGCCAACCTGACATCATGTCGACGAATTCTGGAAGGGCAGCATGACCTACTGGCCGGTGAGACGGAGCAATGTTTGAGCGAGAAGTCTTCACCGTCCATTGTTCTGTCAAAGTCACTGGACTATTATATATGACGGCCATGTTGAGACCTGTCTTCAGAAAGGGCAAGTCGTCTCTCCGCAAACAGAAGAAGCAATCTTTAGCGCAGACACCTGCGATGCATAGGCTGATCGCTCGTCAGAAAAAAACCTCTGCTGTCGCTTGCCGGCATCGGCTCAAGCGGATTCAGCGACATTAGTACGGCGCATGACGCTTACCCGAATGAGATACGTCAATGAGAGAAACGGTTCCAGGCACCGTTCCCCCCTCTCATCCTTTTCTTGAAGGAGACTTTAATGGCTTACGAATCTGCAAAGATCCGCGAATGCATCGATCGCGCTGTTAACCATACTTGGAGCATTCCAGAATTTCAGAGGGGATTCGTTTGGAAGGCCACCCAAGTCCGTGATCTTGCTGAGTCGCTTTGGCTCGACTATCCCATTGGGAGCTTATTGGTCTGGAACAGTCAAAAGCATACGGAAGAACGCATAGTGCGCGATGCCCAGCGTCCGACTTTGTGGGTTGTGGATGGACAACAAAGGGTGACGGCTCTCTGCATACTTTCCGGTCGCAAGCCGTACTGGTGGCCGAGCGCTGAAGAATGGGAGAAGACGGTTAAAAAGTACGATATTCGATTTGACATAGATGCAAAAGAGCCACCTTATTTTTGGGTAGCGAATGCCGCGATCAGACGTGCTAAGGGCGATCGCTATATAAGAGTGTCAAGGCTATTAGTTTTGGATACAGAAAAGGAGAAGGATCAGCAGTCGCTGCAACAACTGGCAAAAGAAATCAAAATCCAAGGGCTGTGCGATGGTATGGATGGGATGGAGGTGTATGCCCGGCTCGACAGAATCAGAAAAATACGAGACAAGGATTTCGTGACTATTACAACTGACCAAGAATTAGAAGATGTTGTTGAAATCTTTTCACGGCTCAATAGCCGGGGAACGCGAGTAACTGAAGCGGATATTTATCTCGGTATTGTAGCCGCAAGGGCGCCTGGCTGGGTGCGCGACACCTTTCTCCCTTATCTTAAAACCTTGGCTGATGCAGGGTTCAATCTCAACCCCAACTTACTTTTCCGTACTTTGACCGGCGTTGGGATAAAGAAGGTGCGGTTCAAAGAAATCGATGACAAGTTCTGGGATCAAGAGAGTATTCGACCTCACTGGGATCGAACTAAGGAAGCCTGGAAGAATCTTGTCGCGCGGTTTCGAGAACATGGGATTCTAAGCAATGACCCAATGCCTACCGAAGCAGCTCTTGTCCCGCTGATTGCCTTGATCGATAAATATCCAAAAGAGCGATTCGAGCCGGCTCTTTATTGGTTTCTCCAGGCGTCGAGATTCAGCCGGTATAGCGGTTCAGGCACCACCTCTCTTGACGAAGACCTCCGCGACATTCATGACTCCGATTCAATGAAGACAGCGATTCAAAAATTATTGAAAAGGTTCACTCACGACAAACCGTTGGAGGCGGAAGACTTTCTTCGCGACTACGGTGATAGCCGATTCGGCAGGTTCATTCTGTATCTCTTGATCTATCGGAATAAGGCTCTGGACTGGGACGAGAGCGGACATCGACTCGGCTTTGAAGGGCTTCAGGTTCTCGGCGATTTTAGACCTCAGTGGCATCACATCTTCCCGCATAAGTATCTGGAGGGAAAAGTTGTAGAAGATAAGATTAATGCCCTGGCAAATATAGCGGTGATCGGGCCAAGTATAAACATCCGAATTAGCGCCAAAGATCCCCTGAGCTACATTCAGAAGTATAAGATCAGCAGAGACAAGTTAAGGCAACAGTTCATAGACGAGGAGATTAGCGAAGTCAGTATCACTAACTATGAAAATTGGTTGAATAAACGGTCTGAGAGGCTCGCTGCAGCAAGCAATGAATTCCTCAACCAACTAAAGAGTGATTGAGCTATTTCAAGGAAAGAGAAATAGGCTGCTCAAAACGGCCTCCAACAAGGCGGCAGGGAGCGGGACCACCGGAGCATACGCGGTGAGGGTATGTGAGGAGGGCACGCGACCGACAACGAAGTTGGGGGTCGTTTTCAGCAGCCTTCAAGGCTCGACGGTCACGTCCACATACGCCGGTACCGAATCCGCCCCCTTCTTATCCGTCACCCGGAGCTTAAACCGGTATGTCCGTTTCTCCGACACAGTCGGCGCGAGGAACGACGCCTCGGCGTTATCCACGTCCAGCAGCGCGATCTTGCTGCCGCGTACCTGACTCCACGCATAGTACAGGGCTTCGCCTTCGGCATCGCGGCTTTTCAGTCCGCTCAACTTCACTTTCAATCCAGCCTTTACGGTTTGGTTCGATCCGGCGTCGGCTACCGGTGGTTCGTTCGGCTCATCGTTCACGGTCACCGCGACATCGAGCGAGGCCTGTTTGCCGCGGTTGGTAACTGTGAGGACAGTCTTGCCGTTGCCGACGATCTGTAAGAGGCTATTCTTCAACACCTTGATGACCTTGTCATTGGAGGATTTGTAACTGGTTCCGCTGGCCGGTGAGCTGATCCGGCGAGTCACGCCGTCGGCGAACTCCCCAACGACAGGCAGCTCAAAGATCTTACCCATTGAATCGACGTGACCGAATGCGGAAGATTGTCCGGCACGTCCGAGTTGCAAGGGCTTGTCGGTTTCGAAATCGATGGCGGTGAGGGCGGCGGTGGGTTCGACCTGTACCAGAATTTCATCGAAAACAGAGCGGGTGCCCAGCCGTCCCCGCGAGATTTCTGCGACTGCCAGTAAACGCATGGGCCCGATGCCGGTTTTCGGAACCAACAACGGGCCGCCGAAGGGTGGGTTGTGGCTGGACAAACCAATCAGCGCCACCGGCGCAACGATCGATCCCATGGCAGTAGCGTCTTCCTGTTCGACCAGTGTGTCGTCCTGTTCACCGTACCAATAGTAGCGGACCTGGACGATGCCGGAATCTTTGCCGAGGTCCACACGTGCGGTGACGGTTGTGCCTGGCGTTAGTTTCGCCCCTTCCGCCGGCTCAGTGATCTTGAAGGCGAGCGCCTGCTGCGACTCAAGCATAAGGCAAAAGGCAAAGGTGAAAAGGCAAAAGGTCCGAACCCACGTGTCCTGTGTCACGTTTCACGCCTCACAGTTATCTCTTCAGGTGGAAGGGGACGTCGGTCAGGATGACTCGCTCTTTGAACAGCAGCGCTGTCTTGAGGAGCAACGCGCGTTGGTTGTGCAGGATGCCCTGCCACCAATGGGCGGGAAGAATCTCCGGGATGACGACAGTCACCCAGATGTCGGGCTCCTTTTCTAGAATGTTTTCGATGTAGTCGAGCAAGGATCCCAAGACAGAGCGGTAGGGAGAGGGGAGGGCAAACAAATTGACGCCACAACCCCACTGAGCCCACTGGATTTGTATGCGTGCCGTCGACTCTGGGTCCACGTCCACCATCACCGCCCGAATCTCGCCGGGACGACTGCGTGCGTAGTCGACTGCTCGAATCACCGCCTTATTGACGCCGTTGATGGGAATCAAGACGATATTGCGTCGTGGAAGTGGAGGGCGGTGATCACGCGTGAGGGCGATCTGCGCAGCGACGGCTTTGTAGTGCGAGTGTATCGAACGGAACATTAAGACCAATATGAAAATGAGGAGAAAGACGATCCAGGCGCCATGTGTAAACTTGGTCGTGGCAAGGATGATGGTGGCAATGCCAGTCGTGATGGCGCCTGCGCCGTTTACAATCAGGTTCTTTCGCCAATGAGGCCCCTTCTTGGTCAGCCATCGGCGCACCATACCGGTTTGTGACAACGTAAAGGAGATGAATACGCCGACGGCATATAACGGGATCAAGGCGTGCGTGTCGCCGTGAAAGAGGATCAGGAGGAAACAAGCGAAGACCCCTAAAATGATGATCCCATTCGAGAACACCAAGCGGTCGCCGAATGTCGCCATCTGACGGGGCATATAGCCGTCGCGCGCCAGGATCGATGCGAGATGTGGGAACCCGGCAAAGGCACTGTTTGCGGCAAGGATTAACAGCAGCAACGTCCCAATTTGGATCGCGTAGTACAGAGCCCCGGTGCCAAAGGTGAGATGTGCTAATTGAGAAATGATCGTCTCATCAGTTTTTGGAAGAACTGCATAGTGGTCCGCCAGGAAGGTAATCCCCATAAATAATGCCGCCAGAATGAGTGACATACAGATCATAGTGGTCGAGGCATTCTGGGACTCCGGCTGGCGAAAGGCTTTCACGCCGTTCGAGATCACTTCCATTCCAGTCACGGCCGAACAGCCGGCGGCAAATGAGCGAAGAATCAGAAACAGCGTCAGTTCTTCGATCGCCGTCTGGTGGTCCGGCGACAACGAGACACTTTGTCCGAAGAAGGCCTGGATATTTCCGACCACCACCATCACTCCGAGAGCGCCGATGGCAAAGTAGGTAGGGACGGCGAAGAATTTCCCCGACTCCCGCACGCCGCGAAGATTCATGACAATAATGAAGATGATGGCGACGAGCCCGAGGGCTACGCGATGCGGGAACAAACTCGGTACGGCTGAGGTCAGGGCCGCAATGCCTGCGGCCACGCTGACGGCGACCGTGAGAACATAGTCGATGATCAACGCCGCCGCGGCGATCAGTGACGGCAGTTCCCCTAAATTGTTGCGGGCTACGATGTAGGCCCCGCCGCCTGATGGGTATTCGTAGATGATTTGGCGATAGGAAATGGTCAGGACGACGACGAGAAATAGAATCGCAAAGCTGATGGGAATGGACCAGGCAACGGCTGCCGTTCCCGCGAGGATCAGCACCAGCAAGATCTCCTCTGTGGCATAGGCCACGGAGGAGATCGCGTTTGAAGAAAAGATCGCGAGAGCGAGGGTTTTCGACAGCCGTTCGTGTGCTGCCTGATTGCTCTTGAGTGGATCGCCGACCAGCCAACGCTTCAGAAACATGGATGCCATTATTGCACAGAAGCAGAGGCGTGCGCATTGAAGAAGAGACTCTCAGGTGTCAGAGGCCGGAACCATCATCCGTGCTGCGCCGATCTGAGATGCGCCCGCCGTCCAGAAACTGTATGAAGCATTGTGCGATCTGGTAGAGGGAGAGGCCGCTGACTTAGGACAATATCCCCTCTTGACTCAAGCCCCTCGTCTATGATCTGAATATACTGTTTTTTTAGACTCCTAATTGCGCCAGAGCAAAAATGAATAGTCGACGGAACAGTATAGCGACCGATTAATAGTGACCGAATTATAAGGAGGAGGCGAAACGTTATGAGTGCATCACTGAAGTGGGTGGGGGCCGGAGTGATGGGGTTTGCGGCCTGTCTCTGGTTTGCCGATGCGACGCCTGTGTTTGCGGTCATGTCGCATGACGCGCATGTCGCAGATGATTCTGCTGTCGATGTGGCGACACCGGTAAATGTACAGGCAGGTCCGATGCTGATGGATAAGATGTCGAAGGCCGTCGAGCAAATCGAGCGGCAGGTGCAGACCAAAGGACCGTTCCAGGGCGCCGGAGCCCATGCGATGCAGCAGGGCATACTGCTCGTCGCAGAAGATCAGGATAAAGTGAAGGTCACGCAGGGTGCTCGTTGTCCTGCGCAAGCTCCCGTCCGTGCCTTCGATGTTTCCGCGATCAACGTTGAAATTACCGTGAATCGATTTGGAGATTTCTATCCAGGGTACATGTATGCGCTGACCGAGAATGTGGCAGGTGTGCGGGCGGAAGAGGAAAAAAACAAAGCTGCGAGGGAAAGCGACGATCCGACGTTTGCCACAGGCGCAGTGTCAAACGGTTTGCAGGGCGATCTGATTCAACCGCTGGTCATTCGAGCGAACCAAGGGGATTGTCTCCGGATCACCTTACGAAATCAGATTGCCGACGAACCGACCAACATGATCATTAACGGATCGCAGATGCTCGTCGCCAACACGGGCAAACCAGCGACCGCCAATAATCCCGATGCACTAGTACCGGCAGGAAAGACCGGCGAGTTTGAATGGTACATCCCCAACGATCTGCAGCAAGGCGGGCGCGCGTTCCACAGCCATGCGACCAGAGAGCAGTATTCCTTGGGCCTGTTGGGTTCACTTGTGGTCGAGCTGCGCGGGTCTCGACATCTGAGTCCGTTTACTGCTGAAGAGATGAAGAGCGGCTGGGAAGCCATGATCGATCTGGCGAACGGCTCGGACTTCCGCGAATTCGTCATTTTCTATCATGAAGCGGGAGACGAGACGTTTAGACTGTTGAACCGCAAGGGGGACATGTTGCCGCAGCGTGATCCGCACACGGATACCTACCGGCCGGCGGCTCGCTTGCTCAACTATCGCAGTGAGCCACACGGCACGAGACTTGAGATGCAGGAGCACCTCGTTGGGTTTGCCGACGAGTCGCAGGGCTATGGATCCTATACGTTTGGCGATCCTGCAACCACGGTTCCCCGCTCATATTTGGGAGACCCGGCTACGTTCCGGATGGTCGGTGGGTCTGAAATCGTGCACTCGCACCATCTGCATGGCGGTTCGATCCGCTGGGCCAGACAGCCTGGCACCAGCAGGGTCGATCCGACCTTGTCGAAGAACGGCCCGGTGAAGTTTCCTCCCATCAGCGATCCGTCGGATCGATTGGATGTCCAGACCATCGGTCCATCGGAGATTTACGATGAGGTGACCGAGGGTGGGTCCGGCGGCTTGCAGGCCTTGGCTGGTGAGTTCGTGTTTCACTGCCATATTCCGCAGCACTATGTGACGGGAATGTGGGGATTCTGGCGTGTATACAACACGCTGCAGTCGACCGGGTTCCAAACTGACGTGATGAAGCCTCTGGTCGAGTTGCCCGATCGGAAGGGAAAGATCAAGCTCGCCGTCAGCTCGGACAAGTTGGTTGGTACCACCGTGGATTGGTACGGCGGGAAGAAGTACGAGATCACAAAGGATAAGACAGATTGGAAAGCCAATCCGGTCAAGGTCTCAATCAAGGATTGGGCCGAGTACATGTTGCCGCCGCAAGGCTTGCCTGGCAAGACGGAGGATCAGGTGAAGCAGGCCCAGGCGAATGACGCGACGGTGGTGAATTGGAAATGGGAGGGCACGTTGGCGCTCAACGAGCCGGAGACGCCGCACAAGTGGGCGGACTACGAGTCTCCGACTCCTCTGAAGCGTCCTCCGATTACGTTTGATCCGCAAACCGGTAAGCTGGCCTTTCCCTGGCTGCGTCCGCATCTTGGGAAGCGGCCTCCGTTTGCTCCGAATCATGGCGGAGCACCGTGGTTAGAACCGTTCCGTGTACGTGAGGATGGAACGAGAAGCACGGAACAGGCCAAGCCAGGTGAGCAGGGTCCTTGGAGTTTGTGTCCAGAAAATTCTCCGCGCAAGTTCTACACGATTCATTCCATTACATTGCCGATTACGCTCAAGCCGGCGACGTCAAAGTCCGCCGCGCTTGTCGACCCGATTGGAATGATTTATGTGTTGCACGAGGAAGAGGCCGAAGTTCGTAAGAATCCAAAAAGACAGCTTCCGTTGGTCATTCGAGGAAACGTGTACGATTGCGTCGACATCATTTTCAAGAACGAAATACCGGACGATGCACGGACCGGATGGTCGAATAAGATCAACCTTCATCCGCACTTTTTCCAATTCGATACCAGCGCGTCAGATGGCCCGACGATCGGATTCTCGTACGACATGTCGTTGCGCGCCTTCACCATGCTGAAGGATCCCCAGCCAACTAAGGGGATGCCATTGCCGGGTAACACTGTGTTGACGGCGGATACGAAGGCTGGTTCGCGCAGTATCACAGTGGCCGATACGTCTAAGTTTCATATGAACATTGAACTGGGCGTCGGGATGGACGATCCAAAATACTTCGAAGTGGCGCGGATCAAAACCATCAACGGAAAGACCATCACGTTCGATGCACCGTTGAAATACGCGCACAGTAAAAACGATATTGCCAGCGTCGAGTTCATCCGTGAGCGCTGGTATGTCGATGCCGATCTCGGCACCGTGTATTGGCACGACCATGTCTTTGGAACCGATACCTGGGGCCATGGGCTTTTTTCAGCGTTCATCACCGAGCCGCCGCGCTCGACCTATCACGATCCTGTCACAGGGAAAGAAATCCGGAGCGGTCCCATTGCGGACATCCATACCTTGGAGCCGGTTTCGGCTCATATCCGTGGCAGTTTCCGTGAAGTCATGATGCATATCATGGACAGCAATGCCCGGACGGCGGAACTGATCACCACCGATAATCCGCAAGCGAGAGTGGGGGCGACCACCGTCGATGGGCCGCCGTCCCATCAGTTCCCAGAGCGTATCAATAAGTCGGCGATGTGGTTTCTGAACGGTGGCGAAGCGACCACCGGAAGCGGCTACAGCATGCGCGTGGAGCCGTTGAGTGTGCGTCTAGCCAATAATCCGGACCCGTCGAAACTCTTTGTCTCCGGTATTCACGGCGATCCGGGCACTCCGCTGTTGCGGGCCTATCTTGGCGATCCGATTCTGGTGCGCGCCTTGGTAGGGTCTGCAAACGAAGTGCATACCTGGCACGTGACAGGTCATTGGTTCCCGATGGAACGGTATTCGACGACCGCCATGCCGCGGAGCACGATTCACCTGGCGATCGGAGAGCGTTACGATCCGGCGATTCCGGCAGCGGGAGGACCGCAGAAACAGGCCGGTGACTATCTCTACTATAGCGGCCGCGCCTCCCACTTCGCGGAAGGCAGTTGGGGAATCTTCCGGGTCTTCGATGAACTGCAAGGGGACCTGAAGCCTTTGCCGAGCCGTGAACAGATTCAAAAGTCTGCTCCGTCGGTCTGTCCGACAGACGCTCCCGTGAAGACCTTCAACGTGTCGGCGATCGACCAGAACATCCGGTACCACGAAGGGACGCCGGGTGTGATGGAAGTCGATTTGGAACGGAAGATGGTGTTTGGGAACGAGCAGGGCAAGATGTATGTACTCGACGGTGATCGTGGCAAGGTTAAGGCCGGTGAACTCAGGCCGAGCCCACTGACCTTGCATGTGAACGTCGGCGATTGCATGAAGATCAATCTGAAAAATGAGATGGCAAAAGAACGGGCCGGATTCCACGTCGATATGATGGCGTTCGATCCGAAAGATTCATTCGGCGCCAATGTCGGTAACAACCCGGGCGATCAAACGATCGGTCCGGGGCAGAGCAAAACATACACCTATTTTGCTCATCCGGAATACGGAGAACTGGCCGCCCTCATTCAAGATTGGGGGAACGTGGTCGAGAATCCACGCAATGGCCTGTTCGGCTCGATCATTGTCGGTCCGAAGGGATCGCACTACCGCGATCCAATGACGGGCGCCGATGTTACGATGAAGAGTAGCTGGCGCGCCGATGTGCTCGTGGATCGGACGATCCCAGGGAACGAAAGCAGAAAGAACTATCGTTCCTTCTCGTTGATGTTCCAGGACGAAGATAACATCATAGGCGTAAGCTTCATGCCCTATATCCAACAGGCAGCCGGCATCACGGCTGTGAATTATCAGTCGGAACCGACTGCTTGGCGGATGGAAAAGGGTTGTGATGTGTCGGAGGTCTTCAGTTGCGTCAAAGCCGGGAGTGGAGGACCTGCGACGCCGCTGTTGCAGGCACATGTCGGAGATCCGGTGGCCATTCACGTGCTCGGCGCGTTCAGCGAGCAGGTTCAGCTGTTCACCGTCGATGGCCATGAGTGGCCGCATGAGCCTTATTCGCAGGGTGCCGACCAGGTCAGCACCATGGAGTTCGGCGGTTCAGAAGTGATTAACGCCTATCTCACGGGCGGCGCCGGAGGTCCGAATAGGATCGTCGGCGACTATATGTGGAAGAATCAGCGTCCGGCATATGCCAACGCAGGACAATGGGGTCTCTTCAAGGTACTGCCGGTTGACGATCAGCGGATTCTTCCGTTGATGCCGCAGGTTCCGCCGACCAAGAGGGCGGAGAGTGGGAATGACGGAGGGGCCATTTCGCGAACGTCGGCTCGTTGAAGAAACGAAGGTTCTGCTGGAACGAGTGCGAGGCCGATTAAGATCGCCTTGACGATGGGGGGAGTATGTATACTCCCCCCCATCTATTTTATTTCTATTTATTTCTAAAGGTGGTGAGCATGGCTGTACATGGCGGGCGCATTGTGGCTGCTATCTCTCACGCGATCGTTCTCAGTGTTTTCGTCATCTGTCCGATCGCAGCCTGGGCGTATGAGGAAACGACGGTGTCAAATGGTGGCACGGTAACTGGAACCGTGCAGTTTTCCGGTGAACTTCCGCTGCCCACACCGTTCGAGCTTCGCCGATATCCCGATCAAGTCTATTGCGGGGCATTATCCGATGGGTCCGGGTACCGGTTGCTTCGAGAAGTAACCGTTGGAGCACAGCAAGGTCTGAAAGATGTAATCGTGACGATCGCGAATATTGAGAAAGGCAAACCCTTCGAGCTTACGGAAACGAAACTGGAAGCGAATATCTGTCAATTCGTGCCGTTCGTATCGGTCATGCGGGAACTTCACCCATTGACAGTGATAAATCTTGACCCCGTATCCCACGATTTGCAGATCTATGAACGGGATCGCGATCACGTGTTCATCATGTTCCACCGGCCGTCGCTTACCAAGTCCGGTACAAGTGACACCATCCACTTTACCGGGAACCGCCGCGACGTCATCATGCAATGCGGCATGCATCCCTACATGCAGGGACACGGACTTGCCGTTGAGAATCCATACTATGCGATGA
Source organism: Nitrospirota bacterium (assembly GCA_016200355.1). GTDB lineage: Bacteria > Nitrospirota > Nitrospiria > Nitrospirales > Nitrospiraceae > Palsa-1315. The sequence goes on from JACQEY010000183.1 coordinate 12,610, forward strand.
CCGGGCTTGATGGCGTGTTTACGATCAAGGATCTTCCGGCAGGCAGTTATCGGATCAAGGCCTGGCATCCGACCCTGGGAGAGAAAGTGCAAGATGTGACCGTGACTGTGAACGGCACCACATCGTTGGGATTCAGCTTTTAGGCGAAGTATCCATGGTGTTTTCTCGATACCTTCATGGGGTGCTCATTGCTGTGTGTGCCGGTGTGATGGGCGCTCACACGGTCGCGGCTGAAGTTGTATCAATACCGCCGGTCAGCCGTGTCGAAGTCGTACTGGCGAGCCAGTACAAGAACCAGGTAGCCACAGTGAAGGAAGAGTTTACGCAAGCGGGGATGACTAACGTCCACTTTCAGTTTTTTAGACAGGGGCAGCCTCCGCAAAACATTGGGTTTGGCCGAGAAGTTCCGGCTGACAAGGCGCGAGAAGCGATTCGGTTGGCGCTGAAATACAACCTCGGTGTGGGGATTCTCCTGCCGGAGCGACTCTTTCCTCCACGATTTGTGACGATTGCATCATCGAACTATGACGACACGGTTGAATATCCCATCGATCAGGCCACTCTTGCCCAATTACAGAATGAAACCCTCACGACCGAAGAGTTTCACCGTCTCTATCATCGTCTGACCTCTTCCCCGCTGGCGCCGAAGGGTCGATATTAAAAAGGAGATGTGCGGTTGCTTCATATGATCAGAGGCCGGAGTCTGCCGGTTATCATGCTGGTAGGTCTAACCACCCTGTGGTTTCTCTTTGTCTGGGATAAGAGCACCGCACGCGCAGCGGAGGCATCGAGTGCTAGTCTGCAAGAGCAGGGCAACGGTTTGATGAAGAACGTCGAAGAAATGGTGGCACATGGTGGAATGGGGGATGCGAAGGCTATCGTCCATCATTGCGGAGAGGCGAAGCGGTATGCCGAGACACTTATCAAACAGCTTTCATTGTCAGATCCCCATCGGGCCGATGCCCTGACTTCCCTCAATGAAGTGATTCGGCAATGCAACCGTGTGTCGGATATCGGCATCCATGCCGATCCAGGAATGCTTCTCAATCCCGCCACGAAGGCTCGCGCCGCTGCGCAGGAGTCGATCAAATCGCTTGGGTTGACCAAGGCGAACAAGGGGTAGGTTAGTAGCTCGTTCGACATCGACCGGTCTCCTGTGGCGAATGAGCTGGAACCATCATAAATCATTTGGGCTGGCGACACCGAAGAAGTAGCGCCGAACGGGCTTTTTTACCCTCTTGTTTCAGATTGACAGGATACGGTAGGATTTCATATACATACTCGGTCCAGATCAGCCTCGCCAGCATGTCGTCGATCGAGCACACCAGAGAGGAAGCTGTTCCTACCTTTCTCTCGTCGGGCCGGTGGATAAAGGAAGGGAACAGCGAGCTAGGAATTAGGGTCTATCGTTAATCACAAGGAGGCAGTCCCATGAAGAGTGCACTTGCAGTTGTATTTGGGGTGGCAGCCGTCGCGTTCGTCGCGGTGCCTCTCACCTCGTTCGCAGGCGGAACGATTTCCGGCAAGGTGACCTTTGCCGGGAAGTCTGAGCAAAAGGAGTTTTTGTTCTCGAAGTTCCCCAATCCAAAATTCTGTCCGCAGAATCCAAACAAGTCGTTGATGGATGGGGATAAGCGGTTCTTGAAGACCATCGAAGTCGGTAAGGATGGTGGTCTGAAGAATGCCGTGGTTGCGGTCATTGATGTCGAAGATAAGGCCTTCATGGATGGGTATGGCGGTACGGAAGTGACGGCGGCGTTCTGCGAGTTTCTGCCGTTCGCTGGCGTGGTGGTGAATAACAAGTCTTTCAAGGTTGAGAACCTTGACGCCGATCCGGATGATCCAAAATCGGTTCAAGGCGTGCTCCACAATCCACACAGCTTTGTGGTGAAGGGCACCAGCTCGGCCACCGGCTTCAACATCGGTTTGGCCAAGAAGGGTGACAAGCTCGACAAGCCGGTGGTATTCCGCGGTGGTGCAGAGAAGGATGGGTACTATCGTTTACAGTGCGACCAGCATGAGTTCATGCAGGGCTTCTTTCTCCCGGTGTCGAGCCCTCACTTTGCGGTCGTGAAGGACGATGGCAGCTTCGAGATCAAGGATGTGCCGGCCGGAAAGCACAAGGTCGTGGCCTGGCATCCCTTTGCAGCCAAGGGCAAGAAAGTGGAGTTTGATGTCGATGTGACAGATGGCGGAACAGCCAATCTCAAGGCTGAAATCAAGTAAGCGAGAGTGTGCCTGAGCGGGGTAACCCGCAATGAAGGGCTCAGCGGGGCAACTCGCTGAGCCCTTTGTGTTTTTCCTACCGGTCACACGACTTCTGCCACCTTGCCTTTCAGTTTCCGATCTAGGTAAGATGCCGAGTTTCAAAGCGATTTGCTTGAGGGGCGCGGTGTGTCACGAGAACTTTCACTCGCGGAAATCTTCCAGCTTGGGTACTACTGGGAGACTAAAATCCTGCTCACGGCTGTCAGGCTGGATCTGTTTTCCGCGTTAGACGGGAAGAAAAAAACGCTCTCCGAAGTGGACGATCGGATCGGCGCTCATGGGCAGACACTGGGACTGCTGTTGAATGCCCTTGTCGCGATGCGACTGTTGGAAAAGGACGAGAATTCCTATGCGAATTCGACGGCTGCAGCCACTCATTTGGTCCGCAGCTCCGTCCAATATATTGGCCACCTCCTTCTGCTTCACGATGCAGAATGGGATAACTGGGGCAAGTTGGAACAGACGATTCGCACGGGACAGCGGTCGGTCGACCGGCACGTCTTTGAGACCGACCCTGAGTTAGGCAGCAACGTGCTGGCGGTACTTCACCGGATCGGACAGCAGAGTGGGCCAGACCTTGCCAAGCGGCTGCAGCTGAGTGGGCCGGTGCGATTCCTTGACTTGGGAGGCGGAGCAGGGACGAACGCGATCGCGTTCTGTCAGGCCTATCCGGAGCTGGCCGCCACAGTGTTCGATTTGCCTGCGACGCTTCGACTCACGGAACGAACGGTGAAAGAAGTTGGTTTGGAATCGAGAATTGCGTTGCTTCCCGGAGATTTTAACAAGGATGGACTGGGTGGACCCTACGACGTCGCTCTGATGTCAGACATTTTGCACTATCAGGATTTCCAAACGAACGCAGCATTGGTGAAGAAGGTTTGGACCCACTTAGCGCCAGGTGGCCGGTTGGTCATTAAGGATCGATTCTTAAATGAGGCAGGAACCGGTCCTGCCTGGACGACCGCGTTTGCGGTCCATATTCTTGTGAACACAGAACGAGGCGGCTGTTACAAGACGGCAGATGCGATTCAGTGGATGGAAGAGGCAGGTTTCCCAACGGTCACAGAACTGGAACCGTCAGCGGTCGTGCAGGGCATTAAAGCTCGTGAAGCGTGAGAATCGGATGGTTGCGTTGGTTTGTTTAGTTTGTCTCCTTTATTTGGTTGAACGGAACTAACCAGACGAACCAAACAAACCACGACCGACAAGAGGTGTCATGCTTGAATGGCTGAGAGAGCCTGGGTTTTTTGGAACCCATGCCACGGTCGGGGCGGATATGAGCCAGCTCATGGCGACGTTTTTTACGGGGCTCTTTGTAATCGGCTGGATCCAGGCGAAGAGACGCCGGGCAGATGCTCATCATTGGATGATGTTTGGCGGAATGATCGCCATGTTGGCGTTCTTCATAAGCTACTATTTATTTCGTCAATTAGGCGTGTTGGCTTTTGAAGGGAAGGAAGGCTTTGGCGGGTCGCAAGCCCTCTATGATTATGTCTTCATCCCTGTGCTGACGGTGCATATCATTCTGGTCATTCTCGGATTGATCATGGCGATCTACATGATCGTGCTGGGTTTTCGCGCGCAACAAGTGATCGATGGGGTCCGATCGCTCAAGGAGACCCTGTTGCTCACGACGTGGAGGAAAGTCGGGGTGGTTTTTGGCACGCTCACGGCGCTGGTCATGGTGTTGTTCTTCTCGCGCATTGCTACCGCTGATTTCTCGATGCGGAAATTCGAAGTGTATCTCGGCCTGTTGACTCTGATCGCCATTGTGTTCTCAGTTGAGATGACGATCCAGCGGATCTGGCCGAACGGCGCGCGCCGCCATCGGGCGCTCGGGCGGTTCACGATGGTCGTGTATTGCGTCCTCTTTGTGACCGGAACCACCACCTACACGATGCTCTATCTCTTGTACCCAGGGAAGATTGGGTAATTCGTATGAGTGCTGAGGTTTCAGAAACGCCTAAGGTTCCGGTCCGAGAAGTTAATTTCCAAGTCTTTCGCACTCAGCACTGAGGACGTCCCATGCTGACCTGTGGCTGTGGTCGTTGGATGCATACCGAGGGGGTTGAAGAACGTTCGTACGAGGACGGGACACCCCAGTGGTTCATCCGGACGGAATGTCGCGGCTGTGGGCTGAAAGTAGGAGTGGATGTCCCCGCCGGTCAACCAGGCGGACTCGTCGATCGGATGATGTGGACCGACGATGCAATCCATCGGCTGGACCGCATGCCTCCGTATCTTGCCCCGCTCGTGCGAGGTGAAGTCGAACAGGATATGCGGGTGAGAGGAGAACGGGTCGTCACCTATGACATCTTGCTCCGTCCAAGAACGGGCGAGCGCATCGAATGGGACCCTGAGGCGGAGCGTCGATTGGACAAGGTGCCGGCGCCGGTACGTGCCATGGCACGCATTGAGTTAGAACGGACAGTGGCAGATCGTGGCGGGACGCGCATTACCGTCGCGCTGATGGAAGAAGTGAAGGCGCGTTATTTCGGGATGGCCTCTTCGAAGAAGTGAGTGGTAAGGAGTGAGGGGTGAGGTGGATATGGTAAAGAGGAGCCCAATGATCCCTTTACTCCTTACCCCTAACTCCTAACAGGTTAAACATGTTGCATCGAATGGCATTACGAGTGTTGCCCAGCCTCAGTCTGGCCGTTACAGAAAACTCTGTGCGCAAGCAGAAGCGGATCGTTATGTTTGTGCCTGGGTTGGTGGCGTTCGCTGTCTATCGGGCGGCCAAGTTGCTGTTGCCACTTTCGGAACCGGTCGTGTTGTTGGCGGTCAGCGGCCTTATCTCGCTGGTGACGGCATTGTTAGCCTATCGCGTCGGTCGGGCTACTGGCTGGGGGAAGATCGTGAGCGAGGATGGGAGTCGTTTACTGCTTTGGCTCAGCGGCTGGATTGGGTTTGTGTACGGGGTCCAGTTGTCTTTGTTGGTTTTGGCGCTGCTCTGGGTCGTCGGGTATGACTATCTTAAACATCCGGATGGGCCGGCCATGATGGCCATCATCATTGCCTGTACGTCTGTCGCGCGCGATGCTTTTGAAATCGGTCACGTGCGGAAAGTGGCCCTCATGGGCCGTCCATTTCCGACATTTCCTGATGGGGCGGCTCTCCGTACGATGGTGGGTGGTCATGCGATGGAATTTGGCCCCTGGGTCGCAGTCGGTCTCGTCGTCGGAGCACTAGGTGCGTCGTTGGGGTATTTTGTCGAGGCGAATCAGGGCGCGGCCCTTGTCCAGCTGTCCGCTGTGGCGTTGTTGGGGGGCGGGGTCGCGCTCTGCGCCTACTTTGGGGGACTTCGTTCACAGGCCTCATGGAGCCAGGGAATGCTGCGGACGAAGGCGGGCGAATTGCTCAAGTATTGGTGGTGGCCCGGACTCTCCTTTGCCGCGACATACTATCTTGTGGCGGCGGGATGTGTGATTTTTCTCTTGAAACAGCCAGGAATTTCTACTGCCTATGCCATGGCCGTAGGCGGATTCGTGACAGGCATGATGGCGCTGTATTGCTACTATCTCGGGTTTCGCCGGCAAGTAGAAGAACAACAGGGACAGACGATGTCGAGTGCCTTGCTCCGATGTCCCTTTGTCATGGGAATCCTTGGCAAGTCAACGGGAGCAGGTGTTTCGATGACGGCTGGTTCCAGCTCGAAAGTTTAGCAGAATGCTGAAAAAGGAGGTGGGGTAGCTGGGACGATCCCCGTGCTCGCGCAACGCGCGGCTTCAGAAAGCCCTCGTTGGGCGCGCGCAGTTGGGATCACCCCAGCCACCCCTTATAAAGTGATAGTTCGCTGCTGCCTTACTGGACGAACTTTTTGAGCATCCAGTGGGAGCGTATTACTGAATGTCTCTCGGGTCAATATGGTTTTTCTATAGCTCATTAAGCATATGGGTATGAAGAAGAACACGTTCAGAGCGGTCTGGTATTCTGTGCTGCTGTTGGTTGTTCTCGTTGCCTTGGGGATAGGCTGGGGTCTTCAGAGCCAATCCTTTGCCGAGGATGCTACCGATCTCTATTTCAAAACACCAGGGATCCCCGATGGGCCACCGGCGCCTTCTCCTCAGGAGACCGTCTACTCGCGTGTCGGGTCGTTCGACAGCCGATTGGTCGTGTGGTTCGTCACACAACTCCACACCTACTTCGGAGGGTTTGTCCTCGCATTGCCGATATTTTGTGTGTTGCTGGAATTTCTTGGGCTCAGCAGCAGAAAGCCTGAACTCGCACTTCGCTATGACGGCCTCGCGCGTGACTTGGCCAAAGTCGCACTCCTCGCCCTGTCGGTGACGGCGGTGGTTGGGAGCATCATGCTGGGGATATTTCTCTATTTCTATCCCAGCTTCATGAGGTACATGGGCGGGACGTTCAAAACCTTTATGCCGGTCTATGCATTCGTGTTTCTCGGAGAATCGCTGCTGCTCATTACCTATTACTATAGCTGGAATCGGCTGGCTGAGCCGGCTTCGAAATGGGTTCATGCATCGATCGGTCTGTTGAGCAACCTGTTTGGGACGGCACTGCTGCTCTTGGCAAACGCCTGGTCGGCTTTCATGATGGCGCCGGCCGGTGTCGATGCAAAAGGGCAATTTTTGGGAAACGGGTGGCATTTGCTCCATTCGGCTCTGTGGAACCCGTTAAATGTCCATCGCTTTCTGGCAAACATTATGTCCGGTGGCGCGGTGGTGATGGCCTATGCTTGCTATCGATTCTTCACCAGCAAGTCAGAAAAAGAGAGTGCCTACTTCGACTGGGTCGGGCATATCTTTTTATTTGTCACGGTTATCGCATTGCTACCGATGCCCTTTGCCGGCTACTGGTTGATGCGATCGGTTTACTCTTTCAGCCAGAGTATGGGTGTGACGATGATGGGCGGATTACTCACATGGCTCTTCGTCGTGCAGGCCATCTTGATCGGCGTCCTCTTCCTGGGAGTTAACTTTTACCTCTGGCAGAGCATGGCGCGCCTTCGTGGCGGGGAACGGTATCAGCCCTATTACCAAGTGCTACTCTCGGTGTTTATGGTGGCTCTGTTCGTGTGGCTGACGCCCCACACCGTTTTTATGTCGGCCAGTGAGGTGAAGGCGATGGGCGGAGCGTCGCATCCCGTGGTCGGCAACTATGGAGTGATGTCGGCAAAGAACGGCGCGGTCAACATCATGATTCTCGTGACCACCATGAGTTTTCTGTATTACCGTCGCGCCAATCGAACGATGGTTGTGTCCTGGGTCACGAAAGGGAACATCCTCATCGGGGCGCTGTTCTTCTTGGGGGCACTCAACATTATCTGGCTCTCAGTGTATGGGTACTATCTACCGGCGAAGCTTCGCGTCGGTCTGTCGTCGCCGCAGGCTGCAACCACGTTGACGGTCCTTGTGGTCGGTGTAGTCATCAATCGAATGATGCTCAAGGGGGCGCTCCTCCACGGGCCAGCCCAGTGGGGAAAGATTTCCCTCAGGGGCATGGCGGGTTTATTCGGATTGGCTGCGGCATTTACGTGGGTCATGGGTCTCATGGGCTATATCCGTTCTTCCGGGCGGTTGGCATGGCATGTGAGTGAGTTGATGGCCGATGTCTCTCCCTGGGCCTTTACACCGGACTTTGCGTTCGCGGCGAAGATGGTGACGCTTAATATGATGGTGTTCTGGGGCGCGGTGCTTGCCCTATTCTGGATGTGTCAGCGGAACCAGCCGTCTGCAATGGGAGAAGCGTTGGCCGAGGAAAATACGAGGGTTCTGGCGCCGCCGTCGTCGTCGCAAGAGGCATGAAAATCAAAAGGGGTGGGGAGTTATGAGGCGAGGGGTAATGATCCGGAGATATCTGGCGGTTGGGATCGTGGTCTGCGGAAGCCTTCTGATGGCTGGTGTAGTCACGGCACAAAATCAAACCTTGGTTCTGGAGGATTTTCAGGGTAAGGATGCGGAAGGATTTCCATTGAATTGGGAACATGAAAATCAACGAAGTCAGTCCAAGGGGCGGGATGCCTACAAGGTTCAGGCAGAGAATGGTGTAAACTTTCTTGCGGTGAGGGATGCGGGGCAAAGGATCAAGAAAAAGAAGATCGATTGGGATCCGAAGGCCTTTCCGGTCCTCACCTGGCGTTGGCGCCTGCAAAAAGCAACGACGGACACTGAGCCGATTGCGGCGATCTATGCCTCGCTGGATACCGACCTGATGTTTATTCCTGTGTTTACGAAGTATGTCTGGAGTGTGGCTAAGCCTGAGGGTACGTTGACCGAAGGTGGGATGTTCAGCGGCTCTGAGATCGTGGTGCAAAGCGGCACGAAAGCTGTCGGTCAGTGGTTTGAAGAGCGTGTGAACGTCTACGAAGATTTCAAACGGATTCACAAGCATGAGCCAGCTGCCAAAGCCTGGGGCATTTCGATCATTGCCGCGTCCGGCGTAGAAATCGATTTTGGTTCGATGGTCGCGAGCGCAGGACGCTAGAAAAACGGATTGTGATTGGCATGGCCAAGTCCGGCACGGAACAATCTGCGCCTTTATTCAAGATCATTGATATCCTGTTCGGCGTGGCCGTGATGGGAACTGTCGGGACGCTCATCGGGATCATTATGGGCGGCGGCATCATGCCGTTCGCGAGTGGGGCAGGGTTGGTGCTCGGCGGATTCATCGGGTTTATGGGTGGGCGGCGTTTCCTGGCGAGTATATTGGTGGGAACTCTCTTGGGCGGGGGGCTTGCCTGGTTCATTGCCGGTACAGAGAGAATATCCGTGGGTGCTGGGGCCGGCGCCGCTATGGGTGGATTTCTCGGTGTGCAGATCTCGATGTTGCTGGATATGCGCGCGGCAAAGAAGGCTGCATCTGAGCCGGCCGATCCCTCCTTGTCACGCACAATCGAAGGAGCATGAGACGCGATGGAAAATAGGGGAGTGCTCATCGGCGGGATCGTGTTTGTCTTTGGGGCGTTCGTCCTGATGATTAGCTTGCTGGTCTATGAGTCCTATAAGGCGAAGCAGATGAAAGCGCTGGCCGCGTCGATCAAGACCGAGGCTCGGCCGGCGCCGACCAGCGCACCCGCGCTGGATTACTCGATGTATAAAACGAAGATAGGCGATGAAGGGCGAGATATGGTCCAGGTTCCTGATGGCCCGTTCATCATGGGCAGCAAAGACGGCGACCCGGATGAGGTGCCGGAGCGGCAAGTGTTCTTAGGCGCGTTCTATATCGACAAGAAAGAAGTGTCGCAAGAAGAGTATGCCCGGTTCGCCAAAATGACCAAGCGACAGCTGCCCAAGATCGAAGTGTTTGAAGATGATCAATCCAAGCTGCTGCAGCCCGAGTTTGCGGCGATGAGCATGTCATGGGATGAAGCGGCGGCCTATTGCAAATGGGCGGGAAAGCGCCTTCCCACTGAAGCGGAATGGGAAAAGGCCGGTCGTGGTGAGGGAAAGCGGAAATATGCGTGGGGCGACAACGTCAGAAACGGCCGCGCAAACGCCAATCTGGATGGAAGTGAGGATGGATATCGGTATCTCGCGCCGCCCGGGTCTTTCGAACATGGCCGAAGCCCCTATGGAATCTACGACATGACCGGGAACGTTGCGGAATGGGTTGCGGACTCGTATGATGAGCATTACTACCAAAAAGCCCCCTATCGTGATCCGAAAGGGCCTGATCGTGCGGATTTGAAAGTCGTGCGTGGAGGTTCGTGGCGAGAGACCGAGCATAATGCGCGGCTATCAAAACGATTTGCCGCGAAAGCCTGGCGGACGGATATTACGATCGGGTTTCGCTGTGCGAGCGATGTGGAGGCGAGCGACAGTCCCGCGCCGTCATAACCCTCATGCTCGAAACTAAATTCAAGGTTCTGTTTCTTCTCGCCGTCCTCGCATTCGCTGCGATTCCTATCATGGGAATCCTCCGTGGCACGACGCTGACTCCGTTTGAAGCGCCTCCTGCCGATACCGCAGTTTCAACCCCATCAGAACCGATCAATCCTGATGGAGTGTCTCGTGAAGAACCGGTCCAGGAAGAAATGATCTCGATTCCGGCAGGACCCTTCATCCGCGGAACCAATAGCGGCGGGTTCGATGAACGACCGCAGCGTACGCTGGTGCTGGGTGCGTTTGCCATCGATCGCTACGAAGTGACCAACTTTCAATACCAGCAATTTGTCGATGCGACCGGGCATCGCAAGTCTGGTCCTCCTGCTCGCTACGCCAAGAATATGAGCAAAATGCTGAGCATCAATCAGCCTGTGGTCTATGTCTCATGGGAGGATGCGGAGGCCTATTGCCATTGGAAAGGGAAACGGCTTCCGACTGAGGCGGAGTGGGAAAAGGCCATGCGAGGATCGGACGGACGCCTATGGCCATGGGGCAACGTGGAGCAACCCAACGGAGCGAATTGGGCCAGGGTGCAGGATGGTCATGAGGTCTCCGCGATCGTCGGCACGGTTCCGACCGATAAGAGCCCGTACGGTGTCATGGATGGGGCAGGTAATGTGATGGAGTGGGTGGACGACTGGTACGCGGAACGCTACTTCGAAGAGGCCCCGGAACAGAATCCGCAGAGTCCGGACCATGGCGTATTTCGGGTGCTTCGTGGGGGAGGCTATGCGACCACGGGAGCCGATATTCGCATCACCAGCCGAAGTAAGATGGTTCAGGACTTTCGCGATGAGACAATCGGGTTTCGCTGTGCGGTTTCTGGTGAGAAATCAGAGAGAAACTGAAGAGAAAGACCATGTAAAACTTACAAAAAATCAAAGTAGTAGAGAATAAGAAACACGGCCAGAAGTATATTGACAACCATTCCGGCCAAAACTATAATGTCGAACACTTTTGATTTTTTTTTCATCGAATTTCCTCTGACTTTTTGTAGGCGGCAAGGATTTTTGAATAACATACGGGTATCTGTGTGTCAAGAAAGTTGCTGAGTTGATTCGGGACACATTGGTTGCATCAGGAGAGAAGGAGACGCGATGGCCACGGCAGCAGCACCAGATAGCGAAATAAAGGTCAGAATCGGCAAGATGATTTTTTACATCACCTGTGCGGTGGGCTTGTGGTTCTTTTATTGGTTCGCCGGAATTCAGTGCCCCTGCTAAGCAGGGCCGCTGCGGCGCTGGGATTTCTTGAACGTCTGCGAAGTCTGAGGGAGGAAGTGCGATGGGCATGACAATCGTCTACGTGGTGGTGTCACTGGCAGTGTGCATTACCTATTTTTTAGCAGTAGACCACTTTTTGATGGACTCGCAGGGACTGGATTTCTGGTACCTATTCCGGAACTAGCGCCCGGTGGTTCTGCTACTCCGATTCTGGCTTATGTGTACAGGAAATAGAACGCGAATCTTTTTCAGAATGCATCAAGGAGGTATTTCATGGGACGTGTAGCCGGGAAGAAGTTTTTTTCAATCATGGCGCTATGCGCAATGGTTGGCCTTCTCCTGCTCCCCATCGCCGTATCGCTTCCGTCACTAGCTATGGGCGCAGATGGGCCAGATGCGGTGAAGAAGGAAGGTGAGGCGAAAGTCGAGAAGGGGCGCGACGTCTATTATAAGACGGAGGGTATTGTCGTCGGCGCCCCTGCTCCGAAGACCGTCGATGGGCCGAAGGATTATCCACGGTATAACTTCGAGAGCCGTGTGTTGCTCTGGTTTGCCAACCAGCAGCACCTCTACTACGGAAGTTTCGTGCTCGCAGTTCCGATCTTCTGTATGGTGATCGAGTTCATGGGGGTGGTGACGAAGGATAAGGCGATGGCGAAGAAGTATGACCACCTCGCGTACGACTTCATCAAGATCAGCCTGACGGCCTATTCGTTGACTGCTATTCTAGGCGGCATCCTGATCTTCACCTTTCTGACCCTCTATCCTGCATTCTTCGGCTACTTATCCGGTATCTTCCGCCCGGTCATGCACATCTATGCGCTGATGTTTGTCGCGGAGAGCGGAACCCTCTACATCTACTACTACGGTTGGGACAAGATGAAGGATGGGTTCCTCAAGTGGATTCATTTGAGCATGTCCGTGGTCTTGAACGTGATCGGCACATTGCTGATGTTCCTGGCAAATTCCTGGATCGGCTTCATGATGTCGCCGGCCGGGGTCGATGAGCAGGGCCGGTACCTGGGGAACATTTGGCATGTCATACATACCGCCCTCTGGAATCCGCTCAATGTGCATCGCATTTTGGGAAATATGGCGTTCGGCGGCGGCGTCGTGGCGGCCTACGCGGCATACAAGTTCTTGGCTTCAAAGACTGATGAGGATCGTGCGCACTATGACTGGATGGGGTATATCGCCATGGCACTCGGCGTGGCGTTCTTGATTCCCTTGCCGTTCGCCGGCTACTGGCTGATGCGCGAGGTGTACGCCTATCGTCAGCAGATGGGGATTACGCTCATGGGCGGTCTCTTGGCCTGGCTCTTCATTATTCAAGCCACCATGATCGGCATCCTCTTCTTGAGCACGAACTATTATCTCTGGCAGGCGCTTGGCCGGATGCGCGGTGCGGAAAAATATCAACGCTACATTAAATATCTCGTATTCGTTCTCTGCTGTGGCTATTTGGTGTTTATTACCCCCCATACGATCGTCATGACTCCGGCTGAGCTCAAGGCCATGGGAGGGCAGCAGCACCCGGTCTTAGGAAACTACGGGGTGATGTCGGCCAAGAATGGTGGAATTAACGTCATTATTACCACCACTATTCTCAGTTTCGTCTGGTATATGCGAGGCAATAAAGTCTCGACTGTATCCTGGTCGAAATTCGGCAACATCTTCATGGGTGTCTTCTTCGGATGCGCCTATGTGAACATCATATGGCTGGCAATCTACGGGTATTACATCCCGGCAAACGTGCGGGTAGGTCTGTCAGTGCCGCAAGTTGCTACCACACTATCCTGCCTCTTCTTCATGTTTGCGC